>CAMBUI010000022.1 GCA_945870915.1 Candidatus Kuenenia stuttgartensis | reverse complement strand
ATGTCATGCGTGCTCATGAGCCCGGTTCCGTGGCGGGGGCAGGCGCCTCGCCCGCCAGCTCGCTCGTCCGCCGGACGCCGAGCACCTTCATGCCGATCGGCACGTCGGGCGACTCGAACACCGTCGGGTTCCAGAACAGCAGGTGGTCCCAGATGTCGAGCTCGCGCGCAAACACCGGGTAGAGGTACACCGGCGACTCCACGAAGGGCTGCTTCGCGGTGGCCATGTGGGTGAGCCACGCGTCCTCGTCGACGCCGTGATCCATGCCGGTCATGGTGCGCAGCGCGTCGACGGCGGCGATGTTGACCGCGAGCTCGCGCTGCGAGAGCGCGGCGACCAGCGCGTTGAACACCGCGGGCGCGGGGTACTGCCCGAGCGCGATCGCGATCTCGGTGCGCACGTCGGAGTCCTCGTTCGCGTCGACGAGACGGGGCCAGAGGAGGTCGGCCACCGCCGGATCGTGCAGGCGCTGCAGCGCCTTCGCCGCCGCGAGCCGCACCTGGCGGAACGGACTCGGAAGGCTCTTCGCCACCAGTTGCGCATCCTGGGGATCGCCGTGACGGCCGAGGGCCTGCAGCGCCGCGGCGCGCACCAGCGGATCGAGCGCATCCTCGGCGTACAGGCGGTACATCCGCACATACGCCTCGGTGCCGCCCCACGGCGCGTTCGCCAGCAGGATGGTGCCGCGGCGCGCGTTCTCGCGGTCGTTCGGATCGGCCGCCCAGCGGGCCGCCTCGGCGGGCGTCGGCTGCGAGAAGCTCTGCGAGAAGCCGCTCAGGTCGGACGAGATGGTGTCGCAGCCCGCGGCGAGCAGCGCGCCCGCGGCGAGGGCGACGACCCCCGCGGCGCGCGTGACGACCTCCGCGGCGCGCGTGACGACCTCCGCGGCGCGCGTGAAAACACGAAAGATTGCCATCGGCGACCGCATGTCGGGAGCGTAGCGAAAGCCGACCGCGCGTGGTCGCTACCCTGTCGCCATGGCGCTCGCAATCGAACGGTTCACGCTCGGTGACTTCCAGACCAACTGCTTCGTCCTGTGGGACGACGCCGACCCGACCCGCACCTGCTGGATCGTCGACTGCTCGTACCGGCCCGAGCCGATGCTCGACTTCATCGAAGCGCGGGGGCTCAAGCCGTCGCTCTGCATCCTGACCCACTGCCACTGCGACCATGTCGCCGGCCTCGCGGCGATGCGCCTGCGCCTCGGACCCGTGAACACCCTCTGCCACCGCCTCGAGAAGGAGTTCAACGAGGACCCGAACCTCAACCTCTCGGCCTTCATCCCGCCGCCGGTCAGCGCGCCGCCGCCGGACGCCTGCGTCGGCGGGGGGGAGATGCTCGAGCTCGGCTCGTACTACCTCCGCATCCTGCACACGCCGGGGCACTCCCCGGGCAGCATCACCCTCTGGTGCCCCGAGGCCAACCTGGCGATCGTGGGCGACACCCTGTTCGCCGGCTCCATGGGGCGCATCGACTTCCCGACCTCGAACCGCGACGACATGCACCGGACGCTCCACGAGGTCCTGATGCACCTGCCCGATGGAACCGCGGTGCACCCCGGACACGGTCCCTCGACCACCATCGCCCGGGAGCGCGCCACCAACCCATTCCTCCGGCCCGGCGCGTTCTGAGCGCCCAACGCAGGGGGTGGAGGACCTATACTCTCCGCCCTATGCCGTACACGCTCACCCCCGGCGAGGGCTTCGGCCTCGACGTCGAGGACACCGACTACCTCAAGGACCACTTCCAGGCCCCCGACCGCTGGGTCCTGAACTTCGGTCCCCAGCACCCCGCGACGCACACGACGCTCCGCCTCGTGCTCGAGCTCGACGGCGAGCGCATCGCCCGCTGCACGCCGCACATCGGCTACCTGCACTCGGGCTTCGAGAAGCTCGGCGAGCACCACGACTACAACCAGTACGTCTGCACGATCAGCCGGATGGACTACATCTCGCCGATCGTGAACGACATCGCCTGGCACCACGCGGTCGAGAAGCTCTTCGGCGTCGAGCTCACCCCGCGCGCGAAGGCCGTCCGCACCATCATGTGCGAGCTCGGCCGCATCCAGAACCACCTGCTGTGCGTGGGCGCCGCGGCCCTCGACCTGGGCGCGTTCACCGGCTTCCTCTACGGGTTCAACGAGCGCGAGTTCATCTACGACATCATCGAGTACATCTCGGGACAGCGGTTCCACCCCGACTGGACCCGCGTGGGCGGCGCCTGGCGCGACATCCCCGACGACGAGGTGTTCAAGCGCATGGTGCGCAACTTCATCGATGTCCGCCTGCCCAAGGCGATCACCGACCTCGAGACGCTGTGCAACCGGAACCGCATCTTCGTCGACCGCCTCGACGGCGTCGGCGCGGTGAGCAAGGACGACGCGATCGCCTGGTCGATGACCGGTCCCAACGCCCGCGCCGCCGGCGTGCGCCGCGACCTCCGCAAGGACGAGCCGTACCTCTGCTACGCCGACAACTGGGACGGCCAGGGCGCCGAGAAGGTCAAGTTCTCGATCGCCGTGGCGAGCGCAGGCTGCAGCCTCTCGCGCTACCTCGTGCGCCTCGAGGAGATCAAGCAGTCGGCCCGCATCATCGACCAGCTGATCGACAAGCTCCCCGGCGGCCCGATCAACGCCGTCGCCGACGGCAAGCTGGTCGTGCCCAACAAGGCCGATGTCTACGGTTCGATCGAGGGCGTGATCCAGCTGTTCGAGCTCTACATGCACAACCGCGGCTTCGACACCCCGGTGGGCGAGGGCTACGGCGCGATCGAGAGCCCCAACGGCGAGCTCGGCTACTACATCGTCGCCGACGGCTCGAAGTACCCGTTCCGGGCGCGCACCCGCCCGCCGTGCTTCATCAACTACCAGATGTTCCCCAAGATGATCGAGGGCCATCAGCTCGCCGACATCGTGGCGGTGCTGGGATCGCTCAACATCATCGCGGCCGAGCTGGACCGCTGAATTCTCCGACCGCTTGGCGCGATCCTCGCCGGAGCGGGCAAGGCAAAATCCGAGCGGTCGCTGCTGCGGCGGCGACCGCTGGTGCGAGGCAGGAGCGAGAGACACACATGAGCTGGCAAACCAAACCGTCCGCCACGACCAAGATCCCGACCCGCGCCGAGCCGTACTGCACGCAGGCGATGAAGGACCGCTGGACCAAGGACATCCTGCCGCGCTACGCGACCAAGCAGGGTGCGCTCCTCCCGATCCTCCACGAGATCCAGCACGAGTACCGCCACATCCCGTACCAGGCGATGGTCGAGATCGCGTCGTTCCTCGGCATCAAGCCGGCCGATGTGATGGACACCGTCACCTTCTACGAGGAGTTCCACACCGAGCCGGTCGGCAAGTGCGTGATCGGCATCTGCCAGTCGATCGCCTGCGAGGTGTGCGGCCACCAGAAGCTCATGGACCATGTGCGCGTGCGCCTCGGCATCGAGCCGCACGAGACCACCGACGACGGCAAGTTCACGCTGCTGGCCCTCGAGTGCCTCGGCTCGTGCGACACCGCGCCGGTGGCGCTGTTCAACGAGAAGCTCCACGAGAACCTCACCATCGCCAAGGTCGATGCGCTCATCGACGAGGCGCAGCGGGGCGACGGCAAGGGCGACGGCAAGGGCGACAGCAAGGGCGGCGGGCACCACTGATGCCCGGCCCCGGCGAACAGGGTGGCAAGCCATCGCGCGCGCCATCGCTGCTCGACAACCTCGAGGGCTTCCTCCGCGGCATCCGCGAGGGGCTCGAGGACGACAGACCGCCGGCGCCCCCGGCGGAGGACCCGACCGACGGGAAGTCCCGCGAGGTCGGACGACGGGTGCAGGAAGTGCGGCGCGGCGACTATGTCTTCCGCCGCACCACGATCGATGAAGTTGTGTACGACCCGCTCGACGCGGATTCCACAGGCGAACGACCATGCCAATGACCGAGCCCATCCTCACCAAGCGCATCCCCACCCACCCGTGGGGCGACCCGAAGACCCGCAAGACGGTCGGTGTCGATGAGTTCATCGCCACGGGCGGCTACACGGCCCTCGGCAAGGCGCTCGAGATGCAGCCGGCCGATGTCGTGAACCTGATCAAGGACGCGAACCTGCGCGGCCGCGGCGGCGCGGGCTTCTCCTGCGGCCTCAAGTGGTCGTTCCTTCCGCCTCCCGACGGTGGCCGCCGCTACCTCTGCATCAACTGCGACGAGGCCGAGCCGGGCACCTTCAAGGACCGCCTGCTGTGCGACTACGACCCGCACATCATCATGGAAGGCATCGCGATCGCGTGCCACGCCTGCCAGCTCGACACCGCGTACTTCTTCATCCGCGGCGAGTACCACCACCAGGCCAAGATCGTCGAGAAGGCGATCCAGGAGGCCTACGCGAAGGGCATCTTCGGCAAGCAGGGGCTGCTGAACGGCAAGTCCAGGTTCGCCGTCGACTGCTACCTGCACCGCGGCGCGGGCGCCTACATCTGCGGCGAGGAGACCGGTCTGCTCGAGGCGATCGAGGGTCGCCGCGGCTGGCCGCGCCTCAAGCCGCCGTTCCCCGCGGTCAAGGGCCTCTTCGGCCGCCCGACCATCATCAACAACGTCGAGACCCTCGCCGCCGTGAGCCCGATCGTCGATCGCGGCCTCGCGTGGTGGAAGGGCCTCGGCTGCGAGAGCACCATCGGCGGCGCGCCGAGCTACGGCATGAAGCTCATGGGCGTCTCGGGCCATGTGAACCGCCCGGGTGTGTTGGAGTGCGACCTCGGCATCCCGCTCAAGGACCTCGTCGAGAAGCACTGCCTCGGCATGCGCGGCGGCAAGAAGTTCAAGGGCGCGATCGCCGGCGGCGTGTCGATGGGCGTGCTCGGCACCGACCAGTACGACGCGCCGATGGACTTCGACATCGGCCGCCGCTGCGACGTCATGGGCCTCGGCACCGCCTGCCCGACGATCTTCGACGAGGACACCGACATGGTGGCCGTCGCCCGCAACATCGCGCGCTTCTTCAAGAACGAGTCGTGCGGCCAGTGCACGCCGTGCCGCGAGGGCGCGGGCTGGATCTACAAGCTGATCTCGCGCATCGAGCGCGGCGACGCGACCACCAAGGACCTCGATCTCCTGCTCGAGATCGCGGGCTCGATGGGTCTCTCGCCGGGCACGACGATCTGCGGCCTCGCCGACGGCAACAACTGGGCGATCCGCACGATCGTCAACAAGTTCCGCGGCGAGTTCGAGGCGCGCGTCAAGCCGTACGCGGTGCCGGTCAGCACCATTCCGCTGACGGTCGCGCGTTGAGAGCGGCGGTCCCGGGCGTCACCTTCCATGCCGGCGAGGGCTGTCCGCCCTCGCTCGACCGCGACCGCCTTGCCCGCGACCTCGCGGCGCTGCTGCCGCATTTCCCCCGGCCGGTCGCCCGGGTCGACGCGCTCCTGGTGGGCGACGCCGCGATGGACGCCGCCCATCGCCGATATTCGGGCGTCGAGGGCACCACCGATGTCCTGAGCTTTCCCGGCCACGACGAGGGCGATCCCGCCGCCGCGGTCGAGGTCGACCTGATCGTGTGCACCGATGTCGCCGCCCGCGAGGCGGCGCTGCGCGGGCACCCGACCGAGCGCGAGATCCTGCTCTACGCCGTCCACGGCACCCTGCACGCCTGCGGACATCGGGACGACACCGAGGCCGGGTTCCGCGCGATCCACGCCGAGGAGGATCGGATCCTCGCGGCAGGGGGCATCGGCGCCGTATACGCTGCGCCCACACGGCCTGAAACGCCGACATCACAGCCGTGACGCCCTACCTGATCCTCGCCATCAGCCTGACCGTCGCCGCGACGAGCTACTTCTCCGCGCTCAACCTCGCGATGGTCCAGGCCAGCCGCTCCGGACTCGAGAACGAACTCGAGGCGCGCGGCATCCTCGGCTCCGGCCGCTGGCTTCTCGATCGCCTTCACGAGGCTTCCCATGCGGTCGCGTTCTTCCGCACCGTCGGCCGCGTGACGTTGTTCGCGCAGGTGCTGGTCTGCGTCGAGGGGTTCGGCGACTCGGCGCGCATCACCTTCGCGGGACTCGCCGTGACCGTCGCCGTCTCGGTGGCGCTGGTGTGGCTGTTCACGAGCGTCCTCTCGAGCGCCATCGCGCGCCACGCGACCTACGGCATCATCGCGTCGAGCCTCGGCTTCGTCCGCGTGACGCTGGTCGTGGTCGGGCCGCTGCTCGCCGCGGTCGGGCTCATCGACGAGGTGGTGCGGCGGCTCACCGGCGCCAACCTGCGCGAGGACGAGACCGAGGAGGAGCTCATCCACTCGATCGAGGACCACAAGCGCGAGGGCGACATCGACCCGGTGGCGGCCACGCTGATCCAGCGCGCCGTCGTGTTCGGCCAGACCACCGTCGCGAGCGTGATGACGCCGCGCACCGACCTCGAGGCGATCGAGCTCAGCGACGACCTCGACGCGGTCCGCGGGCACATCACCGCCAACAGCCACTCGCGCATCCCGGTCTACGAGGAGAGCGTCGACCAGATCGTCGGCATCCTCTATGTGCGCGACCTCGTGCGGCACTTCGGGGCGACCGCGCCGGGCTTCAGCCTGCGGTCGATCCTGCGCGAGCCGCTGCGCGTGCCCGAGACCAAGCCGATCGGCGAGCTCCTGCGCGACTTCCAGCGCGCCGAGGTGCACATGGCGGTGGTGGTCGACGAGTACGGCGGCACGGCCGGCATCTGCACCATCGAGGATGTGCTCGAGGAGATCGTCGGCGAGATCCACGACGAACACGAGGCCCAGGACGAGCTGCCGCCCGAGATGCGGCGGATCGACCCGACGCGGTTCGAGGCCGACGGACGCGTGCCGATCGCCGAGCTCAACGCGCGCCTCGGGCTGTCGCTCCCCGAGGACGGCGACTTCGACACCGTCGCGGGATTCCTGCTCGACCGGTTCGGCCGCGTTCCGCTGAAGGGCGAGCGCGACGAGACTCCCGAGGCGACCTTCGAGATCCTCGCGGCGAGCCCGACCAAGATCGACCGCATCGGGATCCTGCTCCGCGAGGCCGTGCGCGAGCCCGTGTCCGAGGACACGCGCGGCACGGCAGCAGATGCCTGACGCGCCGGGAAGGTCCGTCGCGCCCGGAAAGGGGCACGAGGCGATTCCGAATGCCGGCGACCCGCGCCGACCCATCCCGCACGACGCATCCGTGACCGATACCGCGCCATCAACTTCCCCGAAAGCCCCGACGAATGCTGCGTCGGCCGCCGCGCCGACCGCCGTCCCGGGCCCAACGCGGCAGCAGTCGACCCACGCCGCGCTCGACCGGTGGCGCCTGCTGCCCAACGGACGCGTGCGGGACACGCACGCCCGCGATGTCGACCGCGTGGTGGCGGCGGCGATGCACCTCTGGCCGCTCGCCTTCGCGATCCTCGGGCCGCTGGCGCCGCTGGCGCCGTTCCTTCCGCTGGTCCTCTGGCTCGGGTTCCGCGGAAGGTCGCCGTTCGTCGACGACCACGGCCGCGAGGTCGTGAACGCGCAGCTCACCATGCTCATCCTGCTGCTCGTGATCTGCGTGGGCTGGCTCGTGCTGGTGCCGTGGATCGTGGTCTGGCTCGTCTCCCTGGTGCGCGGCGCGGTCGCGGCGGCGGGCAGCGAGGTCTTCCGCTATCCGGTGGTGCTGCGCGTGCTCCGCTAGCGACGCCGCGCCTGCCGTGAACGCTACACTGCGGCGATGGCGCTGCTCGAAGCCAGGAACCTCGTGAAGACCTACTCCGGACGCCGCGTCGTCAACGGCGTGTCGTTCGAGGTCAACGCGGGCGAGGTGGTCGGGCTGCTCGGCCGCAACGGCGCGGGCAAGACCACCAGCTTCCGCATGGCGATCGGCATGATCACCCCCGAGGGTGGCTCGGTGCATTTCGACGGCAGGGAGGTCACCCACGAGCCGATGTTCCGCCACGCCCTCGCGGGCATGGGGTACCTCTCGCAGGAGCCGAGCGTGTTCCAGCGCCTCACCTGCGAGGAGAACCTGCTGGCGATCCTGGAGACCCAGGCGCTCAGCCGCGAGCAGCGGCGGACCCGCGCCCACGAGCTGCTCGAGCAGTTCGGGCTGCTGCACAAGGCGAAGGACGAGGCGCGCACCTGCTCGGGCGGCGAGCGCCGGCGCCTCGAGATCGCGCGCGCGCTGGTCACCCGACCCAAGCTCATGCTGCTCGACGAGCCGTTCGCGGCGGTCGATCCGCACACCGTCGAGGAACTGCAGGTCGAGGTGCGCCGCCTGGCCGACAACGGCATCGCCATGCTGGTGACCGACCACAACGTGCAGCAGACGCTGCGCATCTGCGACCGCGCCTACATCGTGCACGAGGGACGGAACCTGCGCGAAGGCACGCCGCGCGAGATCATCAACGACCAGAGCGTGCGCGAGGCCTACCTCGCGTCGACCTTCAAGGGCGACGAGTTCGACTGATCCCGCCCGCCGCACGTTGCCTGTCGCCCGTCGTCCGTCGCCCAGCCCGCGAACTCCCACGCCACCATGCGCATCCACCGCACCTTCGCCGCACACGCCCGACGCGCAGCATCGCGCGTTGCGCCGGTCGTCCTCGCCGCCATCGCGTGCACCGGCTGCGTCGAGCGCCGCGTGTGGATCGACACCGACCCGCCGGGCGCGCTGGTCTGGCTCAACGACGCCCAGCTCGGCCGGACGCCCGTGGATGTCGCCATCACCCACGACGGCACCTACGACCTCCGCATCGAGAAGGAGGGCTACGAGCCGGTCGTGACCGGCGCCACCGTCGACGGTCCGCTCTGGGACAAGCCGCCCTTCGACTTCGTGTGCGAGATCCTGCCGATCGACGCCCGCCACCACACGCGCTGGCGTTTCACCCTGCGCGAGCGTGACGACTCGGAGGCGGCGCTCCATGAGCGCGCCGACGCGATGCGCGGGCGCATGCAGACGCCGTGAGCGTGGGGAGGGTGCGTCGCGCGCGACGGCGCGTGAAGACCACGCTGCCCCAAACCACGCTTCCCGAACCACGCTTCCGAAACCACACTGCCTAAAAACACACCGTCCGGCGCGCTCCGACTCGCTCCGGACGGTGGATCGCGGCTCACGAGGAGCCACAGGTCCTTTGAATGCGGTGTTGTGGTGGCCTCGGTGCGGTCGCTAGACTGCCCTCGGCGCAGATCGCACGGTACCGAGTTCGCTGGCGGTTGGTCAACGACTTTCGCCGGGAATGTTCCAAGTCCGAAGTTGTTTCGGAACATGCTCTCTGCAAAGGACTTGCGTTCGACGTATGGACAGCGGTTCCCCATCCTCGTCCCGTAACGACCCCAGCGTCCCGCCGGCCCCCGCGACCGCCCCCGCGACCGCCCCCGCGACCGCCCCTGCGACCGACGTCGCGCCGACCCGCTGGGTTGATGTCGCCCTGGCGGCGCTCTACCGCCGCGTCGAGGGTGGGCGCGTGGAGCTGCTGGTGGCCCGACGGCACGCCGAGGCGGTCCGCGGCGGACTCTGGGAGTTTCCCGGCGGCAAGATCGAGCCGGGCGAGCCCGCGTCGGTCGCCGCCGTCCGCGAGATCGAGGAGGAGGTCGGCATCGGTCGCGACGCCTTCGTCGACGATCCCCGGCCGCTGCTCGTGGTCGAGCACTCCGACCCCGAGGTGGTGCGGGAGAAGTCGGTGCGGCTCCATGCGTTCATCGCCGAGGTGAAGCCTTCGGCGATGCCGCAGGCCCTCGGCGCCAGCGAGGTGCGGTGGGTCGGCGTCGACCAGCTCGCCGACTTCGAGTGGCCCAAGGCGAATGCGCCCATCAACGCGGCGCTTGCCGAGCTGCTTCGCGGCGAGGCCGCGCCGCGATAGCAATGCTCCGCTTGCGAAGCGCGCAGGGGCGGGGATGATGCCTCGATGCAGCGCGCCGACTCCGACCGACCCAGCCTCGCCGTTCCCGGCCCCGTCCATCAACGGGCGTGCCTTCAACGCGCCGTCCTTCAACGCGCCGTCCGCCGCTCGGCGCTCCGCGTCGGAGCCGTGTGCGTGACGCTCACGGCCGCTGCGGCAACGACGGCGCAGGCCGCGGCGGTCGAGGCGTCGCTCGGCGCGTTCCACCTCGACCCGCTCGCCGCGGTCTCCCTTTCCGGCATCGAGCCGCGCACCGCGACCCTGTCGACGGACGGTGACGCCGCCGCGACGCATCCCATGCTCGCACCCGACGCGTGCGACGTCGAGCCCTACGGACTGGTCGCCTCCGACTTCAACGGCATCACGATCTCGGCCGTAGGTGTGGGCCTGAACTGGTTCGTCGCCGAGCGGCTCTCGGTCGGCGTCTTCGGCGAGGCGATGTACGTCAACCAGGCGGGCGACAACGCGGCCGGCGGCGGCGCCGGCGTGCTGCTGCGCTGGTACTTCGCGCGCCTCGAGACCTTCACGCTGTTCGGCGAGGCCGGCGTCGGCTTCAGCGCCTTCGACGGGCGCGTGCCCGACGATGGCACCAGCGTCGACTTCACGCCGCGCGCGGCGATCGGGGCGCACATCGCGCTCGATGCGACCACCGCGCTCAGCGCCCGCATCGGATGGCTCCACCTTTCGAACGCGCAGACCGGCGAGAACAACCCGGGCATCGACACGCTGGCGGTGAGCCTCGGCCTGCACATCGCGTTCTGACGAGGAGTGCGACGCTAGCGGTATCCCGCGGGATGCGCGCGCATCCAGTCCCACGCCGTGCGCACGATCGCGTCGAGGTCGGTCCAGCGGGCGCGCCAGCCGAGGTCGCGCGTGATCGCGGCGGGGTCCGCGTACAGCGACGGAGGATCGCCTTCACGCCGCGGCCCGATCGCCGCGGGGATCGCGTGGCCGGTCACGCGCCGGCAGCTCTCGAGCACCTCGCGCACCGAGTAGCCGCGGCCGATCCCGATGTTCCAGCGGAGGAAGCGGTGGGGGGTCTGCCTGTCCACGGTTCCGTCCACGGTTCCGTTCTCGAGCGCCGCGAGCGCGGCGACATGCGCGTCGACGAGGTCCTCGACATGCACGTAGTCGCGCACGCAGGTCCCGTCGGGCGTGGGAAAGTCGTCGCCGAACACGGTGAGCTGCGGGCGCCTGCCGAGCGCGACCTCGAGGCAGATCGGGATCAGGTGCGTCTCGGGACGGTGGTCCTCGCCGAGGCGTCCCGCCGGATCGGCGCCCGCGACATTGAAGTAGCGGAGCGCGACCGACGAGAGCCACGCGGTCTGCGCGCGCAGCACCTGCTCGAACGCGAGCTTGCTGGCGCCGTAGGGGTTGATCGGCCGCTGGGGAGTGTCCTCGGTGATCGGCATCGCCCCGGCGTCGGGAACGCCGTAGGTCGCCGCGGTCGACGAGAAGACCAACCGGTGCACACCGCACGCGCGCATCGCGGCGAGGAGCGACTCGCCGCCCGTGGTGTTGGTGCGGTGGTAGTCGTCGGGCCGCTCCATGCTCTCGCCCACATACGTGAGGGCGGCGAAGTGGAGGACGGTCTCGACGCCGCCGTCGCGCAGCGCGCGCGCCACCGCGGCGGTGTCGAGGATGTCGGCCTCGACGAAGCGGAGCCTCGGGCCGCCGACCCTCGCGAGCGCCTCGATCGCGCCCCGATGACCGCGGTACAGGTTGTCGACGACGGTCACCTCGTGCCCGGCGTCGAGCAGCCGCAGGGTCGCGTGGGATCCGATGTACCCGGCCCCGCCGGTCACGAGGAAGCGCATGGTGGCACTATCGGAGAAAACGCGGGCCCGACCCAAAGGGAACGGCGCGCCTCAGGCTTTTCCCCTGATCCCGCCCGCGCGGGTGCCGCCCGACCGGCTTTGCGGGAATTGGCTGCAAGTCGGTCCCGCAGAAGGCCGATAGCCCTCCCGGCGGCTCGCACGATCCGCACAGACCGCACAGGCAGACACGCCGCCGCGAATGCGACCGCAGCGACCAACCCGGGTTCCTCCATGCGCACCACCGCGATCCTCATCGGCCCCGCCGCATCCTGCGACCTCCTGGAGCGCCAGCTGGCGCTGCTCCCGGCGGCCCCCGTGGTGCTCGGACGCATCCATGTGGGTCCCGACGCGACGCCGGGCGCCGGCACGCCCGTGCTGGGAAGCCTCGAGCAGCTCGAGTCGATCTGCGCCACCCGCACGCCCGCGATGGCGCTGGTCACGCTGCCGGCCCCGATGTCGGAACTGCTCGCGTCGATCCGCACCCGGCTCCGCAGGCTCGGCATCGCCGACCGCTTCATGCCCGCGCTCGAGGACCAGCTTGCCGGCGTCGGACCGCGCACCGAGATCGATGTCGACCTCCAGCGCCTCATCGGACGCCCGCCGCGCCGCATCGACGAGGATTCGATCCGCGCCGTCGTCGGCGGCCGTACCGTCCTGGTGACCGGTGCCGGCGGCTCGATCGGCAGCGAGCTCTGCCGCATCATCGCGCGCTACGGCCCGGGCAAGCTCGTCCTGGTCGAGCGCAGCGAGAACGCGCTCTTCGAGATCGACCGCCAGATCGCGCGCCGCCATCCCGGCCTCGCGCGCCGCGCGGCGCTCCACGATGTCGTCGACGCCGACGCGACCCTCGCCCTCTTCCGCGAGGAGGAGCCCGACATCGTCTTCCACGCGGCGGCGCACAAGCATGTCCCGATGATGGAGGACCACCCGGGCCTTGCCGTCGACAACAACATCTTCGGCACCAAGAGCGCCGTCGACGCCGCCATCGCGGTCGGCAGCGAGCGCTTCGTGATGGTCTCGACCGACAAGGCGGTGAACCCGACCTCGATCATGGGTTCGACGAAGCGGCTCGCCGAGCTGTACATCCAGCATGTGAACCGCACCGCGGGTACCGCCTGCTCCCTCGTGCGCTTCGGCAACGTGCTGGGCAGCTCGGGCTCCGTGCTCGAGACCTGGCGCAAGCAGATCCAGGACGGCGGTCCCGTGACGGTCACCGATCCCCGCATGACGCGCTACTTCATGTCGATCCCCGAGGCGGCGGCACTGGTCATCCAGGCGGCCGCGCTGACCGACCGGTCGTCGCGCAGCGGCGAGGTCTTCGTGCTCGACATGGGCGAGCCCTTCCGCATCGTCGACCTGGTGTCGCGGTTCATCAGCATGCACGGACTCGCGCCCGTCTTCCCGGGCGAGAGCGGGGCCGGCACGCGCCACGGCGAGATCGCGGTCACCTTCACCGGAGCCCGCCCGGGCGAGAAGCTCTTCGAGGAGCTCGCGCTCGACGCCGAGACGATCCGCGAGTCGCGCCATCCCGACATCCGCATCTGGGGCCTTCCGACGCCCGACCCGTCCTGGGTCGATCACATGGTCGAGACGCTCGCCCCGAGCCGCCGCAGTCGCGAAGGCGCGCGCGTGGCGGCGCTGGTGCGCGAACTGGTCCCCGAGGCGCCGGTCGGCGCGGCGGCGGGGCGGTCATCGCTCGTGCCCGGTGCGGCCACCACGGCGGCGTGAGCGGGAACCGACCGGGGCCGGACGGGAGCCGTCGTTCCTAGGGTGCGTTCGCGGGGGGGCCTGCGCCTGCTCGGCGTCGGCGGCGTGGTTCTACGCGCGCTCGGCATCGTCGGCGAGGGCCGCGGCGCTCTCGAGCAGGCGGATCAGTTCGCGGGTCGACTGGATGGCGGCGTCGAGGCTGCTGGTGCCGGTGACCTGGCGGATCGGGTCCTGGCGACGATCCTCGGCGAGCTTGTTCTCGACGATCGACTTGTTCAGTTCGAGTTCAACGAGCACGGCGCGGGCCTCGCCAAGCGCCCCGGCGAGGTCGGTCGAGGGACCGCGTTCGCAGGGCACGGCACCACCCGCGCGGCCGAGGCCGCTTGGCACCTGTGAAGGCGAAGGTTGGGGGATCGTGCGCGATCGCGGATCCATGAGGGGGAATCATGGCAACGAACGGTCCGATCGGCAAGCCCGAACGGCGATGAACCCGACGCCCGAGAACGCAATCGGCGCGGGCGTCGCCGTGGGCGCGCCCATACAGGACGAGGGAAAGCGCGCCCGGATCAGGGAAGGGGGTATCGGGCGTGCTTCGCCGCGCGACGGTCGCGCTCAGAGCGCGTCGGACTCGATCGAGGCGGCCTCGCCGGCGAGCTTCTTGGCGGCGTAGCGCCGGACCCAGTTCTCCCAGCTCTTGCCGCTCGCGGCGTCCTTCCCGGTGAACGAGAGGCGCGCGATCTGCGAGAGCGGGATCGTGCGGCGCTCGGTCGAGTCGGTGGGCAGCAGGCGGATGCAGTCGGCGGCGGAGTCCGGGGCGGCGTCGCGACCACCGGAGACGGGGCCCCTGTCTGCGTCAAGCCGCGCGTCGAACGCGAAGCCCTCGACGACCGAGCCGTCGTGCAGCACGAGCGTCACATCGCCGCGGAAGTCGACCGCGCGCGCGATGGCCGCGCGGAGCATCGCGCCATCGGCGCCGTCCACGGACTCTGGATCACTCGTCGTCATCGTCGGAGCCGAAGCGACGGTCGTCGCCATCGTCATCGTCGTCGTCGGGGTCGTGGTACGGCGGCACATACTCCGCACGCACCGGATCGAAGAAGCGCCAGCCGCGCTCGATGGTCGCGCGCAGCAGGCGCCCGCGCGGCTCGTTCGCGGTGCCGAAGAAGAGGATGTGGAACAGCTCGTCCTCGGTCACGGTGAGCGTGAGCTGCATCACCGGGTCCTGCATCGGGGGCATCTCGACGCGGATGCCCGGCCCGTGCAGCACATCGGCGCCATCGCGGTCGGCGCGGGTGTTCATCGTCCGGAAGAACCGCACGACCTCGTCGCGCGAGGCGAGCGGCACGAGGCCGCCACCCTCGGCCTTGAGGCGCGGCTTCTGGAGGATGTAGAGGTCGGCGAGCATCGAGGGTGACCGTCGTTCGGTCGACGATGATAGCGGAAGGCGCCGCACCGTCCGCGCGCGCGTCAGCCGTGTTCGAGCAGCGATGCCGCGGTGTCGAGCAGGCGGACGAGCGAGACCGGCTTGACGAGGTACGCGCGCGCCCCGAGCCCGAGCGCGAACTCGCGGTGGCGGCGGCCCTGGTTGGCGGTGACCATGATCACCGGCACCGAGATCCGCTCTTCGGCGAGCTTCTCGAGGACGAGGAGCCCCGAGCTGCGCGGCAGCATCATGTCGAGCACCACGAGGTCGGGCCGGTCCTCGCGCACGAGGTGGAGCGCGCCGAGGCCGTCGCCCGCGACCAGCGTGCGCGCGCCCTCGTGCCGGAACGCGAGCTCGACCGACTGCAGGATGTCGGGATCGTCGTCGACGATCGCGATGGTGCGGTTGGAGAAGCGGGTGCCCACGGGAGTGCTCGATGGCGCGGTGCTCGGGCCGGACGGCTCACCCCTGGCGCTGCGGCCGGGGGACTGGACGATATCGGGGATCGATCGCCATCGGTGCCCCCGGGTCGTGCAACGCCGCGGGATCGACGGGTGCCGCGAGCGGCTTCCGCAGTTCCTCGAGCAGCGCGGGGCGCATCCAGGGCAGGGCGGCGAGCTTCTTCTCCAGCCGCGCGGGCATCGGCTCGCCCTCGCGCTCGTGCTTGGGACGCGAGTTCCAGCGGCGGTGCACCCAGAGGTACTGCTCGGGACTCTCGCGCACCATGCACTCGATGGCGCGGTTGAAGCGCGCCCCGATGTAGAGCATCGGGTCGTCGGCATCCGACCAGTCGGCCGGCTCGATCACATCGTTCACCCGCACCTCGTACCGGAACGCGCCGCCGACCCGCCGCGCGTAGCCGCAGACGATCGGGAGCTCGTAGCGCATGGCGAGCAGGGGGATCGACTTGTAGGTCGACGCCAGCCGCGAGAAGAACGGCACGAACAGGCCGTCGTTGCCCGCGTTCTGGTCGGCGATGAAGCCGATCTTCCCGCCCGCCTCGATCACCCGCTGGATCTCGTCGGTCGCGCCCCACTTGGTGATGACCTTGAGCCCGGTCTTCTGCCGGACGCCGAGGAGCCAGTCGTTGAGGAAGCGGTTGTCGAGCGGTCGCGCGAGCGCGGTCATCTCGAATCCGATGAGCGCCAGCGCGTAGCCGAGGATCTCCCAGTTGCCGATGTGCCCGGTGACGAAGATGCAGGGCTTGTCGCCCATGATGTGCTTCATCGCGCGGCCGACGTCGGCCATCTGCACGCGCTCGTGCCAGTTCTCGCGGCCGACGGTGCGCGGCATCGAGAAGGCGTCCACCATGAACAGTCCGAACATGTGCCCGATCGACGCGTCGACGATGCTCCGCTGGGTCTCGATGTCGAGCTCGGGAAGCGAACGGGCGACGCCGGTGCGCGCGCGCTCGCGTCGACGGGCCCCGAGCCGCGCGTAGGCCTTGCCGACCAGGCGCGCGGTCTCGAGGTTCTGGTCGGGATCGAAGGGTGAAAATACAGCGGCGACCGTTCTGGCCGCCGCGTATTGAGCGAGTTCGATGGCGATCGTCACGGGTGGTGCCGATCGGCTGCGGATCAGCGGGTGACCGTGCCGGTCAGCGACTCGAAGCGCGACCAGTTGAGGACCGGGATCTCCGCGTCCGCCGAGGTGCGGAAGAGGCTGTCGTAGGTCTCGCGCGCCGAGCGCTGCTCGGTGTAGGCGAGGGTCTGGGCCTCGGTGGCGTCGCTCGGGAGCGGCGACGGCATCGGCGGCTGCACGCCGAGCACGATGAAGTCGAGGTCGCCGGTGAGGGCGTCGCCCTCGGCGACCTCTCCGCCCCACTCCTTGATGCGGCTCTTGATGTAGTCGGCCTCGCCGGTGGTGGCCTTGCCGTCGCCGTTCACGTCGAACTTGCCGTGGACGAGGAACTTGAACTTGTAGTCGGGGTTGAACACCGCGTTCGCGACCACGTCGTCCTTGACGATCGGACGGCTGCCCGATCCGCGCAGGATGCGGCAGGTGGAGGTGGTGTCGCCGACCTTGACGACCTGGATGCTGGCCTTGCCGCGCGCGCCCGACTGGGCGGCGGCGCCGAGGCCGTTGGCGTCGTCGAAGACCTCGAAGGTCATGCCGGGGACGACGCGCTTGTTGGAGCCGATGTCGATGAACACGGTGCCGACCTTCGCGTCGTAGTCGACGATGTGCGCGTCGACGAGCGCGGCGGGGCTGCCGGCCTTGACCGACGACGACTCGACCTTGCGCTGCAGGGCGGCGATGCGGTCGTCGATGACCGAGCGCTCCGAGCGGAGCGTGTCGATCTCGGACTGGAGCGCGGTGGTCTCGCTGGCGAAGCGCTCCGACATGTCGGTGCGGGCCTGCTCGAGGGCGGACTTGGCGCTGTCGAACTCCGAGCGGTAGCCGTCGGCCGCGTCGCGGTACGAGGCGATCGACTTGGTGATCTGGGCGACGGCCTCCTCGCGGGTCTTCTCGGCCGAGGCGAGCTGGTCCTTGAGGGCGTCGATCTCCTTGGTCAGGTCGTTGGCGCGCGACTTGAGGGCGCTGGCCTCCTGGGTGCGCGCGTCGCGCTCCTGGGCGAGCTTGCGCATCGCGTCCTTGACGGTGTCCTTCTCGCCGAGCGCGAGCGACGAGCGCATGCGCGCGACATCGGCGGTACGGTCGTTGGCGACGAACTCACCGGTCTGCGCGGCCTGCTCCACGAGGTAGGAGAAGAGGCTGTTGCCACCGGCGTTGTTCTTGAGCGCCTGGGTCTCGGAGCGGCCGCGCTCCTCGGGGCTGATGAACGCGTTGAGCTCGGCCCGGGCCTGGCTCTCCTTGGTCTCGGCGTCGGCCTTGCCGGCGTAGAGGACGATGGAGGTGGCGAGCAGGCCGACGGTAAGGACGACGAAGACCACCAGAGCAACGAGCACGCCAGTGGAACCGCCAGATCGAGACGACATCTTCATATCTCCATGAGCCCAAGGTTCGTGGGGGAGGACTCGAAACGGGGAGTATCGGATGTTTCCCCCCCCGCGTCAATCCGCTTCGGTCGCAGGAATCGGCCGGAGGCGGGGGAGGGGCGCGGGGGAAGGCGTGCCCGCGGTCGACCGGCCGGTGGCCGGTGCGGCCCGTCAGGTGGTCTTGACCGCCGCGAGCGCCTCCTGCGCCGTGGTCACGCGGCGCGCGACCAGTTCGGCGGCCGACTCGCGCAGCGAGGTCAGGTTGTGCTCGACGCGGGCGGCGACCTCGACGGCACGGGAACTTGCGCGCTTCATGATCTCGGCGCGGGAGCGCTCGTCGACCGTGAGCAGCTCGTAGCAGCCGATGCGCCCGCGGAAGCCCGAGCCGCGGCAGTCGCGGCAGCCGACCGACTCGGCCACCAGGCCGTCCTCGCCGGTGAAGAAGTCGCCGGGGAGCTCTCCGTCGCGGGGAGGTCGGGCGACCGAGCAGTTCCGGCAGACGCGCCGCAGCAGCCGCTGCGCGAGGACGCCCTCGACCGTGCTGGCGACCAGGAACGGCTCCACCCCCATGTCGAGGAGGCGCGTGGCGGCGCCGCAGGAGTCGTTGGTGTGCATCGTCGAGAGGACGAGGTGGCCGGTGAGCGACGCCTGCACGGCCGCGTTGGCGGTCTCGGCGTCGCGGATCTCGCCGATCATGATGATGTCGGGATCGTGGCGGAGGATGGCGCGCAGGCCGGCCGCGAAGTCGAGCCCCACCTGGTGGTTCACCTGGATCTGGTTCACGCCGGGCACGTGGTACTCGACCGGGTCCTCGACGGTGATGGCCTTCACCTCGCCGCTCACGATCTGCTTGAGCGACGCGTAGAGCGTGGTCGACTTGCCGCTGCCGGTCGGGCCGGTCACGAGGACGATCCCGTGAGGCCGAGACACCAGGTCGAACCAGCGGGTGCGGATCCCCTCGGGCATGCCGAGCTCGTCGAGGCCGACGAGCACCGCGTTCTTGGCCAGGATGCGGAGCACGATGCCCTCGCCGTAGAGCATCGGGATCACCGAGAGACGCAGGTCGAACTCCTGCGGCTTCTGGCCTGGGAGCTTCTGCTTGAGCGTGATGCGGCCGTCCTGCGGGCGGCGCTTCTCGGCGATGTTGAGGTTCGCCATGATCTTGAGGCGGCTCACGATCGCGTTGCGGAAGCGGTGGATGGTGGGCGGCACGCCGGCGTCCGACATCACGCCGTCGATGCGGTAGCGCACGTGCAGTTCATGCTCGTACGGCTCGATGTGGATGTCGGTGGCCCGCTCGCGGATCGCCTCGAAGAGGAGGTCGTTGACCAGCCGGACGACGCTCGCCTCGCTGGCGGTGTCGGCCTCGGATCCCTCCTGCTTGGCCTCGGCGGCGGGGGCGTCGCCGGCGCCCAGGGCCTCGAGCACATCGCCCGCGAGGCCGAAGCGGTTCTTGATCTGGATGCCGATGTCGTCGTCCTCGGCGACCACGAGGTCGACGGGCATGCCCGAGGCCATGCGCAGCTGGTCGAACGCGTCGAGCCGCAGCGGGTCGCTGGTGGCGACCACCAGGCGGCCGTTCTCGATCCGCACCGGGATCGCGCGCAGCTTGAAGACGAGCCGAGGCGGGACGGCGCGCACGGCCTCCTCGTCGATCTCGGTCTCGTCGAGGCGGAGGTACGGCATCGCGAGTTCGTCGGCGAGCGCGCGCATCACCTGTTCGGTGGTCGCGAAGCCGAGGCGCGCGAGCGTCTGCTCGAGCCGCTCGCCCGCCCGCGTCTGCTCGCGCGTCGCCTGGTCGAGCTGCTCGTTGGTGAGCAGGCCCTGGGAGAGGAGGATCGCGCCGAGTGCCATGGTGCGCAGCGTAGCGCGTCAGGCGATCGCGGGACCGCGGTGCGGCGCGCGGAAGAGCGCGAGGGAGGCGGTCTCGGTGTGCACGCGCGAGCGGCCCCCGACCGGCCCGATCTCGCCCGCGCAGTGGAAGCCCGCGAGCGGCGGATGCTCGAGGCGTTCCGAGACGAAGCGCGCGTCGTGGTCCGGCGCGGCGAACATGCGGGTGCCGCGGCGGTTGCAGGAGAAGAGGAGCGCCGCCGCCGGCGGATCGCGCAGCCGCTGGGCCGCGAGCAGCAGCGCGAGGTCGTCGTGCGCGGTGGCCGCGTCGCGAACCTGGAACTGGACCGTGGTGCCCGGCTTGACCGGCTCGGACAGCGTGAGCGCGCCGCTCGACGCGTCGACCATCATCACCGGGCGCACGACGAAGTCGCCGCGACCGAGGCGGGGCTTCGCCGCGTCGATCGCGATGCCGACGGCGAGTCCGTCGCAGAGCAGCGCCCGCTCGTGCTCGTCGAGTTCCTCGGCCATGCGCTGCGCGACCTCGAGCGCCGGTCGGCCGCCGAGCTCGAGGATCTCGTGGCCGCGCGACCTGGTCACGACGAGCAGCGGGCCGACCGGCCTGCAGCCCTGGCTCACCACGCCTTCGATCTCGACATCGCCGAAGAGCGACAGCCCGACGATGCCCTGGTTGGTGATCTTGCGGTCGACCGCGAGCACATTGAGCCCGGCGAAGCTCGCACCGCTCGCGACGCCGCCGAAGATGCGCGCGCCCTGCGGGCCGGCGGCGTGCTCGATCGCGGCGCAGGCGTGCCCGGTGTGGACGGCGAAGGGATCGGCGAGCATCAGGATGCCGCGATGGGGCAGCGCGCCCTCGTCGGGCGGAAGCGACACGCGCTCACGCACGAAGCCGTGGCTCCACACCGACGGAGGGCCATCGGTCAGGCTGAAGGAGAACGGTCTGGCCACCACCCCGGGCAGGCTGAGCGCGATCGCGCACATGCCGGCGGTGCGCTCGATCTCGCGGCTGCCCTCGATCACGCCTTCCGCGGTGCAGGCGAGGAGGTGCGGGGGGTGGAGTTCGCTCCGCAGCAGGTCGAGTGCGTCCGAGAACAGCGCGCGATGGTGGAACGAGGCGAAGACCACCAGCAGATCGGGGCGGCAACGGGTGCGCGCGCGCAGTTCCTCGGCCAAGGCACGGGCCGCCTGCCTCGTATCGAGACACTCGGAGGATGCCGTGACGGCGGATGGAACTCGGGTCGTGCGCACCGGCATGGAGGGTACCCGCGACAATCCGCGGGTTCGCAGCCCACCTTTCCTGGAACCGAGGTAATTTCACAAAACGGCACCGATTCGAAGGAAACGCGGCGCGCGCGAGCGGCGGGGGACGGGGCGCCGCGGAGGGCGGGGCCGACCGGCCTGCGGACGCCCGATGCACGCCCGACTTGCATTCCGAGCCGACTTTCGGCATCATCCCCGATTCGACATTCGTCCGTTTGCACGAATCACGAGACAGGAACGACCGTGCCCAATACTGAATCAGCCAAGAAGCGTGTCCGTCAGTCCGCCAAGCTCAACGCGCGCAACCTGTGGCGCAAGCGTCGCATCAAGGATGCGAGCGGTGAGTTCATCAAGGCCGTCGCCAGCGGTGACGCTGCGGCCGCCGAGAAGGCCATGCGCGCCGCCGTGCGCACCCTCGACAAGGTCGCCGCGACCGGCACCATCCACAAGAACACGGCGTCGCGCCGCAAGAGCCGCATGGCGGCCAAGCTCGCGTCGCTCAAGAAGGCGAAGTAAGCGCGCCGGCGCCCGACCCGCCGTCGAGGCGTGTCCGGGTGGTCGCTCGACGTCGGCGCGTTGCCCGCGCACAGCGCTTCCGTGCGTGCGTGGAGTTCGCGCGTCGGTGTGACGGGTGTCGAGGCTGGCTGTCGGCACGACCCGCCGCAGGCTCGACGACACCCCGATCACGCCCTGCACGACGATGGCGACCCCGAAGCGCAAGAAATCCCAGCCCGCCCGCGCCGACCGAGCGCAGGGCGGGTTGTCGTTTTTCAGCGCCTACCTCGAGGCATCGCGCGCGCCGCTGGCGATCCTGGTGTTCCTGGCGCCGCTGATCCTCGTCTACGAGCTGCTGCTGGTGCATGCGGTCCGATCGGGGCAGGGGCTGGTGACGATCGATGCGCACCGCTGGATCCTGACCCTGTTCGAGGCGCTCGAGCTGGGCACGTTCGGGCTCTGGCTGCCCGGCGTGCTCGTGGTGGTGGTGCTGCTGTCGTGGCACACGATCGAGCGCCGCCCCTGGAAGGTCGACGGCGCGGTGGTCGGGCTGATGTGGAGCGAGAGCATCCTGGCGGCGCTCCCGCTCGTGGTGTTCTCGCAGGCGGCGCTGCGCTT
>CAMBUI010000021.1 GCA_945870915.1 Candidatus Kuenenia stuttgartensis | reverse complement strand
ATCGTCACGGCCACGATGACCTCGATGAGGCTGAAGCCGCGGCGGAGGCGGCGGAGCGGACGACGGATGGTTCGGGAGTGCATGTGGTTCTCCTGTGTGCGGGCTGGGCTTACGCGCCCGCGGCCTTCTGAAGTTCGATGATCGGGAGCAGGATCGCCGAGAGCACGAAGCTGGCGATCAGCGCCATCACGACGAGCAGGATCGTCGGGAGGATGCGGGTGAAGAGCTTGAGCGAGTTGTTGACCTGGCGGTCGAACGAGCCGGCGGCGTGCAGGAGCATCTGCTCGAGGCGGCCGGAACGCTCGCCGATGTTGACGATCTGCACGAGCAGCGGCGGGAAGTGCCCCGAGCGCTCGAGCGGGTCGGCCAGCGACTGACCGGTCGAGACCTTGTCCGAAACCTGGTCGATCGCCTGCATGAGCGCCTGGTTGCCCAGCGTGTCGCGCACGATGCGGAGCGCGTTCAGGATCGGGATGCCCGCCGAGACGAGGGTGCCCAGCGTGCGGGTGAAGCGCGCCACCGCGATGTCGCGCACCAGCTGGCCGACCACGGGCAGTCCGAGCAGGAAGGTGTCGAATCGCAGGCGGTTCTGCGGCTTCTGGATCCAATTGCGCCACGAGACGCCCGCGAGCAGCATCGCGGCGATGATCGCCATCCACCAGGTGCCGACGAAGTCCGACATGCCCATCAGGATCTGGGTGGGCAGCGGCAGCTCGAGGTTCGCCTGCAGGATCGGCTTCATGACGCGCGGCAGCACGAACGCGATCAGCACCACCACGCTCACCGCGATCAGGCCCGCGATCATGAGCGGATAGATGATCGCGCCGACCACCTCGCGGCGGAGCTCGACCGAGCGCTCGAGCAGGTCGCCGAGCTGGTGCAGGATCTCCGCGGTGCGACCGGAGGCGTCCGCGGCGCGGAGCATGCCGGTGGTCATGTCGTCGAACGGGGGGCCGTACTCCTTCGCCGCCGTGTGGAACGGCACGCCGGCCTCCACGCGCTCGATGATGAAGTCGAGGATCGCCTGCATGTTCTTGTGGGCGGCCTGGCGCCGCACGGTGCGCAGCGCCTGCATCAGCGGAAGACCCGCCTCGAGCGCGGTCGCCAGCTCGCGCACCAGGTCGGCGAGCTCCGAGCGGGTGATGGTGGGACGCGCGGCCGGACGACCCGACTCCGCCGCGGCGTCGGCCTCGCTCATGGCGAGGTCGAGCGGCGTCTCGCCCTTCTGCTGGATGAGCCGCATCGCCGTCGCGCGGTCGGGCGCGACGATCGAGCCATTCTGGATGGCGCCGTCCGAGGCAAGGGCTTGGTAGCGGAAGGAGGGCATCGTTGGATTCGGTTCCGGGTCGTTTCGGTCCTGCGTCGCGCGCTCAGGTCTCGCTCGGTCAGTGCTTCGCGGCGCCCTTCAGCTTGGAGGCCTCGAGCTCGGACGCGAAGTCCTCGACATCCTGCGTCGCGCGGAGCACTTCCTCGACGGTGGTGATGCCCTCGGCGACCTTGCGGATGCCGTCCTCGCGCATCGTGATGAAGTCGGGGTCGAGCAGCGCCTTGAGCTCGTGCACGGGGCGGTTCTGCGCGATCGCCGCGCGCAGCGGCGAGGTGATGCGCACGATCTCGAAGAAGCCGAGTCGCCCGCGGAAGCCGCTGTTGCCGCACTTGTCGCAGCCGCGGCCGACGTTCTGGAACCCACCGAGGCGTGCCCGCTCGTCGGGGTTGAGGCGGTTCTGCGTGTCTTCGCTGATCGGGCGCCGCTCGGTGCACTGCGTGCAGAGCCGGCGTCCGAGGCGCTGCGCGAGAAGGCCCTCGAGCACGCTGGCCGCGAGGTACGGCTCCGCGCCCATGTCCACGAGGCGGCCGACCGACGAGATGGCGTCGTTGGTGTGCAGCGTCGAGAAGATGAGGTGGCCGGTGAGCGCCGAGCGGATCGCGATGTCGGCGGTCTCGGTGTCGCGGATCTCGCCCACGAACACGATGTCCGGGTCCTGGCGCAGGATGGCGCGGAGGCCGGTGGCGAAGCTCAGTCCGCGCTTGGCGTTCACGGGGATCTGGTTGATGCCGTTGAGCTCGTACTCGACGGGATCCTCGATGGTGATGATCTTCTTGCGCGGGTCGTAGAGCTTCGACAGCGCCGCGTACAGCGTGGTCGTCTTGCCCGAGCCGGTCGGGCCGGTGACGAGCACCAGGCCGTGCGGCTTCTCGATCATGCGGTCGACGACCGCGCGGTGCGGCTCGCTCATGCCGAGGCTCTTGAGATCGAGCGGCAGCGAGCTCTTGTCGAGGATACGCATGACCACCGACTCGCCGTAGAGGGTCGGGACGGTCGACACGCGGATGTCGACCTTGCGGCCCTCGAAGCGCAGCGTGATGTGACCGTCCTGCGGCACATAGCGCTCGGCGATGTTCATGCCCGCCATGATCTTGATGCGGCCGATGAGCGCGGCCTGCAGGTGCTTGGGCGGCTGCGGCTGCGAGACGAGCACGCCGTCGATGCGGTACTTGACGCGCAGCTCGCTCTCGAACGGCTCGACGTGCACGTCGCTGGTGCGGCTCTGGATCGCCTCGAGGAGGATGAGGTTCACCAGGTTGATGAGCGTGGGCTGCTCCGCCATCCGGTGGACGTCGTCCGCCTCGATGGCGTCGAGGTTGTGCTCGTTGTCCGGGGTAGCGGCGAGGCCTCCGTCGGACGCGAGCGTCTCGGCCATGCGTGCCGCGGTCGTGCCGTACCGGTCGCGCATCAGTTCACGGAACGCAGGCGCCTCGAGGCCGATGCGGCGCACCATGCGCGCCGTGACGGCGCCGATCTCGTCGACGGCGGCGGTGTCGAGGGGATCGAGCATCGCCACCAGGAGCCGGTTTCCGTCCATCGAGACCGGGACGGCGCCGAGGCGCACCGCGATCTCGGGTGCGAGCAGTTCGGCCGCCGCGGGATCGGAGGCGGGCGCCTTGTCGAGCCACTCGATGCCGAGCAGCGCGCAACGCTCACGAACGCCCGCGTCCTGCGAGGGTGGCGTCGCGGCTGCGCGCGCGTCCTTGACCGGCGCCGAGATCTCGGTGACGGTCGCGGTTCCGTTGGTGCCGTTGCTTCCGAATTGCACGCGTTTCCTGCTCTCTCGGGTTGGGGGCGCGCATCGCTGCGGTGCGCGTCCCGATCGTTTCGTCCTTCAACCTGCGGGCCCCGATCAGCGGGCCTCGGTCAGCGGGGGCGTCCCGGCGGTGCCGTCCATGCGGTGCCGCGCCCCCGGCCGGGGAGATCCCGCTTCGCGATCACTCCGACTTCGGGCTCTTCGGCGGCTTCGACTCGCCGGGCTTGGTGTCGTTCATCTTGGGCGAGCTGTTCTTCGAGGGCTTGACCGCCGGGTCCACCTTCTCGTCGCCTCCAGCGACCGAACTTCCCTGCTTGCTCGGCGCGCTGACGCCGTCGCCGCCTGAAGCCGCGCCGCCGGTGCCGAGGTGCACCGCGTCGTTGTACTTCTGGCCCGCGAGATCCGCGCCCGGCTTGCCGAAGCCGGGGACGGCCTCCTTCTGCTGGTCGTTCAGGATCTCGGCGAGCTGCGCGCGGTAGCGCGCGTAGAGGTCGCCGCGCTCGTTCTTGATCGCATCGATCTCGGGGGATTCGCTGGCCTTCACGGTGCCGCCGGCGGCCTTGGTCGCGGCGTCGCGCATGCGGCGGATCCGCTCGGTCGGCTCCGACTTGCGGATCGCGTCGGCGTAGCGGACCTGCAGCGCACCGTGGTCGCCGGTGAAGCTCGTGCGCAGCGCGGCGAGCTTCTCCTTCTGGTCGTCGGCGAGGTCGGGAAGCGCCTGCGCGGCATCGAAGAGCGGCGTCATCGGATCCGGGCCGTAGACCGCCGGGAAGGCGCGGCGAAGCGCGCGCTGCTCGAACTTCGCTCCGTACTCCGAGCCGAGCGCATCGCGGATCGCGGTCAGCGACATGTCCTGGACCTCGCGGACCGCCACGCGCAGCTGCATGATGCGCTGCTGGATGCCCTGCAGCTTCTCCATGTCGTTCGGGCCCATCGCGCTCAGCATCGAGGCGATCGTGCCCTCGAGCACCTGCTCGCGGGCGGCGAGCGCCTGGTTGAGCTTCAGTTCGTAGTCCTCGATCGCGGCGCGCGCGGCGTCGGCCACGGCCGGCGGCGCATCGGTCTCGCGCGCGATCAGCACCAGGTCGAGCGACTCGCCCGAAAGCTCGCCGTTCGGAAGCGCCTTCTCGCGGAGCAGTGCGCGCTCGAGGCGCGGCCACGACTCGACCTGCACGTCGCTCAACTGGCTCTTGACGCTCTCGAGGAAGTCGTTGCGGAGCTTCTTCTTCTCCTCGCCCCACGAGACGAGCGGGCGCGAGATGAGGTCGACGATCTTGTCGGGGCTCGTCCCCGCGGCCGCGTCCTTCAGCTGTCCCATGCTGGCGCGGACGCCGTCGGCCGCGGTGGCGAAGTTGGTCTGGTAGTCATCGAGAAGTGCCTCGAGGATCGGGCGCTGCCACTCCTCGAGCCCGAGCGAGTCGACGAACACGGGCAGGTCGCGCGGGAGGAAGTCGGGGATGAAGAGCGACGCGATGCCGCCACGCGAGGCCTGTGCAAAGGCACCGCCGCTGGCGCTGAGCGCGAGTCCCGTGGCGATGGTCGCGACGGCGAGGCGGGTGCGAATCTTCTGGACCGGATTGGTGCTGATGAAGCGGATCACAGGCATCTCCAAGACGATTGCTGCAAAGGGGCTAGGTCACGCGCGAGGCCGTCCTGCCGGGGGGCGGGAGCGGCGGACCCGCATTGTTCCACAACGCGCGATATTCGTTGCCCATTCCGAGCCGAACCGAACGAAGTCGCGGCGATTGTGATGCAGGATTCCGTAGCGGTTTCCTGCGTCGCCGGCGGTTTGGCGATGCGCGTCCGCCGTGCCGCGCGTGGCGGCTTCCGACGGTGACGCGTGATGGTGGTTCGCTCGGGACGGTGGGGCATGATGGCGTGCCGCCGCCGGACGATCCTGTCCGGTCGGGCGCGGGGGGTTGATCGACCGATCCCCGCGTGCACTGCACAAGCGCGTGAAAACTCGGCCTCGCCCGAAGATCGTCCAATAACCGGTGTTCCGACTAGGCTCGAGCCCGGACGGTCCGCTGCTCGATCCGCTTCTCCGACACCGTCTGGACGATGCGGTCCACGTAGATCCCAGGCAGGTGGATCTGGTCGGGGTCGATCGCGCCCGTGGGAACGATCTCCTCCACCTCGGCCACGCAGGTGCGCCCGCACATGGCGACCATGGGATTGAAGTTCCGCGCGGTCTTTCGGAACACCAGGTTGCCGCTCGTGTCGGCCTTCCAGGCCTTGACCAGGGACAGGTCTGCGCGGATGCCGCGCTCGAGCACGAAGGTCTCGCCGTCGAACTCCTTGGTCTCCTTGCCTTCGGCGACCACGGTGCCGACGCCCGTCTTGGTGTAGAAGCCGGCGATTCCGGCGCCGCCGGCGCGCATGCGCTCGGCAAGGGTGCCCTGCGGGTTGAACTCGAGCTCGAGCTCGCCGGACATGAACTGGCGCTCGAACTCCGCGTTCTCGCCCACATAGCTGGAGATCATCTTGCGGATCTGCCGGGTCTTCAGCAGCAGTCCGAGTCCCCACTCATCGACACCGGCGTTGTTGCTGACGGCGGTCAGGCCCTTCGCGCCCGAGTCCCGGAGGGCGATGATGAGCTGCTCGGGGATGCCGCACAGTCCGAATCCGCCCACGGCAACGGTGATTCCGTCCTTGGCGAGGCCTTCGAGTGCGGACTTCGGGGAATCGTGGACCTTGCTCTTCATGTCGTGCTCCGAATGCAGGGGGCGGAGTGTAGCGAGGATGGTCAAAAACGCCGCGAGGCGCGCTCCCGATGGCTTGGGTGCGCGCCCCGCGACTCATTGAACTGGCGTTCGTCGGCTGGGTCCCGCGTGGATGCAGCGGGTACGAAATCGAGGTTGCTCGACGGGTATCGGTCAGTTGCTCGGGTAGGGCGCCCGACCCTCGCGTGCAGCGATGTCGGCCGCCATCTCCCCCGCGGCGTCGGGATTGTTCGCCTGCAGGGCGGAGCGGATCTTCTCGAGCGCCTTGTTCTGGATCTGGCGCACGCGCTCCTTGGTCACGCCGATGACCTGCCCGACCTGCTCGAGGGTGAGCGGTTCTGCGGGAACGGAGGATGTCCCCTGGTCGAGTGCGAGGGAGACATCCAGGCCGAAGCGGTGGCTGATCACCTTGATCTCGATGTCGGAGAGGTCGGCCTTGTTGGCCACCACGATGTGGCGAACCTCGTCGGCGCACTCGCGTTCGTGGGTCGCGCGGACGGTCTCGAGGTGGTTCGACTTCTCGAGCGCCGGGTCGTACTCGGCGCCGAAACGCTTGCGCTGGGTCGTCACCTTGATGCCGTGGCGGCTGAACGCCTTGAGGATCGCCCGGCACGCATAGGTGGAGAACTTGAAGCCTCGGCCGCAGTCGAACTTGTCGACCGAGCGCATCAGGGCCATGTTGCCCTCGCCGATCAGGTCGGCGAAGTCGACTTCGGAAAGGCGGACGCGCTTCGCCATCGCCAGCACGAGTGCGAGGTTGGTCTCGGCGAGCTGCTCGCGGTATCGCTTGGCGATCGCGTGCCAGCCGAGCACTTCCCGCGCCTCGGGCAGCGTCAGGGCGCGCGAGGCGGCCTTCTTCTGGATCTCCGAGATGCTGAAGCGGGCGAAGTTGTACTTCATGAACAGGACGCGCTCCTGGGCTCCGGTGAGAAGCACCGAGGACTGCGCCTTCGGGGGGCGCGCGCCGCGGCTGCGGGTCGAGATGAAGTCATCCATCAGCGGCCGGTACCAGGTGACGTCCGGGCGGGTGATCTCGTCGGCGCCGTAGATCTGGGTCGCAGCGCCCGCCTCGTGGTAGTCGGGGTGGTCGATGTAGTCCATCGGCTCCGACATGATCGTCTTGAGCTGGCGCTCCTCAAGCATCGACAGGGAATGGAGTTCCGTTCCGTAGTGCGGTGCCGGTCGGTCGTGTGCGACCGCGCCGCCGCGCTTGCGAGCCCGATCCAGGGGCGATTCGCGGCGCGCGCTCCGGGCATCGGTTCGGTTCGAAGCGGGCGGGCTGGCGAGATGGGTGCCCATGCTGCCACCCAGGCTGGCATGCATGCTGGCATGCATGACGCTCAAGGCCGTGCCCTGCTCGGGGCGATCGGCATTCGGGTTGGTACTCGGACGAAGTGTTGACTGGCGCATCAGGAGACCCTCCACGGAGGCACTGGTTCGTTGGCGGACTTTGCGGTTCAGGTTGCGAGGCGGGCGGGCGGGATTCGTGGCCGCGAGCCAACCGAGCGACCCTGTGAACGCCACCGAACAGGCGGTGTTTGGTTTCGGAACCAGCTGGGTAAGGCTGGCGATGCAGAAACGACACTTTGGCAGCATCTTCGACGAAGAAGAGAACTGATGCCTCCATGATCGATTCACTTCGCAACTGTTCCCTGCAGTTGCGAGACGGAAACTGAACGTCAGTCCCAGTCAACTCCGTCGAGTTGCCGGCTGCAAACAACGCGATTCCTCACACTGCGGCCCAACACACGCCTGTCCAACACACGGCAATTCGTGACCAGACGCCCGCAGGGACCTCAACGGACCGAACGGACGACCGCAGGCAAGCAACAACCAAGCCACTCGGATCTAGTTCCCGTTGGCAGACGTGGGGAGCCGAATCGGCCACCGACGCTGCCGCACTGGTTGGAGAGGACCTCCGGACGACGCTGCTTAGACGCCTTCAGAGCCCCAAAGTTCGGTCTTGCTTCCTCATTCTTTCGAGGAATGCCAACTTTCGATTCAACCGCTTGACGAGCCGCGCGTTGCCGGTCTCGCAAGGGTGCGGACAATACGACCGCCGCCCCCTATCTACGCAGCGGAACCTTCCTTGTCTGCTCCGATTGGCGTCAATGGGGAATGAACCCATCTGACATTCTGGTCATCGCGCGATTCGGAGGTGGCGAGGCCGATGTGCGCCAATTCTGAGTGCGTACGCGCAAATGAAAGACGGCCGAGTCCGAGGACTCGGCCGCCGTGTTTCATGCGTCGGGCGGGGGTCGGTGGCTTCCGTGCGGTTCCCCGCCGAAGCCCTGGCCGGACCTCGGGGCGTCGGTCACTCGGCCTTGCCGGAGCTCGAGTCGTAGACCCAGCGGTCGCCCGCACGGGGGAACTCGATCACCTCGCCGGCCTTGAAGAAGAGGCCGAGCTCGCGCTCGGCAGCCTCGGGGCTGTCCGAGCCGTGGATCAGGTTGAAGGAATTCGAGACGCCGAAGTCGCCGCGGATGGTGCCCGGGGCGGCCTTCGAGCCGAACGTGGCGCCCATCATCGAGCGGGCGATGGTGATCGCGCCGATGCCGCGAACCGCGAGCACGAGCACGGGCGAGCTCGTCATGAATCCGACGAGGCCGTTGTAGAAGCCCTTGCCCTGGTGGTCCTTGTAGTGGGTCGCGGCGAGCTCGGGCGAGATCTGCATGAGCTTGGCGCCGACGATCTGGAGGCCCTTCTCCTCGAAGCGGGTGATGATGCGGCCCATGAGGCCGCGCTGGACGGCGTCGGGCTTGAGGATGATGAGCGTGGTTTCCATGTGGATTCTCCGTTGGAGTGATGGGTGCGCGTGCGTGGAAGGGCGGAGAGTATAGCCAATCCGCGATTTTCGTCGTTCCCCTGCGGCGAAGCGACGGTCGGGCGTCCGGCGCGCGTTCTTCGGCTAATGTCGCGACCCGCAGATGGGCGATGGAACGCCCTCGGAGATCCACCATGGAGAGCGCTGTGAAGGAACGGAAGCCCAGGCAGGACACGTCGCGCCGTGGCGCCACCGCGGAAGAGATGTCGGCGAGGCAGAAGGAAGTCTCGGTCAGCGAGTTCTTCGTCAAGAACCGCCACCTGCTCGGCTTCGACAACCCCCGCAAGTCGCTGCTCACCACGGTCAAGGAGGCGGTCGACAACTCGCTCGACGCCTGCGAGGAGGGTGGCATCCTGCCCGACATCGCGGTCGTGATCGAGGACCTCGATCCCCGCCGTCCGGCGACCGCGAAGAGCTCGCGCTACCGCGTCAGCATCATCGACAACGGTCCGGGCATCGTGCGGAAGCAGGTGGAGAACATCTTCGGCCGCCTGCTCTACGGCTCCAAGTTCCACCGCCTGAAGATGTCCCGCGGCCAGCAGGGCATCGGCATCTCCGCCGCGGGCATGAACGGCCTCATCACGACGGGCCGTCCGATGGTGATCCACACCAAGCCCAGCGCGAAGCAGCCAGCGCACCACCTCGAGCTGGCGATGAACACCAAGACCAACCGGGCCGAGGTGACGCTCGACAAGGAGACCAAGGACTTCCCGCCCGAGCGGTTCCGCGGCCTGTCGGGGGGAACCAAGCAACTGTCCAGCGAGGGGACCTTCCTCTCGCCGGATGTGTTCACGACCGGCACCAGCGTGTCGATCGAGCTCGAGGGCAAGTACCAGAAGGGGCGTGGTTCGGTCGACGAGTTCCTCGAGCTCACGGCGATCGCGAATCCGCACGCGCGGATCATCTTCGTCCCGCCGTCCCGCGTGACGCAGGACGAGGTCGACGACATGCTTCCGGGCACCAGCGCCGCCGCGGCGGAGGAGGGCAAGTCCGAGCTTCCGGCGCAGACCTCCGAGACCGGCGGTGTGATCGTGTACCCGCGCGGCGTGCAGGATCTTCCGCCGGAGACGAAGGAGATCCAGCCGCATCCGAAGGGCATCGAGCTCGGCATCCTCCTCCAGATGCTCAAGGACTACGAGCTGAAGGAGAAGTCGGGGACGCTGTACGACTTCCTGCAGGAGTGCTTCTGCCGCGTCTCGGCGCCGACGGCGGCGAAGTTCTGCAAGGCGATCGGCGTGACCAGCCGCACGAAGGTCTCCGAGATCGAGCCGCCGCAGGTGGAGCAGCTCTTCAAGGCCTTCGACGACGAGCGGCTCGCGCCCCCGCCGACCGACTGCCTCGCGCCGATCGGCGTTCGCCAGCTTCTGGCCGGCCTGCTCAAGGGCGTCAAGGCCGAGTTCTACGCCGCGTCGACGCGCGAGGCCGAGGTCTACCGCGGGCGTCCGTTCCAGATCGAGGCGGCCATCGCCTTCGGCGGCGACCTTCCGGCCGATCAGCCTGGCCGCGTGATTCGCTTCGCCAACCGCGTGCCGCTGCTCTTCCAGCAGAGCGCGTGCTCGAGCTTCAAGGCGGTGACCGAGACTCCATGGAAGAACTACGCGATGCAGCAGCCGCGCGGCAGCCTTCCGGTGGGGCCGCTGGTCGTGATGATCCACATGGCGAGCGTGTGGGTGCCGTTCACCAGCGAGTCGAAGGAGGCGATCGCCGACTACGACGAGATCCGCAAGGAGATGAAGCTCGCGCTCATGGAGTGCGGGCGCAAGCTCGGCACCTATCTCCGCAAGCGCCAGAAGATGCGGCGCGAGAGCGAGCGCCGCGATGTCTTCGAGCGCTACATCGGCGAGATCTCGAAGGCGCTCAACGCCATCACCGGCGAGGACACCCGCAGGCTCTACGACGCGCTGCTCGAGCAGGCGCGCAGGAAGACCGCCGTCGCCGACCAGGAGCTCGACGAAGACGGCAAGGTCAAGAAGCAGGCCGCCGAGGAGGACTTCGACGACGACGGCGTGATCATCGTGCAGAGCGCGATCGCGCCGATCGAGGAGGCTGTGCCGGTGGGTCCGCTGGACTTCGATGCACCCGCGAGGGGCGCGAAGGGCAAGAACCCGAGTGGCAAGGACCCGAGTGGCAAGGACCTGAGCGGCAAGGACTCGAGCAGCAAGGGCTCGAAGGGCAAGAGCCCGACGGCCGGAGGCGGCTCGGCGCGCGCGTCGCAGGACCTCGCGCAGGACGCGAAGCCCGCCAAGCGCTCGGAGCCGGCGATCAAGACGAAGAAGGACCTTGCGGCGGAGCGCGCCGCGGGTGGGACGTCGGAGTCGTCCGGCGGAGCACCGTCGGGCAAGCCGTCGTCCAAGTCCGCCGGCAGGGGATTTTCGGACGACGATCCGCGCCTCTTCTGAACCTGCACACGCAACCGACTGGGAAGGACTCCAACCATGGCAAAGAAATCAGACGACAAGGGCGCCTCGGGCGGGAAGCCGCCGACCGGCAAGATGAAGGAGCGTGACGTGCGCACGCAGGCGAAGATCGAGGCGCTGGCGCACGAGATCGTCAAGCGCTCGCTCACCGGGCGCGAGCCTGCGGTCGAGATTCCGACGCGCACCAAGTCGAACACGATCTGGAACAAGAAGAAGGGCATCCTCGAGATGGGCGACGGCACCGCCGAGCGCCCGCTCTTCGACCTCAAGACGGCCAAGCAGTTCATGCAGACGATGCTCCACGCGAGCACGATCCAGGACCTGATCGCGGCGGGCAAGACAAGCAGCCTCCGTGGTGTGTTCTACAAGGCCAAGCACACCGTCGCGGGTACGAAGGAGAACACCTTCGACACGCAGGACGAGAGCGACCCGATCCTCGAGGACCTCGAGGTGCTGCTCGCCGCGCTGCGCGAGGAACTGCATGTGTTCGCCGAGAACCGCGGGTCGATGGTGGGCAACATCACCATCGTCGACAAGGGCGACGAGATCGACTGCCGCCGCATGGGTTCGGGCGGCTACGCGATGCCGTCGATCGTCGAGCCCGACATCATCCAGTTCAAGAAGTGCGAGGCGAAGTTCGTCCTGCACGTCGAGAAGGGCACGGTCTGGAACCGGTTCAACGAGGACCGCTTCTGGGAGAAGCACAACTGCATCCTCACGCACGGAGCGGGCCAGCCGCCGCGCGGATGCCGGCGGCTGCTGCAGCGCCTCAACCAGGAGCTCAAGCTGCCGATCATCTGCGTGCTCGACAACGATCCGTGGGGCCACTACATCTACAGCGTGATCAAGCAGGGCTCGATCTCGCTCGCGTTCGAGTCGACGCGCCTCGCGATCCCCGACGCGAAGTTCCTCGGCATCCGCGCGAAGGACTACCGCCAGTGCGGCCTCGACGACGCGGTCAAGATCGACCTCACCGACAACGACATCAAGCGCGCGAACGAGATCGCCGCCTACCCGTGGTTCGAAGGCCACAAGGGCTGGCAGAAGGAGATCGCCGCGATGCTCTCGAACGGTTTCAAGATGGAAGTCGAGTCGCTCATCACGAAGGACATCTCCTACGTGAGCGAGGTCTACGTTCCCGAGCGCCTCAAGGCGAAGGACTGGCTCGAGTGAGCTTGGTCCGGCGGAACAGGCATCATCCGAACGCCGCGCGGGCCGCCTGCGCGGCGTTCGCGCGTGTGGGGGCGTCGAAGGGGCGGGGGCCGTCGGAGGGCTAGGAGCTCGCCTCGGCCCGCCGGAACATGCGGTCGAGCACCGTCTTGCGCGCGTCGTCGTCGTCGGCCCCGCGGGTCGTGCCCTCGCCCGGTCCTGCGATGGGAAGGCGCACGACGAAATCGGTGCCCTTGCCGGGCTCGCTGAAGAGGTCGATGCGGCCGCCGTGCTCCTCGACGATGCGGCGTGTGACGGCGAGTCCGAGCCCCGAGCCGCCGCGGCGACCGCTCACGTAGGGCCGGAAGATCTCGCGGTGACGGTCGACGGGGATGCCCGGCCCCGTGTCGATCACATGGATGGCCACCTCGGTCGGCGTGGATTCGAGGCGCACGAGCAGCTCGCGGACGGTCGCGTCGCCCGGCGCCGGGTCCTGTGCGGCCATCGCCTGCGTCGCGTTGATGAGCAGGTTGAGCAGCGCCTGCTTGACCAGCGCGGGATCGACGCGGGCGTGGACCGGGCCCAGCGGGATGTCGGCGCGCAGCACGACGCGGTGCAGCTCGCACTGCGGACGGTAGAAATCGACGAGCTCGTCGACGATCGCGCGGGTGTCGGTGTCGACGGGGGCGAGCTTGATGCGTCCGGCGAAGCGGAGGAAGTCGTTGAGGATGTTCGCGAGACGCGAAGCCTCGCGGCTCACGGTCTCGACGCGGCGGACGAGCGTGGCCTTGTCGTCATCGGGCAGCGCCGAGTCGGCGATCGCCTCGCTTGCGAGCTGTACGTTGAGTCCGATGGTGGACAGGGGATTCTTGATCTCGTGCGCGAGGCCTCCCGTGAGGGCACCGAGCTCCGCAAGTCGCTCCTGGCGCCGCGCGCGCTCCTCGGCGGCGCGCAGCCGCACGATGCGCCGCGTGATGAGCGATGCGGTCACCAGCAGCGCGGCGGCGCCGCCTGCGGATGCTCCGAGAGCGAAGGAACCCCATTCCATGGAGTGGAAGGTATCAGCCGAAGAGGCGATGCCCCACAGCAAGTCTGCGGGCAGTTCTGCGGCCAGTTCTGCTGGCCTGGCTGCTGGCATGGCTGCTGGGAAGACTGCTGGGAAGTCTGCCCGCGAGACAATGGTGAAGTCGGCCGGCGATCACTCGCCGACGCGGGCGCGGTTGCCCGGGCGCTCGGCCGGAGGCACGCGGCTGCCAAGCGACTTGGCCTTGGTCGCGGACCAGCCCTTGTCGCCGTCGTTCGCGGAGTAGGTCACGCGCTCGCCGTCGCGGAGCGCACGGAAGCCCTCGGTCTGCTCGATCACCGAGAAGTGGACGAAGATGTCCTGTCCTTCGGGACCGACGATGAAGCCGAACCCCTTGCGGGCGTCGAACCACTTGACGACCCCTTCAACATCAACAAGAGACTGTGCACCTGCCATCACCGGACTCCAAGAGCGTTCGCTCGCGTGGTTCAGATCGCACGTGCCTGAAACCGCACGTGGACCAGGAATGCGGAGACGAGTCCGCGAACCGCATTGTGCGCGGGGAACGCGGAGGGTGCAAGTGCAACGCAAAGTCGATGGCGCATTCGGGGAAAAACAAATCAGGGGCGGCCCTGGTGGGCCGCCCCTGCGTGTTGCGTTGCGACTGGTCGTGCCCGCGCGTGCGGTCCTTCGAGTCGGAAGTACTCAGTTCTTCGCGGCGGCTTCCGGCATCGGCAGCATCGCCTTGCGCGACAGCTTGATGCGTCCGTTGTCATCGATGTTGATGACCTTGACGGTGACGACGTCGCCGACCTTGACCACCTCGTCGACCTTCTTGACATAGCCGTGGGCGAGCTCGCTCACATGGACCATGCCGTCGGTGCCCGCGGCGAGCTCGACGAAGCAGCCGAACTCCTTGATGGCAACGACCTTGCCGGTGTAGACCGCGCCGATCTTGATCTCGGCGCCGAGCGCCTCGACCGCGGCCTTGGCCATCGAGGCCTTGGCGGCGTCGGAGCACGCGATGAAGACGGTGCCGTCCTCCTCGACGTCGATCTGGGCGCCGGTCATCTCCTGGATGCCGCGGATGGTCTTGCCGCCCGGTCCGATGAGCTTGCCGATCTTCTCCGGGTCGATCTTGACGATCGTGATGCGCGGAGCGAGCGGCGAGATGTCGGGACGCGGCTTCGCGATCACCTGCTCCATGAGCCCGATGATGTGGAAGCGGCCTTCCTTCGCCTGGGCGAAGATCTTCTCGATCTCCTCGACCGACAGGCCGCGGGCCTTGAGGTCGAGCTGGATGCCGGTGATTCCCTCGCGGGTGCCGGAGACCTTGAAGTCCATCTCGCCGAAGAAGTCCTCCTCGCCGATGATGTCGGTCACGTGGGTGACCTTGCCATCGGTGTCGGTGAAGCGGCCGACCGAGATGCCCGCGCAGGTGTTGCGGATCGGGACGCCCGCGTCCATGAGCGCGAGGCAGCCGCCGCAGACGCTGGCCATCGACGACGAGCCGTTCGACTCGGTGATGTCGCTGACGAGGCGGATGGTGTAGGGGAACTCCTCGGTGGTCGGCAGGATGCCGAGCAGCGAGCGCTCGGCGAGCGCGCCGTGGCCGATCTCGCGGCGGCCGGGGCCCATGATGCGGCCGGCTTCGCCCGTGCAGAACGGCGGGAAGTTGTAGTGGAGGTAGAACTTCTTCGCGTACTCGTCGAGGAGGCCGTCGACGATCTGCTCGTCCTTCTTGGTGCCGATGGTGCAGGTCACGAGCGACTGCGTCTCGCCGCGCTGGAAGAACGCCGAGCCGTGGGTGCGCGGGAAGACCGCGACCGACATGTCGAGGTCGCGGATCTGGTTGAGCTTGCGGCCGTCGGCGCGGATCGAGTGCTGCGCGACCAGGTAGTGCGTGATCTTCTTCTCGAGGATGCGGAGCGCTTCCTTGGCCTGCTTCTGCTTCTTCTCGGCCTCGATGTGGTCCGAGTAGGGGACGCCGGCGGGGATCGCGAAGTGCGTCTTGAGGACCTCGCCCTTGATGGCGTCGACGGCCTCGTTGCGCTCCTTCTTGCCGTTGATCTTGCGAGCCGCGACCATGCGGTCGTACGCGAGCTCCTTGACCTTCTTGGTGATCTCGTCGCTCGGGGTGGTGAGCTCGCCCATGCGGACGGCGGGGGCGCCGCACTTGGTGCGGAGCTCCTCCATCATCTCGAGGATCGGCTTGATGCCCTCCTCGAGGCCGAAGCGGATCGCGGCGACCATGGTGGCCTCCGAGACCTCGGCGGCGCCGACTTCGATCATGTTCACGCCGTCCTTGTGGCCGGAGAGCACGAGGTCGAGGTCGCTGAACTCCATCTGCGCCTGGGTCGGGTTGAGGACGAAGCGCTCACCCTGCTCGGTGATGATGCGTCCGACGCGCACGGTCGCCACCGGCCCGAGGTAGGGGGCGTCGGTGATGTAGAGCGCCGCCGACGCCGCGGTGCAGGCGAGCACGTCGGAGTCGTTCTGGCCGTCGTGCGACATGACCCACGCCTGGAGCTGGATCTCGTCGCAGAAGCCCTCGGGGAAGAGCGGACGGATCGGGCGATCCATCATGCGCATCGTGAGGACTTCCTTCTCGTTCGGCTGGCCCTCGCGCTTGCGGAAGCCGCCGGGGAACTTGCCCGCGGCGCCGGTCTTCTCGCGGTAGTCGCAGGTGAGGGGGAAGAAGTCGATGCCTGCGCGCGGGTTGGCGCGGACGCAGGTCGCGAGGACCCAGGTATCGGCGTAGGAAGCGATGACGGCGCCGCTCGCGAGCTTCGCGACGCGGCCGGTCTCGAAGCGGAGCGTGCGCCCGCCGATGACCTTCTCGACGACAGTGATTGCCATGTGTGTGTCTCTCCGTAGTGCCGCGTTCTGCGCGGCCGTTTCAAGGGGTGGAATGTGTCGTGGTGCGTGCGCCAACGCGACAGCGCCGACGCTGGGCGCCGCGGTTGCGGTGTGCGTGGGTGCAGTGCGGCCGTGCCGCGCAGGTTGTCCGACGCACGACGCCGCCATCGCGGCGCTGCGGGATTACTTGCGGAGGCCGAGGCGCTTGATCAGCGAGAGGTAGCCCTCGCGGTCGGTGCTCGCCATGTACTTGAGGAGTCGATTGCGCTTGCCGACCAGGAGCAGAAGGCCGCGACGCGAGGCGTGGTCCTTCTTGTGGGCCTTGAAGTGATCCTGGAGCTCGGTGATGCGAGCGGTGATGGAGGCGACCTGGACTTCGGTCGAGCCGGTGTCCTTGGCGTGGCGGCGGGTGCTGTCGACGATCGTGTTGCTCATGGGTGTTCCCTGAAGGGCGGCAATCCCGCCGCCTGCGGTCCTGACTGTTGAAGAGGATCGGAGAAGATAGCGGAAGCGGCGGGGAGCACGCAAGGGGTTGGTCGTGGGGTCGGTGGGCACGACTTCCGGTGGAGCGTGGTTCTCGGAACCAGACCGAGCCCGAGGGGGGCGGCGTTTGGTCTATTCTCCGCCCCATGACCGCAGCGCCGACCGCCCTGGACCTTCACACCGCCGAGTACCTCGCCGAAGCCGCCAAGATCGAGGAGGGCGGGGGCAAGTCGGGCATCGAGCGCCAGCATCGGAACGGCCGCCTGACGGCGCGCGAGCGCCTCGCGCTGCTGGCCGACGCGGGCACGCGCACGATGGAGTGCGGCCTGCTGAGCGCGTGGCGCATGTACCGGGAGTACGGCGGAGCGCCGGCGGCCGGCGTCGTGACCACGATCGCCGAGGTCGACGGGCGGCTCACGATGGTGGTCGCGAACGACGCGACCGTCAAGGCGGGCGCGTTCTTCCCGATGACCTGCAAGAAGATCATCCGCGCGCAGATGATCGCGGAGCGCGCGCGGCTGCCGCTCATCTACCTCGTCGACAGCGCGGGTGTGTTCCTTCCGCTGCAGGAGGACGTGTTTCCCGACACCGACGACTTCGGGCGCATCTTCCGCAACAACGCCGTGATCAGCGCGCAGGGCATCCCGCAGATCGCCGCGATCATGGGCAACTGCGTGGCGGGCGGCGGATACCTGCCGGTGCTGTGCGACACGCTGCTCATGACCGAGGGCAGCGGCCTCTACCTCGCGGGACCCGCGCTGGTGAAGGCGGCGATCGGGCAGGAGGTCTCGAGCGAGGAACTCGGCGGCGCCGAGATGCACGCGCAGATCTCGGGCACGATCGACTTCCGCGAGAAGGACGATCCCGCGTGCATCGCGCGGCTGCGCCGCGTGTTCGCCGCCGTGCGGACCGCGCCGGCGAGGTCGCGCGCGCCGTTCGCAGCGGTGGCCCCGGCGCGTCCGGCGGCCGATGCCGCGCAGGTGTTCCGCAGCGAGCCCGGAACGCAGTACGACATGGTCGACCTGCTCGCGTGCTTCGTGGACGGCGGAAGCTTCGACGAGTACCGCGCCGAGTACGGCCGGTCGCTGGTGTGCGGCTATGCGCGCATCGGGGGCTTTCCCTGCGGCATCGTGGCCAACCAGAAGAAGCTCACGCAGCGCAAGATGCCCGGCGGCAAGGCCGGCCCGTCGAGCGCGACCAACATGCCCGCGGTGATCTACGACGACAGCGCCGACAAGAGCGCGCGCTTCATCATGGACTGCAACCAGAAGGGGCTGCCGATCATCTTCGTGACCGACACGACCGGATTCATGGTCGGCCGCGACAGCGAGCAGGGCGGCATCATCCGCTCGGGCGCGAAGATGGTGAACGCGATGTCGAACTGCGTGGTGCCGAAGATCTCGCTGGTCGTCGGCGGCAGCTTCGGCGCCGGCAACTACGCGATGTGCGGCCGCGCCTTCGATCCGCTGCTCACGCTCGCGTGGCCGGGCGCGCGCTTCGCCGTGATGGGCGCGGCGCAGGCGGCGGGGACGCTGCTCTCGATCGACCTCGCCGCGCGCGAGCGCAAGGGCGAGCAGGTCGACGAGGAGATGCGCCGCCAGCTTCTGGCCGCGATCACCGCGAGCTACAACGAGCAGCAGGACATCCGCTACGCGGCCAGCCGCGGCTGGGTCGACCGCATCATCGATCCGAAGGAGACGCGCGCGGAGCTCGAGATGGCGCTCGCGGTCGCGGCGCAGGCGCCGTTGCAGCCGAGCGGCGTGTACCGCACCGGCGTGCTGCAGACCTGAGCGCGCGTCGTCAGCGGCGGCGTCGCGTGCGGAGTCCGGCGAGCGCGAGCAGCGCGGCCGCGCCGGGCGCGGGTACGACCGTGAACTCGAGCTCGAGTCTTGGCGCGACGCCGCCGAGGGCGGCGCTGTCGGCGCTGTCGAAGCGGCGCGCGGTGGCGGAGGCGGACTCGTCGCCGAGGATGAACCACCCGAGGTTGGCCGTGCCGTCCTGCGCGAACAGGCGGACATCGTCGAGAAGGCCTGCGCTGCTCCAGGTCTGCAGCCCGGCGGTCGTCGTGAGGAGCGTTGCGCTCGCCGCCGCGGCGAAGTCGCCGCCGGCGGATTGCCAGGCGATGCCGCCGCCGGCGCCGTCCGAACTCGCGTGGAGCCATGTCGCGTCGCCCGCGAGGGGATCGGCGCCGCTCGACTCGGTGCCGCTGGGATCGCTCGATCCGGTGGTCCACGCGGAGAGCGCCCGGTGGACTCCCATCTCGCGGTTGCCGCCGTTCGCCTGCGTCACATTGAGCACGAGCCGAGCCGAGGTGATGCTCGCTCCCGCGGGGACGATCGACGCGATGTCGAACCAGAGCAGCGCGCGACGGGTGAGTCCCTGCGCGGTGCGCCCGGCGAACAGGTACTGCCCCGCGCCGTTCGCGAGGCTGCCGTCGGCGGACTGGTAGAGCGTCGCGTCGCGCGCGGCGGTGATGGTGACGATGTCGGCGCCGGCGTGCAGCTGGCACGCGAGCGCGGCGAGCGTCGCCGCCGCGGCGATGGCGGTGCGGGTCCTCTTCATGTGTCCTCCGCTGCTAGGCTGCAGCAACGGGGCAGTCCCGCAAGCCGGTGGAGCGCAATCCGATGCAGAAACTCGTCATCGCCACGTCGAATCCGCACAAGGTCGAGGAGATCGCGGCCGTTCTCGGACAGATCGGCATCGCGTGCGTGCCCATGGGCGAGGCGGGCATTCCCGAGCCCGACGAGGACGGCGCGACCTTCGAGGCGAACGCGCGCATCAAGGCGGTGGCGTACGCCAAGGCGCTGGGCGCGGCCGTGCTTGCCGACGACTCGGGCCTCGAGGTCGACGCGCTGGGCGGCGCACCGGGCGTGCACAGCGCGCGCTACGCGGGCGTGGGTGCGACGCGCGCCGAGCGTGATGCGGCGAACAACGCCAGGCTCCTGCGCGAGCTCGCGGGCGTGCCGCACGCGCGGCGGACGGCGCGGTTCGTGTGCGTGCTGTGCGTGGCGCAGCCCGATGGATCGATCCTCGCCGAGGCCCGCGGCCATTTCGAGGGTTGGATCGGCGAGTCGGCGCGTGGCGCGAACGGCTTCGGCTACGACCCGCTGCTCGTGCTCCCCGACGGCCGCACCAGCGCGGAACTCACGAGCGCGGAGAAGAACGCCCGCAGCCACCGCGGCAACGCACTGCGGTCGCTGGTGCCGCTCCTGCGCGGCTGAATCAGATGCTCTCGCGGGTGATGCGGCGCAGCCCGTCGTCGAGGCGGAAGAACTCGAGCCGCAGCCGCTCGCCGACCGAGCCGAGCCAGGGAGCGCGTCCGGCGTGGCGGTCGATGCGGCCGAGCGCGTCGCGGACATCGTCGATGGTCGCGGCGGCGTGCCCGCGCTTCGCGGCGAGCGCGCGCGCCAGCCAGGCCGTGCAGGCGATGTTGAGCACCAGCGCCTGCAGCCCGCGCACCGCGGGCCATCCGTAGTAGCCCGCGCCCCAGCCGCGGTTCCCGAGCAGCGTGGCGCGGGCGTAGCGCGACAGCAGCTGGTCGATCGCGTCGCGGTCGGGGCTCTCCGAGAGCGTCGGCACCGAGGCGATCGCCGCGAAGTCGAGGCCGTCGAGCAGCCCGCGCGCGACCGACGGGGCGCGCCCCTTTCCCCGCGTGAACGCGCGGCTCGCGAGGAGCTGCGCGAGCACCGTGCGCCATCGGCCGCGCGACTTCGCCTGGTTCACCTGCACATCCTCGAGACGCGCGTAGGCGGCCTGGCGGAGGAGGCGGAGCTGCTTGGGAAGCGCCGGCGCGAGCTGGATGTGCTCGAGCTCGGCGGGCACCGCGCCGGCGAGCACCGCGACGAGCTCGCCGAACCGGTTGGCGCGCACCTCGGCGAGCTTCGCCTTGCCGAGGCTGGCGGCGATCCAGGCGAGGCCGTCGAAGCGGTCGCGCAGCACGATGTCCTCGCGCGCGAGCATCCGGTCGAGCGACATGCGGAGCGCGTCGAGCTCGCCGTCCTTGGCCGACATCGCGTCGGACAGGAGCGCGCTGTAGGTGGCGACGCGCGTCTCCGGCACGCCGCGGCTCATGCGGTCCACTTCCTGCAGGTGGGACCGCAGCTCGGCGCCCTTGTTCTCGCGCACGCTCTGGCAGGCGAAGGAGATGCCCACATGCGTGCGCACGTCGTCGGGCACGAGCACGAAGGGGAACAGCTGGCAGGCGACCGGCTTCTCGGCGAACCCATGCTCGCGGTGGATGCGGCAGAGGCCGTCCTCCATGAGGAACACGCAGGCGCCGTCCTCGCGCTGGCGGAGGTAGGTCGTGCCGCGGAACTCGGTCGTGACCGGCATCCCGAGGCGCTCCTCCCACCCCTGCGCGCGGAGCTTGGCGAGGTCGGCGTCGCGGAGCTGCACGGTGAAGTCGCGGCAGCAGTTCCCGCAGCCGTGGCAGCTGTAGCGCTGCGTCGCGACGGGCAGCATGAGGATGGGCAGCGGAAGGGTCACGGATGCGAGGGTACGCGCCGGAGGGCGCGAAGGCACCAGACGGCGCCGAGGATGCCGAGCGGAATGGTGATCGCCGCCTCGCCGGCGCTCTCGAGGAGCGCCATCTGCGAGGTGAGCGCGTCGAGCTCCTCGGGCGAAGCGCCGCCGCCCACGACGAGCGGCGCGACGATCGCGACCAGCGCCTCGCGCCAGCCGATCCGGCCGAGCGGATTGCCCGCCCCGAGCACGGCCACGGCCGCGAGCAGCATCGCCTGCGCGGGGCCGAGGTCGACGCCCACGATCCTCGCGGCCGCCCACATCCGGAGTCCCCACATGGCGAGGTCGATGCTGCGGAACGCGAGGCTCTCGGCGAGCGCGCGCGGGCTCGACAGCACCCGCTCGCCGCCCTTCAGGAACCGCCGCAGCAGCGGCATGCGGCCGAGCGCCAGGGTGAGCGCGGAGCCCGCCACCAGGCACGCCCCGTAGGTCGCGAACCACATCCAGTCGAGCTGCGGTTCGGCCCGGCCGAGCGGGATCTGCACCAGCCCGGCGGCGAGGGCCGATCCGAGCGCGCCCAAGGTGACGATGGCGACGCCCGCGATCCACGCCGCGATGTCGGTCGCGGCCATCCGCTCGACCCGCCAGTGGAACGCGCAGCGCAGTGCGAGCCCGAGCCGCACGGGCGCGTAGTTGAAGAGCGACGCCATCAGGTTGACGGCCTGCATCTCGAGCGCGCCGAACCGGCGCAGCGGCCGCGCCATCGCGAGGAAGGTGTAGCCCGAGCAGAGGATCGAGACCAGCGTCGCCCCGAGCAGCACCGCCACCAGCGCGGGCTCGGCGTCGCGGAGCTTCGCGAGGCCGTCGCCGCCTTTCGCGAACGCGCGTTGCGCGCACCAGGCGACCAGCGCGCAGCCGATCGCGAAGCCGACGAGCTGCACGGCCATGCGCGCCCGGCTCGGCCGCGCGGGTCGCTGGGATTTCGCTTCGTGCTCGGCGGTCACGCGCGCGAGTGTACCGTGCGCGCGGTGCGTCGCCGCTCGCGCCAGAGCACGACGAACACGCGCAGGCCGTCCTTCATGCGGATCTTCTTGCCCTCGTCGAACGAGCGGGGCGCGTAGGAGACCGGCGCCTCGCGCACGCGGAGTCCGCGCCGCGCCGCGGCGGCGACGATCTGCGGCTCGATGCC
>CAMBUI010000020.1 GCA_945870915.1 Candidatus Kuenenia stuttgartensis | reverse complement strand
GAGACGCGGCAGAAGTTCTTCGTGGCCGAGGACTGCCACCCGCAGACGATCGCCGTGGTCGAGATGCGCGCGAAGTGGCTGGGAATCACGGTCGTCGTGGGCAATCCCGCGAAGTTCGAGCCGTCCGAGGACTTCTGCGGCGCGCTCGTCCAGTACCCGACCACCGACGGCCGCATCGAGTGCTACAAGGGCCTCGCGGAGAAGGCGCACGCGAAGGGCGCGCTGGTCGTGGCCGCGTGCGATCCGCTTGCGCTCGTGATGCTCAACACCCCCGCCTCGTGGGGCGCCGACATCGCCGTCGGCTGCGCCCAGCGCTTCGGCGTGCCGATGGGCTTCGGCGGCCCGCACGCGGCGTTCATCGCCACCAGCGAGCAGTACGTGCGCAAGATGCCGGGCCGCATCATCGGCGTCTCGCGCGACAGCCACGGCAACCGCGCGCTGCGCATGGCGATCCAGACCCGCGAGCAGCACATCCGCCGCGACAAGGCGACCTCGAACATCTGCACCGCGCAGGTGCTCCTCGCCGTGATGGCGGGCATGTACGGCACCTACCACGGTCCGGACGGGCTGAAGCAGATCGCCGACCGCGTGCACCGCCTCACGCTCACGCTCGCGCGCGGGCTGGCGAAGATCGGCCACGACTGCGGCAACGGCGGCAAGGACGCGTTCTTCGACACGCTGCGCATCAAGCTCGGCGGCGGCATCGGCGCCGGCGAGGTCCTCGCGGCCGCCAACGCGCACCGCATGAACCTCCGCAGCTACGGCGACGGCACGCTCGGCGTGACGCTCGACGAGTCGACCACGCTCGCCGACATCGACGCGCTGCTCGAGGTGTTCGCGGGTGGCAGGAAGTCGACGGTGAGCGCCGCCGCGATCGAGGCGACCGCGGGCTGCATCCCCGCTGCGTTCGCGCGCACCGCGCCGTTCATGCAGCACGAGGTGTTCAACCGCTACCACGGCGAGCACGAGATGCTGCGCTACATCAACAAGCTCGTGTCGAAGGACCTGAGCCTGGTGCACTCGATGATCACGCTCGGCTCGTGCACGATGAAGCTCAACGCGACCAGCGAGATGATCCCCGTGACCTGGCCCGAGTTCGGCCAGATCCATCCGTTCGCGCCGCGCGACCAGTGGCAGGGCTACGCGGAGATGTTCCGCACCCTCGAGAACTGGCTGTGCGAGGCCACCGGCTTCGCCGCGATGAGCCTGCAGCCGAACGCCGGCTCGCAGGGCGAGTACGCGGGCATGCTGGTGATCCGCGCCTACCACGAGCACCGCGGCGAGGCGCACCGCGACGTGTGCCTGATCCCGACCTCGGCGCACGGCACCAATCCCGCGACCGCGGTCATGGCGGGCATGAAGGTCGTGGCGATCGAGTGCGACGGCGACGGCAACATCGACCTCGCCGACCTCGCCAGGAAGGCCGAGGAGCACTCGAAGAACCTCGGCGCGCTCATGATCACCTACCCGTCGACGCACGGCGTCTTCGAGGAGGGCATCAAGGAGGCCTGCGCGATCATCCACAGGCACGGCGGCCAGGTGTACATGGACGGCGCGAACATGAACGCGCAGGTCGGCCTCACGAGCCCGGGCCACATCGGCGCCGATGTCTGCCACCTCAACCTGCACAAGACCTTCTGCATCCCGCACGGCGGCGGCGGTCCCGGCATGGGCCCGATCGGCGTCGCGGCGCATCTCAAGGACTTCCTGCCCGGCCACCCGGTCAACCGTCCGCTCTCGGCGGGCAAGCACGCGATCGGCCCGATCTCGGCCGCGCCGTACGGCAGCGCGTCGATCCTGGTGATCTCGTGGATGTACATCGCCATGATGGGCGCCAAGGGCCTCAAGAGCGCCACCGAGGTCGCGATCCTCAACGCGAACTACATGGCCGCGCGCCTCAAGCCGCACTTCAGCGTGCTCTACACCAACAAGCACGGGCTGTGCGCGCACGAGTTCATCCTCGACTTCCGTCCGTTCGAGAAGACTGCGGGCATCAAGATCGACGACATCGCCAAGCGCATGATGGACTACGGCTTCCACGCGCCGACCATGTCGTGGCCCGTGCCCGGCACGCTCATGATCGAGCCGACGGAGAGCGAGTCGAAGGCCGAGCTCGACCGCTTCTGCGACGCGCTCATCGGGATCCGCGCCGAGATCCGCGCCATCGAGGAGGGCCGCGCCGACAAGGCCGACAACCCGCTCAAGAACGCGCCGCACACCGCGGCCGCGGTGACGGCGAGCGAGTGGACCCACAAGTACTCGCGCGAGGAGGCGGCGTATCCCGCGCCGTGGCTGCGCGACTTCAAGTTCTGGCCGGCGGTCGGCCGCGTCGACAACCCGTACGGCGACCGGAACCTGGTCTGCGCGTGCGAGCCGATGAGCTCGTACCGCTGACAGGCGCGGCCGGCGAGATCATTCCGAAGTGCACGACGGGAGCCGCGAACGCGGCTCCTGTCTTTTGGGCGGCCGCGGCTGCGGCCGCTCCCGTGAACTGGGCGGTCGCGGCTGCGGCCGCTCCCTCTGGTGGGTCGTTGGCGTGGGTGCCCGCAGACGGAGTCTGCGGAACGGACGATGTCCGAGCCACGGTGATCCGCGCGTCAGCCGCTCTGCAGATTCCGGCTGCGCCTGCATCTGCGGGCACTCACGTGTCGGGAACCCACGTGTCGGGCACTCGTGTGTCGGGGGACCGTTTGTCGGGGAACCACGTGTCGGGGAATCACGCGTCGGGCCGCTGCGCGGCGCTCGGGGTCGCCGTGGGCGCCACGGGCGCCACGGGCACCACGGGCACCACGGGCGCCGTCAGCCGGCGCTGGGGATGACGGTGGGCGCGGCGGGGTCCGCCGGCTGCTCGCTCGCAGCGGGGATCTTGTTCGCCTCCTCGAGCGAGTTGAGCTTCCACGCGGGAAGCCTGTACTGCCATCCCGCGTGCTTGGCCGCGAACTCGGTCCAGTCGGGCACATACGGATCGCCCGGGTACTTCTTCTTGGCGTTGATCTCGGCGGCGCTGGGCGCGCCTTCCTTCGGCTTCGCGTCGAACGAGATCCACACCGCGTCGCCGTCGCGCACGGCGTTGACCTTGAGCGTGCCGCGCACCATGTCGAACTCGGGGGAGATCGCGGGATCGGCGGCCGCGCCGTCGGCCTTGGCCTTGCGCACATCGTCGAGCTCGAGCCGCGACAGCCACGAGGGCAGCGCGCGAAGCGCGGCGGCGCGGCGCGTCGGAGTCCAGTCGAAGTCGGTCGGGGCCACCAGGGGCGAGCTCTCGGCGACCTTGTACGAGACCTTTCCGTCGGCGCCGTCCTCGGCCTCGATGCGGAGGCCGTTCACGTTGAGCGCGCGCACCTCGCCGTCGGGGATCGCGAGCAGCTCGGCCTCGACCCAGCGCCGCGGCTCGATGTCGACGAGCACCGAGCCGAGCACGCGCCAGGACTGGTCGTCGGCCTCGCGGCGGATGAACTGCGCACGCGGATTCGCGCGCTCCTCGCCGAGGATGGCATCGGTGACGACATCCGCGCCCGCGAGCAGCCGCACGCGCGCGCCGCGGCCCGAATCGTCGGGCCATGCCAGCGCGAGCTCCGCGTGCCGCTCCTTGCGCGCCGTCATCTTCTGGTCGCCCTTGAGTACCGCGAGGCCCGACACGAGGCCCTTGATCTCCTCGAACCGCGCGGGGTAGCCGTCGCTCGTCACGAGCGTCCACTGGCCGCCCGCGCGCGCGAGCTCGAGGCGCCTGCCGCTGCGCTCGAGCTCGATGCGGTCGACCGAGCCGCTCCTCGCGCCGAGCTCGGCGAAGAACACCGCCCCGGGCTCGAATTCCGCGGTCCTGGTGCCGCGCGAGATGGCGATGTACGCGCCGCCGATGCTGGCGGCGGCGATGCCGAGGACGATGGCAAGGGTCTTCGTCTTCATCGTGGAGCTCCGTCGATTCGGTCACTTGCCGCGCTGGCGGCGGTAGCGGAGCGAGATCCAGCCGGTGGCGAGCGTCGCGACGGCGAGCGGCCAGAGGATCACGTTGAGCACCATGAGCCTGGTGCCGGTGCGCTCGATCTCGGTGCGCAGCGAGCGCTGCACCTCGCGCAGCTCGCGGCGCGCGTCCTTCGACGCCTGCTCGAGCTTCTTGAGCTCCTCGGCCTGCTCGGGCGTGAGCACGAGGAATCCGTTGGCATCGACCGCGCCGGCGGCGGCAGCGCCCCGCTCGCGCTGCAGCTCGTTGATGCGCATCTCGCCCTTCTTGATCTGGTCCTGCAGCTCCTGCTCGCGCGTGAGGTAGCGCTGCTCGGCGTCCTTGCGCATCGCGTCGACGCGGTCGAACGGGCGGGCGTAGCCGCCACGCGAGCGGAGGCCGGAGAGGAGCCGGTCGCCCGTCGCCTGCTCGAGCGCGGCGACGACGAACGCACCGTTGTCGCCGATGGTGCGGAGCTCGCCGGTCTGCGGGTCGGCGCCGACCCAGTTGGCGTCGTCGAGGAGGTCGGCGTCGGCCACGAGCAGGATGTTCGCCGCGCCCTTCGCCCGCGCGCCGTCGGCGCCGGGATACGCGCTCTCGATCTCGCCCGCGATGCGCACGCCGATCGCGACGGGCGCCCCGAGCGGCTTGAAGTCGCGCACGAGCCGGTCGACCTCGCCGAAGAAGCCGAGCTTGAGCGTCTGGATCATCTGCACGTCCTTGGTGCTCGAGAAGACGGTCGTGACCGTCGTCTTCGCGCCCGGCAGCGTCGCGACGGCGCCCGCGCCCTTGAGGTTGAGCGAGGCGAGCTGCGCGGTGACGGGATCGTCCTTCGCGAAGCCCTCCTTGTTCATCGAGAGCCACGCGGGATGCGCCATCTCCATGACCTGCCCGCCCTGGCTGCGGTACATGATGCGCGTGGCGAACCCGCGGTCGGCGACGGCGTTCTGCTTGTCGATGTCGACGCCCCACTGCGCGAGCAGCGGACCGAGGTCGTAGGTCGAGCCGGCGCCGGTCGAGCCGAAGTCCATGCTCTTCGCCGCCGGATCGGCCTCGCACCACGGATCGGCGAGCACGATGAGCGGCTTGCCCGCGACGGCCCAGGCGTCGATCGCCTTGAGCGCGTCGCCGCCGAGCTCGCGCGGCTGGATCACGAGGAGCACGCCCGCATCCTGCGGGATGCTCGGCGCGGCGGGGTCGATGCGCTTGACCTCGAAGAGCTGCTCGAGCTGCTGCCAGATGATGTACTTGCCGCCGCCCTGCTGCATCGGATTGCGCGGATCGAACGGCTTGGTGTCGGGAAGCGTGGACAGCACGGCGACGGTCGCCCTGCTGTCGCGGCCGACCGACACGATGCGCCGCGCGATCTCGTACTCGAGGAACGGCTCCTGGTCGGGCGACAGGAACGGGATCGACTCGACCTTGTCGGTGGGGCCCTTGACCGCGAGGCCGAGCATGAGCACGCGGCCGGTGGTGTCGAGCGTGCGCGGCGCGATGCCCGCGGCGCGCGCCATGTCCTCGGTCTCGCTGAACGGCTCGGGGTCGATCACGCGCAGCTCGACCTTGCCGCCGGACGCCTGGGCGAGCTCCTCGAGGAACTCCTCGACCCGCTGCGCGTAGCTGCGGATCTGCGGCACGTCGGCGCCCTGCTCGCGCGTCCAGTAGAAGTCGAGGCGCACCGGCTCGGGCAGCTTCGCCATGATCTCGCGCACGCCGGGCGAGAGGCTGTAGAGCCGCTCCTCGGTGACATCGACGCGCACGCCGCGCACGAGGAACCACGCCGCGGTGTTCACGGCGACGAGCGCGACCAGGATGCCGGCGGTCGCGATGAGGGTGGATCGACGCTTGTCAGTGACGGGCATGGATGTGGCTCCGTTCCGGGGTCGTTCAGTCCGACTTCTTCCAGTCGATGGCGAAGACGTTGATGGCGAGGAACGCCGCGATGACGAGCACGAAGTAGAGGATGTCGCGCAGGTCGACGACGCCGCGCATCATCGACTCGTAGTGGGTGAGCGCGCTCGTCGAGGCGAGGCCCTCGACCACGCCGCCCGGCGCCCAGCCGCGCAGGAAGTCGATCACCGCGGGGAATCCCGCGAGGAGCAGCACGAAGCACGCGACCGCGCACAGCACGAACGCGATCACCTGGTTCTTGGTGAGCGCCGACAGGCACGAACCCACCGCGAGGAACGCGCCCGCGAGCAGCGCGCTCGCGAGGTACGCCACCACGATGGTGCCGTGGTCGGGGTTGCCGAGCCACGACACGGTGATCCACACGGGGAAGGTGAGCGCGAGCGCCACGGTGGTGAAGGCCCACGCCGCGAGGTACTTGCCGATCACGAGGTCCGCCGCGCCGAAGGGCAGCGTCATGATGAGCTCGATGGTGCCGGTGCGGCGCTCCTCGGCCCACAGGCGCATCGACACCGCGGGCACCAGGAACACGTACAGCCACGGGTGGAACTGGAAGAACGGCCGCAGGTCGGCCTGGTTGCGCTCGTAGAAGCCGCCGATGTTGAAGGTGAAGAGCCCCGCGAGGAAGAGGAAGATCACGAGGAACACCGCGGCGAGCGGCGTCTGGAAGTACGAGCGGAACTCGCGGCGGAAGACGACCGCCACGCGCTGCGCGGAGGTCAGTGCGGGAATGCCGGAATCAGCGCCACTCATCGGCGGCCTCCCTTCTGCGCGGCGACATCGCCGGTGGTGATCATGCGGAAGACATGGTCCATGCGGTTCCTGGTGACCTCGCGCGGCGCGCGGGACTCCATCTCGGCGGGCGTGCCGTCGAACACGATCTGGCCCCTGTTGATGACCACGGCGCGCGTGCACACCGCCTCGACCTCCTCGAGGATGTGCGTCGAGAGCACGACCGCGCGGTCGCCGCCGAGCTCCTTGATGAGCTCGCGCACCTCGAACTTCTGGTTCGGGTCGAGTCCGTCGGTGGGCTCGTCGAGGATCAGGATTCCGGGATCGTGCAGCAGCGCCTGCGCCAGGCCGGTGCGGCGCTTGTAGCCCTTGGACAGCGTCTCGAAGGCCTGCTTGCGCACGCCCTGCAGGTTCACGCGGCCAATCGAGCGCTCGACGCGCGCCTTGGCGTCGGCGCCGCGGAATCCGCGCGCATGGGCGATGAAGCCGAGGAACTCCTCGACCGTCATGTCGGGGTACGCGGGGGCGCCCTCGGGCAGGTAGCCGAAGGTGCGCTTGGCGGCGATCGGATCATCGGCGAGGTCGATGCCCTCGAGCTCGACCGTGCCGGCCGTGGGCTCGAGGAACCCGGTGATCATGCGCATGGTGGTGCTCTTGCCCGCGCCGTTCGGCCCGAGGAATCCGAGCACCTGCCCCGCGGGGACCTCGAGGTCGATCCCGCGCACCGCATGGATGTGGCCAAATCTCTTCTCGAGCTTCTTCGCAACGATCCGGCTTGCCATGAAGACACTCCGTCAGACGATTCCCGATGCTGCCTTGGCGGATGGCTCGACGCCCACCGCGCATGAGGGCGGCAATATGCCGATCACCGCCCGTCCTGAAAACCCGTGCCCATAGCCTTCGCCGAAGAGCCACGGGTTGCGTCCCGGGCGAACCCGGCGCGCGTCACCTATCGGCCAAACGGTCGTCCGACCCCGCGCATTCCCGCGAGAAATCCGAGCGCCCCGATCGCCAGCAGGACGACAAGGGGCACGATCTGATCCGAAAGGGGCGTGTCGCGCCAGAACGGTCCCTCGACCGCCGCCACCACCCAGCGGAACGGGCTGCCGAAGCTGAGCGTGCGGAGGACGGGCGGCATGAAGAACAGCGGGATGCTGCCGCCGCCGATGAGCGCCAGGATGAGGATCGCGCCGCGGCCGGCGCCGTTGGCCTCGGCCTCGGTGCGGCAGAACCCCGCCAGCAGCATGGCCAGTCCCGAGAAGGCGAACGCGCCGGCGACGCAGGCCACGGCCAGCATCAGCGGCTGCGCGATCGAGCTGCCGAAGCCCACGACCGCCAGTCCGATGAGGAGTGCCTGCACCACGAGCGCCGCCGCGAAGCACGCGAGGCCCTTGCCCGCCACCAGCTGCGCGGGACCGATCGGCGCCAGACGCAGCCGCGCCAGCGTCCCGCGGGAACGCTCGGTCACGATCGACGCCGCGAACGCCGTGATGCAGCCCGCGAGACCCCACACCAGTCCCTGCGGGAAGGTCACATCGAAGCTCGAGCGCGGCCGGCCTGCGCGCGGCGGAAGCTCGGCGATCTGCACGTCCACCGGCGACCACGCTGCGGCGGCGGCGCCGTCGGCGCTGGGCGCGGCGCCGTCGGGCCCAACGCCCGTCGCGGCGGGGTTCGCGGGAACCGCGGGGTCCGCGGGGTTCACGGAGTTCATGAAACTCTCGCCCGCCGCGACCATGCCGGCCGCGAGGAGCTTCTGCGACGCCGTCATCCCGTCGGCCTCGGCGAAGCTCCGTCGCGCGCCCGCGAACAGCCGCGACATCTGCGCGCGGTCCGCGAGCATGCGCGGAAACTGGCGGAACGCGAGCTCGTTGAGCTTGCCCTGGATCAGCCCCGCCTCGGCGCGGTGCGACGGATCCACGATCGCCTCGATCGGGATGCCGCGGCCGGAGAAGAGCCCGTCGACGCCATCCTGCATGGTCGCGGGCAGCACGACCGCCGCCGCCACGCGGCCCGCGCGCACCGCGTCGACCGCCGCCTCGCGCGTGTCCATGCGCTGGACCTCGAACGCCGCGTCGGCCGCGAGATCCGCGGCGATTCCCGCGGCGATCCGCGACTCGCCCTCGACCACCAGCGCGACGTCGATCCTGCTCGACCCCCCGCCGCCGCCGAACACGAACCCGAAGAAGATCGCCAGGATCACCGGGAACACGAAGGTGAAGAACACATCGCCCCTGTCGCGGAAGAGCAGGCGGAGGTCCTTGCCGGCGAGTGCGAGCACGGCCCTCATTCGCGCAGGCTCCTTCCGGTGAGCGCGAGGAACACCGTCTCGAGGTCGGGCCGCTCGACGCGCACGCCGGTCACGCCGCCGCCCGCGAACTGCCGTGAAACCTCGCCCACGGGATCGTCGGTCAGCACGCGCTCGTCGGCCTCGCCGCGCGTGACCGTCACGGCCGACTTGCCGCCATGGCGCGCGATGAGCTCGGGCACCGTGCCGATGTCGAGCATGCGGCCGTGGTCGACGATGCCCACCCGGTCGCAGATCTTGGCGGCCTCCTCCATGTAGTGGGTGGTGTAGACGATCGTCCGGCCCTCGGCCGCCAGCGCGCGCACGAGCTCCAGGATGCGGTTGCGCGACTGCGGGTCGACCCCCGCGGTCGGCTCGTCGAGCAGCACCAGCTTCGGATCGTGCACCAGTGCGGCCGCGAGGTTCAGGCGCCGCTTCATGCCGCCCGAGAAGGTCGCGGTGCGGTCGTTGGCGCGGGCGTCGAGCTCGACCATCGCCAGCAGCCCGTCCACGCGCGCCCGCGGCGACGCGATGCCGTAGAGCCGCGCGAAGAACATCAGGTTCTCCCGCGCGGTGAGCTCGCCGTACAGCGTGATCTCCTGCGGCGCGAGGCCGAGGTGCATGCGCACCCGGGGGTCGGCGGGCGAGCCGAGGCCGAGCAGGTCGACCGCTCCCGCGTCGGGCGCCAGCAGGCCGGTGGTGATCGCGATCGTGGTCGACTTGCCCGCGCCGTTCGGGCCGAGCAGGCCGAAGACCTCGCCGGCGCGGACCTCGAGCGAGAGGCCGTCGACGGCGGTCGTCGCGCCGAAGCGCTTGCGGATGTCGCGAAGGGTGAGCATGGGCGCGGCGGAGGGGTGGTAGCGTAGTGGAACGCGCGCAGGGCGCGGGGCGGCAACAAGATGCGAACGGTCGGCGAACTCCCGCAAATCCCGTGGCTGGGCAGGCTTTCGCCCGCCGAGCTGAGCGACGCGCACTGCGCGCGGCTGGTGGAGGCGCTTGCCGGGCCTCGGCGGCCGCCCGCGCGCGGAGCGCGGCCGCCGTCGCGCGCCGCCGCGATTCTCGGGCTCGCACTCCTCGCGATTTCGACGCTGCTGCTCCATGAGTCGGCGCCGGGCGGATCTCTGCGCACCCTCGGCGGTTCCGGGGGCAATGCACGAGCCTCGGCGAGTTCAGGAGTCCCAGAGATGAATCGGATGCGTTCCTTGATGGCGGGAGTGCTGGGTGCGGGCGCGGCCACGATGGGGGCGTGCGCGCAGGTCGAGCAGGCGCTGGTGGCCGAGGGGCGCGACCGCGCGTGGCGCGTGTTCCGCCTGCACGCGCTCGACGGCGTGCCCTACCGCGACCTCGAGGCCGAGTTCGCGCTGTCGCGCCAGCAGATGGCCGACCTCGTGCGCGGCGTGACCGCGCGGCTGCGCGCGCGCATCCGCGAGCTCCTCGACGAGGAGGGACGCTTCGGAGACGACGCCATCGACGAGATCGTGCGCCTCCTCAGCTGACCGCGATCCCGATCCACGACGAGAGCGCGCTCGCCAGGCCGAGGAAGGCCAGGAAGCTCATCGAGTCGGTGACCATCGTGAGGAAGATCGTCGACGCGGTCGCGGGGTCGGCGCCGAAGCGGCGCACGACGAGCGGGAGGCTCGAGCCGACCAGCGTGCCGATCGAGAGCGCGACCGTCATCGCGACGGCGACCACGACGCCGAGCTTCCACATGTCGCCGTCCGGCGCCTGCAGGTACTCGATGCCGCCGACCACGAGGCCGACGAGGAGTCCGCAGATCGTGCCGTTCACGAGGCCCACGATCGCCTCGCGGCGCACGAGGCCGAGCGCGGCGCCCTCGCGCACCTCGTCGAGCACGATGCCGCGCAGCGTGACGGCGAGCGACTGCTGCCCGGCGTTGCCGGCCTGGTTGGCGATGACGGGCATGATGACCGCGAGGATCGCGATCGACCCGATGAGGTCGTCGAACTGCAGCACCACGACGGCGGCGAGCGAGCTGGTGAAGAGGTTCACGAAGAGCCACGGCAGGCGGCCGCGCAGCTTGTCGGCCACGCTCGAGAACACGGCCTCCTCGCGGCCGGCGCCCACCATCGCCTGCGCGTCCTCGGTGCCCTCCTGGCGGATGACGTCGACGACGTCGTCGACGGTGATGACGCCGAGCATGCGGTCCTCGTCGTCGACCACGGGCAGCACGAGGTAGTCGTACTTCTCGAACTCGCGGGCGACCTCGTCGCGGTCGACGTCGGGCTTGACGGCGTCGACCTGCTTCTCGGAGATCTGCATCACGCGCTGCGAGGGGTCGGCGAGCAGCAGCGCGCGCATGGTCGCGCGGCCCTGCAGGCGCCCGCGCCAGTCGACGACGAACACGTACAGCCAGTCCTCGCCGAGGCTCTCGGCGCGGCGGATGGCCTCGGTCGCCTCGCGCACGGTCATCGAGTCGCGCACCGCGAGGTAGTCGGTGGTCATCATGCCGCCGGCGCTCTTCTCGGGGTACTCGAGCAGGCGGCGGAACTTCACCGCCTCGACCTTGCCGAGCGTGCCCAGCAGCCGGTCGCGCGACTCGTCGGGGAGGTTCTGCAGGAGGTCGGTGGCGTCGTCGGGCGCCATCTCCTCGATGAGCTTGCCCGCGTACTCGGGGTCCTCGCTCACGAGGTCCTCGAGCACGCTCACCGCGAGCGACGGATGCATGTGCGCGAGCGCGTCGGCGGCGCTCTCGGTCTCCATCTCCTCGATGACCTCGATCGCGGCCTGCTCGCCGATCTGCTCGAGGGTCTCGGCGGCGTCGGGGGCCTCCTGCTGCTCGACGGCCTCGGCGAGCTCGGGCACATCGAACGACGGCGCCTCGAGGAGCTCCTCGACGCGCTCGTCCTCGGGGGTCGGCTCGGTGGCCTCGATGACCGAGTCCTCGGCGCGCACATCCTCGAGCGGCGACGGCTCCGTGCCGCTGTCGAAGCGGACGTGCTCGTCGGGTTCGCGGGGATCGATGCCGTCGACCTGCATGCGGCGGCGAGTGTAGCGGGCGGTCCGCGCCGCCCGAAGGCACGCGGGCGCGGTGCCGCGAAATCCGCGAGAATCGCGGCGTGCCCGACGCGATCCACATCGACCGCCACGACGACCCGCGCATCGCCGCGTACGCCGACATCCGCGAGCGCGAGCTCTCGGCGCGCGAAGGTCTCTTCGTGGGCGAGACGCTGGTCGTGCTCGAGGCGATGCTGCTGCGGGCCGCGGCGGTCCGCTCGGTGCTCGCGAGCCCGCGCATGCTCGCGCGCACGGCCGAGCTCATGGAGCTGCACGGCTGCCGCGCGCCGCTCTACACCGCCGACGACGCGACCCTCGAGCTCCTCACCGGCATCGACCTCCACCGCGGCGTGCTCGCGGTGGCCGAGCGCGCGGCGTTCGAGCCGGTCGCGCCCGACGCGTACGCGCCGGCGCAGCCGCCCCGCACCGTGCTCGTCTGCGAGGACATCACGAACATCGACAACATCGGGCAGCTCTTCCGCATCGCGGCCGCCTTCGCCGCCGACGCGGTGCTGCTGAGCCCGACCTGCCACGACCCGCTCTACCGCAAGAGCCTGCGGGTCTCGACGGGGAACGCGCTCAAGGTTCCCGCGGTGCGCGCGCAGTCGGCGGACGCCGGCGCCTGGGCCGGTGAACTCGCGCGCTTCTGCGCGCGGTTCGACCTGGCGCTGGTGTCGACCGCGATCCAGTCGTCGGTGCCGTTGCGCTCGATCGGCCGGCCCGAACGCGTGGCGATCGTGGTCGGCCACGAGTCGAAGGGCGTGTCGCCCGAGGTGCGCGCGGTGTCGCGCCACATCGTGCGCATCCCGATGGCCGCGGGCGTCGACAGCCTCAATGTCGCGGTCAGTGCGGCGGTGGCGCTCGACCAGCTGTCGCAGGGCGAGCGCGGATAACCGGGATTTCGCGAATTCCTCCGATCGCATGAACCGCGGGTTGAAGCCCGCGTAGATCCCCGTGCCACGCGCGCGCCGCTCCGAAGTCCTCGGAGGTCCGGAACTGCGGGCGGGCACACCGAACCACATCCCGCACCGCGTCGACGACGGCAAGAGCCAAAGGCAAGGGCCAAAGGCAAGGGCCGCTCCGCCGACGCATCCCGCAAGTCCCCGCACGGCATGGCCGCGGGCGCGCGGTGCCGCACGCGCGGCACGCCGCCCCACCGATGCCGCACGCCGCGGGGAGGAAAGGCAGCGACCATCATGGACAACGACACCATCCAACAGGGCGACGCACGCAACAACGACGGCATCCGCGCCGCAATCTGCACCGGCATCCACGCCCACATCCACACGGGCCTCCCGTCCGCGATGCGCGCCGCGCGCCTGCCCCGCATCGCGGCCGGCGCCCTCGCGCTGCTCGTCGCCGCGGCGCCCGCCCTCGCGCTCCATCCAGCGACCGAGGGCGTGCTGCATGTCGCGGCCACCGCGGGCGCGGGCGAGCGTGGATCCGCGCACGCACCCGAACGCTCCGCCGCGCGCCGCAAGGCCGACGATCTCTCGCGTGCCTTCCGCGATGCGGCGCGCACGCTCGCGCCCAGCGTCGTCACGATCAACACCTTCTCCTCGCGCAACCATCCCGACGCCGCCCCTGCTGCGGCCGGGTCTCCCGGACAGGGCCGCGGTCTGCCCCCGCTTCCGCCCGGCCTCGGAGCACCCCGCCCGCAGCAGGGACCGGCGCGCGGAACCGGCACCGGCGTCGTCATCTCCGGCGATGGCTACATCGTGACCGCGAACCACGTCGTCGAGGGCGCCGATGAGATCGAGCTCGTCCTCCACGACGGACGCACCGCGTCGGCGACGATCGTCGGGCTCGATCCCGGCACCGACATCGCCGTCCTCCGCACCGAGGCGAGCGGACTCGACCCCGCGGAGTTCGGCGACAGCGACGCGCTCGAGGCGGGCGAGTGGGTCGTCGCCATCGGCGCGCCGTTCGGGCTCGAGCAGACGGTGACCGCCGGCATCGTGAGCGCCAAGGGCCGCAGCGATGTCGGCCTGGCGACCTTCGAGAGCTACCTCCAGACCGACGCCGCCATCAATCCAGGCAACTCGGGCGGTCCGCTCGCCAACCTCGACGGCGACATCGTCGGCATCAACTCCGCGATCTCAAGCCGCGGCGGCGGCAACGACGGCATCGGCTTCGCCGTGCCCGCCTCGGTCGTGCGCCGCGTGGCCGACGCGATCATCGCGACCGGCCGCGTCGCGCGCGGTTACCTCGGCATCGGCGTGCAGCCCGCAGACGGTGCGCTGCTCGCGGAACTCGGCGTGCCCGACGGCGCCGGCGGCGTGCTGGTCCAGCGCGTCGAACTCGACTCTCCCGCGTCCCACGCGGGAATCCAACGCGGCGATGTGATCACCTCCATCGCCGGCCGGCAGATCCGCACACCCGGTGAGCTCGTCGCGACGATCGGCGAGATCACCCCGGGAAGCGTGGTGGATCTCCGCACCCTCCGTCGCGGGGACGAGCGACGGCTGCGTGCGACGCTTGCGGAGCGCCCGGACGACGGCGCTCCGCAAGCGCGGCAACCCGAGCGCGCGGCTCCGCGCGACCGCGCGCCGTCCGATACCCGACGCGGCGCGCGGTGACCGACTCCCAAACCCGTGCGTCGCGTTGACGCCCGGTGCTGCGCGCGGGCCCCCACGCCGCAGCCGATCGCCCCGGACTCTTCCGTATCCGGGGCGATCTTGTTTGTGCGCCCGCCGCCATCTCGGCCCTTCGCGCGCGTGGGCGCAGCGACTACCCTCTCCGTTCCCCCGCGGACCATTCATGCCGACCGACGCCGCAGCCCAGTCCCAACACGCGATGCACCACACGGAGGTGCTCGATAGCGCCGTCGCTCCGCGCTTCGCCCACCGCGTGCGGTTCACCAGAGGCGCGCTGGACACGGCGAATCCCGCGCTGCGCGCGCTCTTCGCGTCGGACCCCGGCATCGCCGCGCGGCGCGCCGTGGTCGTCCTCGACGCGGGCGTCGCCGCAGCGCAGCCCGATCTCGCCGCACGGCTCCACGCCTACCTCGACGCGCACTCCGGCGCCGTCCCCGCGATCTGCGAGGTCGCGACCGTTCCCGGCGGCGAGGACGCGAAGGCCGACACGCGCGTGGCCGACCTCGTCGTCGACCTCGTCGAGCGCCACCGCATCGACCGCAAGAGCTTCGTGATCGCGATCGGCGGCGGCGCGGTGCTCGACGCCGCCGGATACGGCGCGGCCATCGCGCACCGCGGCGTGCGCCTGGTGCGCATCCCGACCACCGTGCTCGCGCAGGACGACGCCGCGATGGGCGTCAAGAACGGCATCAACCGCTTCGGCAAGAAGAACTTCGTCGGTGCGTTCGCCGTCCCCTTCGCGGTCCTGTGCGACGAACTGCTGCTCGCGTCGCTGCCCGACGCGGTCTACCGCGCCGGCTTCAGCGAGGCGGTCAAGATCGCGCTGCTCAAGGAACCGGCGTACTTCGCCCGCATCGAGCGCGACGCCGCGCGCATCGCGGCGCGCGACCTCGACGCGGCGAGCCCGGTCATCCGCCGCAGCGCCGAGCTGCACCTGCGGCACATCGTCGACGGCGGCGATCCGTTCGAGGCGAACGAGGCGCGGCCGCTCGATTTCGGCCACTGGGCCGCGCACCGGCTCGAGTCGATGAGCCGGCACGCCGTGTCGCACGGCGACGCGGTCGCGCTCGGCCTCCTCCTCGACTGCCGCTACTCGAACCTGCGCGGCTGGCTCTCCGACGCCGGGCACGCCCGCATCCGCGCCTGCATCGCGGCCCTCGGCCTGCCCACGCGCCACCCGCTGCTCGCCGACTCCGGCGCGCTGCTCGCAGGACTCGAGGAGTTCCGCGAACACCTCGGCGGCCGGCTCACGGTCACGATGCTGCGGAGCCACGCGCCCGCCGACGGCGGCCCCGAGCACTTCTCGGGATTCGAGGTCCACGAGCTCGACGCCGGACTCGTCGCCCGCGCCGCGTCGGAACTCGCCTAGGCGGCGCAGCCGCGGACATCGCCCGAGCGGCGGAGCGGCGGACACCATCCGAGCGGCGCAGCCGCGGACACCGCCCGCGCGGCCGTGGCGCGTACGATGCCCCCCATGCCCGGCCCAACGCCTCCACCGCTTTCGAAGCGCGCCGTCGTCGACCGCTACTTCCTCGAGCACCGCGCGAAGGTCATCGACATCGCGGCGTTCCTCGATCGCGTCGACCGCGCACAGGGCGAGGGCGCCGACGACCACCGCCGCGCGGCGCTCGAGGCGTGCTGCGCGATCCTCACCGACGGCCGGCCCGACCGCGCGCGACGCATTCTCGAGCTGCTCAGCGACCACACGACCGAACCCATCGCGAAGGCGTCGACGAAGGGCGCCACGGGCGCCGTCGACCTCCATGCGAAGGGGGGCCGCTGATGTACATCGACCCGTGGTTTGAGCGCTCCAACCGGCCTTCGGCCGGTCGTCGCGTCTCGGAGCTCTCCAACCGGCCTTCGGCCGGTCGTCGCTCTGGTGCTACTGCGTCGAGCGGGGATTTGACGATTGAGGGAGCTGTCTGATGTACATCGACCCGCATGTCCACATGGTCAGCCGCACCACCGACGACTACCAGCGCATGGCGCTGGCGGGCTGCGTCGCGATCACGGAGCCCGCGTTCTGGGCCGGCTACGACCGGTCGAGCCCGCAGGGCTTCTACGACTACTTCCGCCAGCTCACCGACTTCGAGCCGAAGCGCGCCGCGCAGTACGGGATCCGCCACCACAGCTGGCTGTGCATCAACCCCAAGGAGGCCGAGGACCCGGTCTTCGCGCGCGAGGTCATCAAGCTCATCCCGCAGTTCCTCAAGTGCGAGAGCGTGCTCGGGATCGGCGAGATCGGCCTCAACAAGAACTCGCGCAACGAGCTCGAGATCCTCGACGCGCATCTCTCCCTCGCCGCCGAGCACGACCTGCTCGTGCTCGTGCACACGCCGCACCTCGAGGACAAGCTCAAGGGCACGAAGCTCATCATGGACGCGATCCGGAACCACGCGCGCCTCGACCCGCGCCGCGTGCTCATCGACCATGTCGAGGAGCACACGGTGCGCCATGTGCTCGACCGCGGCTTCTGGGCCGGCATGACGCTCTACCCCGACACGAAGTGCACGCCGCAGCGCGCGGTCGACATCTTCGAGATGCACGGCACCGAGCGCCTCTGGATCAACTCCGCGGGCGACTGGGGCAACAGCGATCCGCTCGCCGTGCCCAAGGCGCAGATCGAGATGAAGTCGCGCGGCCACGCGATGGAGCTCGTGAAGAAGATCAGCTTCGACAATCCGCTGCAGTTCCTCTCGCAGTCGGGAAGGTTCAGGATCGCATGAAGAAGCGCCCGCTCATCGGACTGTCGGCGGACTTCGTCGACAACTACGCGCGCCTGCGCCGAACCTACCTCGACATGGTCGAGGCCGCGGGCGGGATCCCCGTGATCCTGCCGCCGAAGGCGGCGCTGCGCGAGGAGATGCTCGACCGCGTCGACGGCGTGATCATGACCGGCGGCGACGACATCGATGTCTCCAGGTTCGGCATCGCGCTGCATCCGAAGGCCGAGTGCATGCCCGCTGAACGGCAGGAGTCCGAGTTCGCGCTGCTCAAGGCCCTCGACCAGCGGCCCGACATGCCCGTCCTCGGAATCTGCCTCGGCATGCAGCTCATGGGCTTCCACCGCGGCGCCACGCTCATCCAGCACCTGCCCGATGTGATCTCCGACGGCGAGCGCCACCGCAACGACGCCATCCACGCGGTCGAGGCCGAGCGCGGCTCGCCGCTGCGCGCGGGGCTCGTGCGCTCGTGGCACCACCAGGCGATCACCGATGTGAAGGGGCTCGATGTCATCGCGCGCTCCGACGACGGCGTCGTCGAGGGCGTCATCGATCCCACGCGGCGCTTCTACGTCGGCGTGCAGTGGCATCCCGAGCGCACCGAGGCCGAGGAAACCGGTCTCGGCGTGGTGCGGAGCCTGGTGCAGGCGGCGTCCTAGCCGCCACACCGACACGCATCCGCGATCGGACGGCGGGGGATGCGACGAGCAGACCCCGAGGAGTCGACGGGAAATCGACGAGGATTCGACGAGGACACGCGCGATGCAGAGCGCACACCAGCCGAACGCTCCACTGCACTGCCCGCGCTGTGCATACCTGCTCGCGGGCACCGAGTCCGACGCCGCGTCGCGCGGCGATCCGCGCGGAACCTGTCCCGAGTGCGGCCTCGATGTCGCCTGGGCCGAGCTCCGCGACACCCGCGGCGATCCGCCCTGGTTCGCCGAGTCGCGCAACGCACGCCGCCCGCTCGCGTGGCGCGCCTGCGCGACGGCGCTGCGCACGATGCGGCCGTTCCGCTTCTGGTCGGCCGTCACCATGCAGATCCCGCTGCGACCGCGCGCGATCGCCGTCTACCTGCTCGTGGTCGCCGCCGCGGCGCACGCGGTCGCCGTCACCGGCCGCACCTGGATGAACATCGAGCGCAGGCAGCAGTGGTACAGCACCACGCCCACGGTCGCCGACCACGCGTGGGCCGCGCTGATGCCGGCCTCGATCGTCTGGGGCGAGTCGATCTGGTCGTGGACCACGCGCCGCAACGAAGGCCCCGACGACCGGTGGACGACCCGCACGGTCGCGACCGCCGTCGCGCTCGCCGAATGCGCGTGCACGATGGGTTTCGACGAGAACGACATGGGCAAGTTCACCGGCGCCGGCGGCTTCCAGGCACGCGGACGCGCGCCACGGCTCCTCGATCCGGCCGCGGCCGCGCGCCTCGCGAGCGCCGCCGTGGTTCCGCTCGCGGCACCTGCGCTCGTGCTGCTGCTGCCGTTCTCGATGCGTCGCGCGCGCGTGCGGCCCGTGCACCTGCTGCGCGCGACGCTGTACTCGACGGCGCTCCTTCCGCCGCTGCTCGCGATCGCCGTCTGGGGCACGCACCACGGCCACCGCTTCATGCTCGGCGCGCCCACGCTCCGCGGGCGCCTCGAGCCGCACATCGTCACGCTGGCCGCGATCGCGCTGGCGTCGGTCTGGATGACCGCCATCTGCACGCGCTACCTGCGCCTTCCCAACGCGATCGGCGTAGCCGCCGCGTGCACCGCGATCGCGGGGCTGCTCTCGCTCGGCGCCGCCGCGACGCACTTCGGCGTGCTGTAGCGTGCGTCGTCACGCGCATGACGGGCGCCGTCGTCGTCAGCGCGCGTCGTCAGCGCACGTCGTCAGCGCACGTCGGCCGCGTGCGCCTTCCGCAGATGCGCGCGCAGCGCGTCGCCACCGAAGTTGCGCGAGGGATCGCTCCACACGCAGTGGACATGCGTCGCGTCGGCGTTCGTCGAGTCGTACTCGATGGTGAAGCACGGGCTCGCGAGCCGGTAGTAGTGCGGCTTCGCGAGATCGGTGTCTCCGACGAACGCGAAGGACAGCTCCCCCGCGTGCTTCGTGCGCCACTCGCGCAGCTGCGCGTCGGCGACCTTCTCGTCGAGCAGCGACGCATGCGCCGCGAGCAGCCGGTCGACGAGCGCCTTCTGCGCGTCGGTCATCGAGGCGCGGGCGACACCCTGCATCTCCGGCGCCTTCGCGTCCGAACCGACGGCCCAGAGCACGTCCGCGGGGGCCCGGTCCATGATGCGCGCGGCCTTGCGCTGCGCCTCGTCGAGCGCGCGCGCCAGCTCGAACGCGACCTCGACGGCGGCGCCCAGCGGACGCTTGCCCGCGTCGGGACCCTCCGGCACCGCCGCGGGGAACGAGCCCGTGAACACCGGCGTCACCGTCACCGTGCCGTCGACGCACGCCGCGTGCAGCACGAAGTGGTGGCCCTCGATCTCGAACGCCCACGCGGGATCCGCGGGCGCGCCGAAGAAGTGCACCGCGTAGAGGTCGTCGCCGTAGGTCGGCGTGGTCGCGCCCGACGCCTTCTCGTGCGCGGCGTTGATCGCCTCGACCACGCGGATCAGCCGCCACTGCTCGCGGCCCGCCACCGACAGGAACCCGTCGACCAGCGCCAGCGTCGCCGCGCGCGTGCCGCCATCCATGTCGCGCAGGAACAGTCCCTCGCGGCCACCGCGCGCGAAGTACCACTTGGTCCGCTCGCCGTGATCGAGCGGCCGCAGCGCCTTCTCCCGCTCGGCGTCGGAGAGCGAGCGCACGAACTCCACGGCGGCGGCGCGGAGATCGGCCTCCGCACGCGGACCCACCGCCGCCTCCTCCGCCGACCGCGCGGCCGGCGGCTCCGGCGCGAGGAACGCCAGTCCCGAAACAAGCGAAAGTCCGACGACGAAGGCGGTTCCCGTGCGCATGCCGCCAATCGTCGCAGGAACTCTGCCACAATGGAAGGCGTGACGCGACCCATCGCTCGTCCCACGGACCAGTCCACGGCCCAGCCTGCGGCCCAGCTCGCCTACTGCACCAACGTCCACGCAGGCGACACGCTCGCGCGCACCCGCGCCATGCTCGACCAGCACGCCGTCCGCGTGCGCTCGCTGTTCGCGCCGGACTCGGAGCTCGGCATCGGGCTGTGGCTCTCCGCGCAGGCCGCGCGCGAACTGCTGGCCGAGGCCGACGGCATCGCGCGCTTCCGCGACTGGCTGCGCGAGCGCGGCCTCGCCGTCCGCACCGTCAACGGATTCCCCTACGGCGACTTCCACGGCGAGACGGTCAAGACCCGCGTCTACCACCCGCACTGGGCCGATCCGAACCGCTCGATCTTCACGCTCGACCTCGCGCGGATCCTCGCGCAGCTCGTCGCGCCCGGCACCGCGACGGCGTCGATCTCGACCGTGCCGATCGGCTGGCGCGCCGACTTCTCCAACGAGGGCTGCGGCGCGAGCGTCGGCCTCGCCGCGGCGCAGCTCGAGTGGATCGCGGGAAGGCTCGCCGAGCTCGAGCAGTCGACCGGCGTCCGCATCACCGTCGACCTCGAGCCCGAGCCCGGCTGCCTGCTCGACCGCGCCGAGCACGCCGCATCGCTGTTCGACCAGTGCTTCAACACCGACGAGACGCGGCGGCACCTCGGCGTCTGCCACGACATCTGCCACAGCGCCGTGATGTTCGAGGAGCAGGACGACGCGCTCGAGCTCTACGCCCGCAGCGGCATCCGCGTGGGCAAGATCCAGGTCAGCGCCGCGCTCGCCTGCTCCGGTGCGCCGAAGGAGCTCGCCGAGCTCGCCGAGTTCGCCGAGCCCCGCTACCTGCACCAGACCTGCGTGCTCTCCGGCACCGGCGATGTGCGCTTCTTCGAGGACCTCGACCTCGCGCTCGACGCGATGCCCGACGGACCCTACCGCACGCACTTCCATGTGCCCGTGCACCTCGACGAGATCGGCCGCCTCCACACCACCGCGCGGCAGATCCCGCTCGCGCTCGCCGCGGCATCGAAGGACGACCCGCCGTGCTTCGAGGTCGAGACCTACGCGTGGACGGTGCTGCCGCCGCACCTGCGCGAGCGCGACCTCGCCGCGGGAATCGCGAAGGAACTCGCCTGGACGCGCGCCGCGCTCGTGCGCGCCGGCTACGGAGTGCGCGCGTGAGCACGGGCCGCGCGCGCGCGTGGCTCGAGCTCATGCGCATCTCGAACCTGCCCACGGTGGTTTCGAACGCGATCGCCGGCACGGTGGTCGGCGTCATCGTGCGGATCATCGAGGATGACGTCGGATGCGCCGTGTGGTTCGGCGAGACCCCGCTGCGCACCGACGCGCGGGCTCCATCGCTCGCCGCCATGGCCGCAGCGATCGTCACGCCAGCGCTCGTCTACATCGCAGGAATGGTGCTCAACGACGCATTCGATGCCGCCATCGATGCGCAGGAACGCCCGGCGCGGCCGATCCCGAGCGGCCGGCTCAGGCGGAGCCATGCGTTCGCAGCGGGCTTCGCGCTGCTGGCGGCGGCCATCGCGCTCGCGACGCTGCTCGTTTCCGCGGCCTTCCTGGCAACGCTCGTCCTCTGCGCCGCGGTCATCGCCTACGACCGCTTCCACACGCGCTCGATCGGCAGCACGCTGCTGCTCGCGCTCTGCCGCGCGCTCGCGTCGCTCATCCCGATGCTCGCGAACTGCGATGGCGACATCGAGGCACTCGTCCGCCGCGGCGCGATCGCACTGCCGATCGCGCTCGCGGCCTGGACGCTCGGACTCTCGCTGGTCGCACGCTCCGAAGCGCGGCTGCTCAGCAAGGACGGCGCCGTGTGCGCGCACATGCCGTGCCCGCGCTGCGGCCAGCCGATGCTCGCAGATGCGGGCACATGCCCTGAATGCGGCCGCGCGAGCGATCACGCATGGCGCCGCGCGTTCGCGGAGATGCGCACCTATCCCCGCCGCGCCATCCGCGCGCTGATCCCTGCGGCCGGCACGCTGCTGATCCTGGCCGGATT
>CAMBUI010000019.1 GCA_945870915.1 Candidatus Kuenenia stuttgartensis | reverse complement strand
CATCATGAGCGGGAAGTTCCACGGGATGATCTGCCCGCACACGCCGACCGGCCTCGGCTGCGCGCCGGCGAACGCGTAGGGCAGCTTGTCGCACCAGCCCGCGTGGTGGAAGAAGTGCTGCACGACGAGCGGCAGGTCCTCGTCGCGCGACTCCTTGATCGGCTTGCCGCCGTTCATCGACTCAAGCACCGCGAGCTCGCGCGAACGCTCCTGGATGCGGCGCGCGATGCGGAACAGGAGCTTGGCGCGCTCGGCGGGCTTCGTCTTCGACCACTTCGGGAACGCCTTGCGCGCAGCCTCGACCGCGCGCGCGACATCGGCGGCGCCGGCGTCGGCGACTTCGGCGATGGGCTCCTCGGTGGCCGGATTGATGGTCCTGAACCCCTTGCCCGACTTCGGCTCGACGAACCTGCCGCCGATGAAGAGTCCGTAACTCGGCTTCAGGACGGGCCGCACGCTTTCGGGCGCGGGCGCATAGGCGAAGGTCGGGGAATTCACGGCGGCGATCTTACACGGGGGCGAATCCCGTTCCGCGACCGCAGCGAAGCGGGCGGCATGATTCGCACGCTTCTCAACGGTGGCCCCGCGTTCGTCCGCTCGCTCACGCTCGGCCTCGGCCTGCTTCCGCTCACGGCATGCGTCTCCTACGAGAGCGACCCGAGCAAGATTCCCGACCCTGTGAAGCCGTCGGCGACTGCCAGCACGACGAGCAACCCGGCGATGGGCGCGGTGGCCGCGTCCGACACCACCCCCGATGCCACACCTGATGCCGCCCCTGATGCCGCCCACGACACGGCCGACGGCCACAGCGGCCGCGCCTCCGAGCCGGGCGCCGAAGCGCCGAACCCCGCGCGCACGCCCGCGCAGGTGACCCGCGTGGGCGGCGACACGGCGGCGCAGATCGAGATTCGGGACGGCGAGTTCCGCTTTGGACCTTCGCGCATCGAGAGCCCGCTGCCCGCGGGGTATCCCGAGCCGACGCCTCCCGGCGCGATCGACCTCAAGCGGTACCCCACCGTGCGCCGCGCCGAGTACGTGTCCAGCGGCTCGCCCGGCTTCGGCATGAACATGGGCTTCTTCCCGCTGTTCAACCACATCAAGCGCAACGACATCGCGATGACCAGCCCGGTCGAGATGGACTACCGCGACCTCTTCGACCCCGCGACCGGCAAGCAGGAGCCGAAGGAGTCGATGAGCTGGACCATGAGCTTCCTGTACCGCACCGCCGAGCTCGCGCCCGTCGGCAAGGACAGGAAGGACGGCAAGGTGATCGTCACCGACCGCCCCGAGCTCGAGGTGCTCTCGATCGGCATGAACGGCCCGTACGGCACCGGCGTGGTCGAGAAGGGCCTCACCCTGCTGCACGCCTGGCTGAAGGACCACCCCGAGTACGAGGTCGCCGGCGAGCCGCGCGCCTTCCACTACAACGGGCCGTACATCGCCAACCGCAACAAGTGGTCGGAAGTGCAGCTGCCCGTGCGGAAGTCGGGGGGCGCCCCGTCTGCGACTGGCGCCTCAGGCACGCCGCGCGCCTCGGGCACGCCGGGCGCGGCCCAGCCGATTTCTCGGTCCTGACGGCGCGGAGCTCAACCCGGATCGGTCGATGTCCGACACAATCCGCGTATGTCCGCACCGAAGACCATCTGCGCCCTCGACATCGGTGGAACCAACGCCAAGGTCCGCTGCGCCCACTGGGACGACAAGCGCGCCGCACCGTCGGGACCGAACTACACCCCCGAGCAGCTCGCCGCCGACCTTCCCCGCCTGCTCGCGGGTGAGAAGGTCGATGCGATCACCATCGGACTGCCCACGCCGATCCGCAACGGCCGGCCGCTGCAGGACCCGGTGAATCTCGGCCCGGGCTGGCGGGACTTCGACTACCGCGCCGCGTTCGGCGTGCCGGTGAAGATCCTCAACGACGCGGCGATGCAGGCGATCGGCAGCCACCGCGCGGCGAAGCTCACCAACGAGAAGATGCTGTTCCTCGGGCTCGGCACCGGGCTCGGGACCTGCATGATCGCAGGCCGCATCGTGCTGCCGATGGAGCTCGCGCACCTGCCGTTCAAGAAGGGTCGTTCGTTCGAGGACTACGTCGGCATCCGCGGGCGCGAGCGCAACGGAACCCGCAAGTGGCGCGGCCATGTGGCGGAGACGGTGCGCATCCTGCGCGCGGCGGTCCTGCCCGATGTGGTCGTCCTCGGTGGCGGCAACTCGAAGGCGCTCAAGGAGATCCCCGAGGGCTGCGTCCTCGGCGCGAATTCGAACGCGTTCCTCGGCGGCTATGCGGTGTGGGAGCCGGAGTGGGCGGGCTCGGCGACCGAGCTCTGAGCGTCACGGCGCGGCATCACGGTTGCAGCTGCACGGTTGCAGCTGCACGGTTGCGGCCCGACTTCACGGCCTCACTTCGCGGCGACGGGCACCATCGCCTCGAGCTGCTTGAGCACGTAGGTCATGTACTTGCGCTTGGCCGGCTCGGTCTCGAGGCAGTTGAGCACGAGGTCGCTGAGCCGCTCGGGAATCTGCGGATTCCACTGCGAGAGCGGCGTTGTCTCGCCGAGCAGGGCCTCGGGCAGCTGGAAGTCCTTCGGGTACTTGCGCTGCACCGTCTGCGGGGCGAACTTGCCGCGCAGCAGGCGATAGACCGTCGCGCCGAAGTTGAAGACATCGGTCTGCGCGGTGATCGCCTCGATGAGCGGCTGCTCGGGCGCGACGTAGCCGGCGGTACCCGACATGCGGGGCTTGGTGGAGCCGATCTTCCACGCCTGGCCGAGGTCGATGACCTTGGTGTGCCGGTCATCCCAGAGGACGTTGTTCGGCTTCATGTCGGCGTGCGCGTAGCCCTTCTCGTGGATGTGCACGAGGGCGCTGGCGACATCGCGGAAGATCGCGATCCATTCGGGGATGCTGAAGCGGGCCTCGCCCTTCTGCAGCATGTCCTCGAGGCTGGGCGCGTCGATCATCTCCATCACGAGGCCCAGGTCCTTGCCCGGCTTCTTGAGGAAGCCGAAGCCCTGGTCGCCGCGGAGGTCGACGATGTCGCGGATGTTCGGGTGCTTGAGCTTGCGGCCGACCTCCCACTCCATGCGGAGCTGGTCGAGGTAGCGGTCTTCCTTCTCACCCTCCGAGATGACGTGCTTGAGCGCGTACTGGGTGTGGCTCTTGCCGTCGTCGACGAGGTAGACCACGCTGAACGCGCCGTCACCGAGCCACTTGCGGATGCGGTAGCCGTGGAGGGTCTCGCCGGGGTTCCGGCGGTTGCGCTTTGCGGCTGGGATGGGCTCGCTCATGCCGGCACCTCACGGACGACCACCCCGCGCGACGCGTTGCGACGGAGGACATCCGGGCCGCGTCCGTGCGGTTGGGCGCGATCGCGCGTGGGAACGGATGGACACAACACCGACATCGTCAAGGGCACTGGTTGGGACGAGGCAAAGGTGAGAAATGAAGCGCGGCGGGGGAAGTGCCGAGCCGGAGAATTGCCTCGCGAGGCGAAGAAGATACGCGAAAGCGCGGGCCGTATTTTGCCCTCCGCCGAAGTTTCGCGAGAAAAGCACGGAGGCGCCGTTCGGGACGCGCAGGTCATCGAATCGTCGAATTTCCTGAAAGATGCGTGCACGATCGTGGGTGTGGGGACGGGCGAAGTCCCGCCACGGCGGCATCGGACGGGAGCCGTCCGGGTCAGGCCTCGGCGAAGTCGTCGCGCGCCGCGTAGCCGCCGCCCCGCATGCGCGCGATCTGCCGGAGCAGGTCGTTGAGCAGGGTCGACGCGCCGAAGCGGAAGAGGTGCGGGTGGAGCCACTCGGGTCCGAGGGTCTCGTGCACCATGACCAGCTGCGCGATGGCCGACTTGGCCGTGCGGATGCCGCCGGCCGGCTTCATGCCGATGCGGATGCCGGTCTCGCGGTACGCGTCGCGGATGGCCTCGAGCATCACCAGGACCACCGGCATGGTCGCCGCGGGGGTGACCTTGCCCGTCGAGGTCTTGATGAACACCTCGCCGTCGGCGATCGGGCCGGCCGCGAAGCACGCGCGGATCGCCAGGTCGCTGGCGTAGCGGACGGCGTCGAGGGTCTCGAGCTCGCCGGTCTCGAGGATGACCTTGAGATGGGCCGGTCCGCAGGCCTGCTTCACGCGGGCGATCTCGTCGGCCACCTGGGCGTAGGCGCCGGCGAGGAAGGCGCCGCGGCTGATGACCATGTCGATCTCGTGGGCGCCGTCGCCGACCGCGCGGCGCACATCGTCGAGGCGGATGTCGAGCGGGAACTGGCCGCTCGGGAAGCCGGTGGCGACGGAGGCGATCCGGACCGTCGAACCGGCGAGCGCCTCGCGGGCGGTCGCGACCAGGTTCGGATAGACGCAGATGGCGGCGACCGACGGGATCGGCGCGAGCCCGGCGGCCTCGAGCGCGCGGGAAAGCGCGGGCGCGGGCGAGATCGCCTTGCGGCAGAGGGACCGGACCTTCTCCGGCGAGTCCTTGCCCTCGAGCGTGGTCAGGTCGGTCATGGTGACCGCGAGACGCAGCGCGAAGTCCTTGGAACCCGCCTTGATCGAGCGCTTGCCGAAGCTGTCGGCGCGGCGGACCGCCATGATCGTGTCGACCGGGCGGCGCGGGGGGAGCGCGATCGCCGGCGTGCCGGGGTTGTCGGATGCCATGTCGGATGTCACGTCGGCCGGACTCATGCGCGATCAGCCACCGCGCGCCGCGCGGAAGAGGACGGGAAGGCTCGCGCCGCCGAGCAGCACCATGCGGCGGTCGATCTGGGCCTCGACGCCGTAGACCAGCAGCATCTCGCCGCGGTTGTCGAGGACATAGAGGATCTCGAAGGGCTGCGTGTCGGGACCCTGGCCGGTCGAGGCGGTGATGGCGGTGTATCCGCCGATGCCCATCGACGCGGTGCCCGCGTCGGCGGCGGGGTGGAGGCGTCCGGCTTCCACGATGGCCAGCGCGGCGATGGCGACGGCACTGGTGGCGAGGATGGCGTGGGGGATGCGCATGGTGGTGGAACCGTCAGTTCGAGCGGGGACGGGAGATGTCCGCGGCATCGACCGCGAGGCTGCGGAAGCCCAGACCGCGCATCTGCTTGGTCTGCGGATCCCACTGGACGGCGATGACCTCCTGCGTGGTCTCGTCGACGACGTAGACCGCGTGGGTCTCGGTGCCGTTGATGCGTCCCGAGGCGGCGGTGTAGGTGCTGCGCGGGCGCGAGGCCTGGGCGCCCGCGGGAGCCGACAACTCGACGGCGGCCAGCGCGCCGAGTGCGGCGACATTGGCGGCGAGCAGGAGCTGGAGGGAGGAGGGTCGGCGGCGCATGGCGGGGTCCTGCCCGATCGGAGGAATGCGGCGCGGGCCGCGGGTCTGTGACTGCGTGCCGATGGCGCGTGCGATCGGGGACCGATCAGAGGTCCTGATGCGAGCGCTTCGACGGCATGAGCGAGATGGCCACGATCACGCCGAACAGCACGGCGACGATCAGGTACCCGATGATCGGGTTGGTCTGCGGGGTGAAGGTCGGCTCCGGCGGCTTCTCGGCCTGGGCCACCGCGAGGGCGGTGAGGGCGAGCGGGGCGAGGATCGACATCGTGCGGGTCAGGCGCATCGCCGCAGGATACGGCACCCGCGCGCGGTTTGCGAGGGCGCGGCCTCCGAACGCGCGGCGTTTACGGCTCGCCGACGAGAACGAGGCGACCTTCCCGATCCACCGTCCGCGCGAACGCGTGCTGCGGGTCGTGGTCGAGCGCGAGGCGCCATCCACCGCGCACTGCACGCCCGAGAATCTCCAGCTTCGACAGCATCGACTCGTAGGCGAGCATGTCGTATCCCAGGCTCGCCGCCGGATGCGCGTGATGCACGGTCGGGCATGCGTCGCCGGCGAAGAGGACAGGCCCGTCTGGCGCCGCGATCAGGATGCTCTGGTGGCCCCAGGTGTGGCCGGCGGTCGGGATGAGCTCGATGCCCGCGAGCGGCGCGCACGCGCCGTCGTGCAGCTCGACCTGCGTCGCGACCGGGTCGAGGTGGGAGCGGAAGTAGGTCCTCGTCATGGTGCTGCGGTTGGCGAGCGCATCGAGCCACTCCTGCCGCTGCACGTGGATGCGCGCGCTGGGGAAGACCGGCTCCGGTCCCGCGGCACCCGCGCGCGTGAGCCCGGCGGCGTGGTCGAAGTGGAGGTGCGTGAGCACGACATGCGCGATGTCGCGCGGATCGACGCTGAGCTCGGCGAGCGCGTCCACCGCGGTGCGGGGCTCGAGCTCGTACATCGCGCGCTCGCGGTCGCTCCACTTGTCGCCGTAGCCGGCCTCGACCAGCACGAGCCCGTCGCGCGACTCGACCAGCAGCGACCGCGTGGTGAGCGCGATGCGGTTGTGCGCGTCGGCCTCGGTCCACTGCGACCACATGGTCTTCGGGATGAGGCCGAACATCCCGCCGCCATCGAGACGGAACGAGCCCGTGCGCAGCGGTTCGATGCGGGAGATGGAACCTCGGTCGTGCACGGCGCGCATGGTAGGCTTCGCGCAGCGACCGGCCAGCGGGCAACTCGAACGGAACACGCCATGTGGACACCGAGATTCACGCAGGTCGAGTACTTCACGGTCAGCTTCGGATCGGTTCCCTCGCTCGCGAGCGGTTCGCTGATCGCCCTGCTTGCAGGTGGACTGCTGTTCATGCTGTGGCTGCTCATGCTCCGGCGAAAGCAGTCCGCGCTTCGGCTTGCGATCGGGCTCGCGGCACTGGTGCTTCTTCCCAACGCGATCCTCGCCACATCCTGCAGCTGGCTCATGTCGCGCGTGCACCCCTCGTGGCAGATGCTGCTCGTGGCGCTCCCGATGCTCTCGATGCTGGTCGCGTTCCTCGGAGTCGGCTGGATCGCGCTCTTCTGGCGCACCGCGCGATCGAACGAATGCGGACGCTGCCGGCACGAGCTGCATGATTCGCAGGCAATCTGCCCGGAGTGCGGTCGGGAGCGCGGCCGTCCGCGCGGCGTCGGGCAGGCCCGCTGGCATGCGCTTGTCGTCTGCGGCGCCATCTCGGCGTTCATCTCGCTCGCGGTGCTGCGGGTTGGCCTGGCCATCCCGCTGGAGTGGACGGCGTCGTTCTCCGCGCAAGTCCATGACGCACGGTCGAGCCCCTCGGCCCGGGTCTTCGGCCGTTTCCTGCAGCGGATGGCGGCAAGCGACGGCTACTGGGATCCGGTCGACCTCTCGGGGATCTCCTTCGACAGCGCGTTCACCCCGAACACCTCGATCGTCTATGGCGCGCTCGATGGAGACCTGTCGGCCTGCGCGCCCGAAGCCCTCGCAGGGCTCGAGGCGCGGCTCGTCCGCGAGGCGGAGCAGGCGAATCCGGGCGTGCCGCGGAACCGTATCGAGGCGATGGTGAACGCGCAGGCCGCGTTCGTTCGCGGAGTCCGCTCGCTCGCGGCCGTTCGCGGGACCGATAGGAGCCCGTGGTCGCCGCCCGTCGACTGGGTGGGCGTCGAGGTGTTCATGCTCCAGCCTCCGCTCTCGCTCGTCGTCGCCAGCGCAGCATCAGGTCCGCTCGCGGCGGTCACGCTGGCTCTTCTCGTGCGGCGTCACCAGAGTGCCTGAACGATCTCGAACGCGATCAACGCGATGATGATCCACTCGAGAAGCTCGCTGCGGTACTGCGACTGCCGCGCCTCGAGGCGCTCGCTGATCGAGCCGAGCGTGGCGAGCTTGCGCGAGACGCTCTGCTCCCAGTCGTCGATGCGGAAGCGGCGCGACGCCGCGCGCTGCACGCGCGCGAGGTGCTGGTCGCCGAAGAGCTTGAGCGCGTTGGTCACGCTGTCGAAGAGCGCGGCGCCCTCGAGCTCGAGCTCGGCGAGGAGCCGCAGGTTCGAGCGCAGGCGGAAGCGGCGGAACAGCGACCGGTCGTTGAGCATCGTCCAGACCTGGTCGAGGCCGCGGTCGAGCTCGGCGTCGAGGTGCTTGAGCTCGGCGAGCTGCACGTTGGCGTGCTCGAGGACCGCGAGCGTCGCCGCGGGCTCCGCGTCGACGACGAGGGCCGCGGCCCAGTCGACGAGCACGAGGTCGTGCGTGCCGTAGGCGAGCGGCGACTGGACGGCGTCGGCGGTCTCCTCGCGCGAAAGCGGCGTGTCCTCGAGGCGCAGGAGCGCGGCGAGGCGCGCCGCGCCGAAGGCCTCGACGCTCGGCGCCGTTCCGCCGCACGAGGCGGGATCGACGACCCACACCACGAAGTCCTCCGCCGAGGAGCGCAGCTCCGGGCGGGTGATGGTGTCGCCGAGCGCGGCCACGGTGTCCTCCACCGCGGCGCGCGCGGCGGCGGCGAGCGCGCGGTTGTTCCAGAGCCGCGCCGCCAGCGCGGCGAGCGCGGCGACCTCGCCGTCGAAGGGAATGCGGAACGCGACCGAGATGGCGCCGAAGTCGTGGATCGTGGTCTCGACGAGCGGCGCGGTGGCGAATCCATCGAGCGCGTGCACGGGTCGCTCGACCGCGATGCGGAGCGGCTTCTGCGCGAAGTCGCTGTCGGCGGGCACGCGCCGTCCCTGCGGCAGCGCCTCGCGCGCCGACGCCGGCAGCCGCGCCTCGGCGCGCGCGAGGTCGATGGCGAAGCCCGCCTCGAAGGCGAACATCACGCGGCACTCCCCGGAGATCCGTTCGATGTCCATGCGTACTCGCATTCTCGTCGCGCGGGCGGCGCAGGCGGTGGAGGATCGCTCCCCGGCCGTCACTTCACGTAGATCGTCGTGTGCCGCACCTCGACCGGCGCCTCGGTGGTCTCCCACGGGCGCTTGAGCTCGAAGGTGATGCGGGTACGCCCCGGCTTCTGCGCGGTGAAGTTCATCGTGCAGAGCTGCTTGGCGCCCACGGCGTCGGTGCCGCGGACCGGGCGCGAGCGCTGCTCGGTGATGCGCACGACCGACTCGTCGTAGCCGCGCGCCGTCCACGAATATCCGGTTCCGCCGGCGAAGTAGAGTTCGGCGACGAAGGTCTTGCCGACCTCGAGCTCGACGCCGGTGACGCCGTCCACGCCGTCGGCGGAGGGTTCGCCGGCGCAACGGCCGCCGTAGAACTCGAGCCGGGTGACGCGCTCGGGATCGAGCGTGCGTGGGGTGGCTTCGGCGGAACCCGGGGCGCCGTCCGCACCGGGCGCGGTCGAGCACGAGGCGTTCAGGGAGAGCAGCAGCCCGCAGGCGAGCGTGGCGGCGAAGGCGTTCGGAAGGACAGGCGGAAGGACGTTCGGAAGGGCGGTTCGCATGGCGTGTTCCCTATCGACCACTTTGCCGTCGGAACTGCGTCGCGGGCGAAATCAACCCTTCTCGGCGGTGATCCCGACGGCGAAGGCGGTTCAGCCGAGCAGCGCGTCGGGGTCCTCGAGCAGCTTGACCACGGTGTTCAGGAAGCGCGCGCCCTCGGCGCCGTCGACCACGCGGTGGTCGCAGGAGAGGGACAGCGGCAGCACCAGGCCGGCGTAGAACTTCCCGTCCTTGGTGCAGACGCGCTCCTTGGCGCGGCCCGCGGCCAGGATCGCCACCTCGGGGTAGTTGATGACCGGCGTGGCGAACATGCCGCCGTAGCTGCCGACATTCGAGATGGTGAAGCTGCCGCCGAGCGACTCCTCGCGGGAGATCGTGCGGTCCTTGCACTTGGTGGCGAGCGTGCGCACCGCCTGCGCGAGCTGCACCGGCGCCATCGCGCCGGCGTTGCGGATCACGGGCACCATCAGACCGGCGTCGGTGTCGACCGCGCAGCCGAGGTTGACCGCCGACTTGAGGATGATCTCGCCCTTGGCATCGTCGACCACCGCGTTGAGCGACGGGTGCTTCCGCAGACCGCGGCACACGGCCAGCATGATGAAGGGGAGCATCGAGAGCTTCTCGCCCACGACCTTCGAGTACTCGCGGCGCTTGGCCTCGAGCGCGGTCACATCGGCCTCGTCGACCACGGTGAAGTGCACCGCGGTCTGCACGCTGCGCGAGAGCGCCTCGGCGATCTTGCGGCGCACGCCGCGGAACGGCACGCGCTGCGCGACATCGTTCTGGTCGATGTAGACCGAACCCGGCGCGATCGCGGCGGCGCGGGGCGCGAATCCGGCGCCGGCGCCAGCCTGGGACTGGAGCGTCGCGAACGACGACGGCGCACCCTCGGCGAACGCGGCCACATCGCTGGCGGTCACACGGCCGCCGCGGCCGGTGCCGGGGACCTTCTGGATGTCGACGCCGAACTTGCGCGCGAGACCGCGAACGGCGGGGGTCGCCATCGCCTTGCCGTCGCGGGAGACCTCGACCACCTCGGGCGCGCGGCGCGCGAAGCGCTCGCTGACGGTGAGTGTGCCGGACATGGTGCCGACGACGGTGCCCTGGTCTCCAGAAGCATTGGCTCCGGAAGCACCCGCGGCAATCTGGCTCGACATGCAGGAGTTGCCGTTGGAGCCCGCGGAGGAGGCCGTCGATGCTGCGGTTGAGGCTGCGGTTGAGGCCGCCGTCGAGGCCGGCTTCGCGGCCGCCGCGGGGGTGGCCACGGGGGTCGCCGCGCCGTAGCGCACCAGCACCGCGCCGACCGGGATCACGTCGCCCGCCTTGCCGCAGAGCTCGCGCACGGTGCCGGCCCAGGGGGACGGAACCTCGACGAGCGCCTTGTCGGTCTGCATCTCGGCCAGCGTCTGCGACTCCTTCACGGTGTCGCCCGCCTTCACCTTCCAGCTGATGAGCTCCGCCTCGGCGAGGCCCTCACCGAGGTCGGGGAGGAGGAAGTGACTCTTGTCGGTGGGTTGCTTGACTCCGGCCATCGTGGTTCCTTCCGAGCGGGGGCGATGTTGTACCACAGCGCGCCGTGACGACGGGCGGGCAGGGTAGGCTGCACCGGTTCGGCACGCCATCCGCAACCAGGAGATCCAGATGCTCGAAACAGCCGAGAACTCAGGTGAAACGGCAGAGGGAACCGACTGGGCGCTCCCCTACGACGCGCGGCGGCCCGCCGTGTGCGGATCGATGGCGGTGGCGACCAGCCAGCCGCTCGCCGCGCAGGCGGGGCTCGAGATGCTGCGCCGGGGCGGAAGCGCCGCCGATGCCGCGGTCGCGACAGCGGCCGCGATGACCGTGCTCGAGCCGACCACCAACGGCATCGGAGGCGACGGATTCGTCCTCGGGATCTTCGGCGGGGAGCTCGTGGGACTGAATGCGTCGGGACGCGCGCCCGCGCGGCAGGCGCGCAGCAGCTTCGACGGCCAGCCGGGGATGCCGAAGCGCGGCTGGGGTCCGGTCACCGTGCCGGGAGCGGTGTCGGGGTGGGTCGCGCTGTGGCGGCGCTTCGGGCGCCTGCCCTTCGCCGACCTGATGGAGCCCGCGATCCGGCATGCGCGCGACGGCTACCTCGTCGCGCCGCGGACGGCCGGCCTTTGGAGCCGCGCGTACCCGGCGATGTCGCGGTTCGACGAGTGGAGGCGGGTGTTCGCGCCCGCCGGCCGCGCGCCCCGTGCGGCCGAGCGCATCGTGCTGGACGACCACGCGCGCACGCTCGAGGCGATCGCGCGCACCGAGGGCGCTGCGTTCTACACCGGCGAGCTCGCGGCCCGCATCGCCGCAGCGGCGCGCGCCGACGGCGCGTTCCTCGACGAGAAGGACCTTGCGGCGCACGAGGCGCGCTGGGTGGCTCCGCTCGAGTCGCCGTTCGCCGGGTCGACCATGCTCGCGATCCCGCCCAATGGGCAGGGGATCGCGGCGCAGATCGCGCGGGGGATCCTCGAGGTCTCGCGGGCGAACCCGCGCTTCGCCGACCTGTCGCCCGACTGCGCCGACGGCGTGCACCTCGCGGCCGAGGCGATGAAGCTCGCGTTCCGCACCGTCCACCGCGAGGTCGGCGATCCCGCCGCGATGCGCCTCGCGCCCGGCGAGATGCTCGCGCGCGGATTCCTCGAGCGGCTCGCCGCGGAGATCGATCCGGCGAAGGCGTGCGACTTCCAGCATGGACCGCCGAAGACGGGCGGCACGATCCTGCTCTGCGCCGCCGACCGCGAAGGCAACATGGTCTCGCTCATCCAGTCGAACTACGAGGGCTGGGGCTCGGGCATCGTGATCCCGGGCACCGGCATCGCCATGCAGAACCGCGGAGCGTGCTTCACGCTCGAGAAGGGGCATGTGAACGAGTACGCGCCCGGCAAGCTGCCGTACCACACGATCATTCCCGGCATGCTGGTGAAGCGCGATGCGGCGGGTGCCGCGCGCCCGCATGTCGCGTTCGGCTGCATGGGCGGCTACATGCAGCCCCAGGGCCAGCTGCAGATCGCGTCGCGGCTCGAGGATCACCGCGCGAATCCGCAGGCCGCGCTCGACGCGCCGCGCTGGCAGGTGAGCGAGGGGTTGAAGCTCGACGTCGAGCCCGGGTTCCCGCAGGCGACGCTCGACGAGCTCGCGAAGCGCGGCCACGGGGTGAAGGTCGCGGGCGAGAAGTCGATCACCTTCGGCCGCGCGCAGTGCATCATGCGCGTCGAGCACGGCTACATCGCCGCGGGCGATTGCCGCGGCGACGCGCAGGCTGCGGTGGGTTGAAAGGCGACGATGGACCGCTCGCGATCGGGGTCGCCTTGGCGGTCCGAGCACCAGAGTGAGCCGCCGCAGCGGCGAACGCAAAAACCATGACGGCCCGCAGACGAAGTCTGCCCGTGGTTTGAGCGGTCGCGACTGCGGCCGCTCCCTCTGGTGCTGGCAGACGTGGGAGTCCACGTGCAATGAGTGCCCGCGGACGAAGTCTGCGGAACCACCGGGCGTGGGAGTCGACTGGCAAACTGGATTCCCGCTCAGTCCGGCAGCCGCACGAAGTCGATCGTGAAGTTCGGCGCGGCCTGCGGCTTCACCTCGAACGCGCCCTGCGGGTCGCGCTGCATGCCCGCGATCGTCCAGCCGAGCGGCGGTCGCACGCGGATGGAACCGCGGCGAGGCGCGTCGAGCTCGACGCGGATCGTGCTCGGGTTCCACGCGAGCTTCGTCACCGTGACGCCACCGCGTGCGCGCAGGCCGCGCACCTCGCCGGTCTTCCACGACGGCGGCAGCGCGGGCAGGATGTCGACGATGTAGCGCGGCGGTTTGCCCGGCGCGAACGCATCCTGCTCGGCCACATGCGACTGGACGAGCGCCTCGGCGATACCCGCGGTGCCTCCGAAGTTGCCGTCGATCTGGAACGGCGGATGGTCGTCGAACAGGTTCGGCAGCGTCGACTTGGAGAGCAGCGCGCGCAGATTGTCCTCGACCGCCTTGCCGTCGCCGAGGCGTGCGAAGAAGTTGATGAGCCACGCGCGGCTCCAGCCGGTGTGGCCGCCGCCGTTGGCGAGGCGGAAGTCGAGCGTCTTGCGCGCGGCGTCGAGCAGCTGCGGCGTGATGTCGCGGGTGAACTGCGCGCCGGGGTGCAGGCCGAAGAGATGCGAGATGTGCCGGTGCCCGGGCTCTGCCTCGCCGAAAGGACGCGCCCACTCCATCAGCCGGCCGTCGGCGCCGATGTCGGGCCATGCAAGCTGCGCGCGCCTCTGGCGCACGCGCGCGACGAGCGGGTCGTCGTTCTTCCCGAGCACCGTCGCGGCGTCGAGCAGGTTGGTGAAGACGTCCCAGACGATGGCCTGGTCCATCGCATTGCCCATGCCGATGTTCGCCTGCTGTCCATCGGCGGTGATGAAGGTGTTCTCCGGCGACGAGCTCGGGCCGGCGACGAGCTTCCGCGTCGCGGGATCCTCGCACAGGTAGTCGGCGTAGAACTCCGCGCACGCCGCGAGAGCGGGCCACGCGCGCTCGCGCAGGAACGCCTCGTCGCCCGAGTGCGCGTAGTGCTCCCAGTAGTGGCGCGTGAGCCATCCGCCGCCGTGCGGCCACATGCCCCACACGGTGTTGCCGATCGGTTCGGTGAACGCCCACGCGTCGCTCGTGTGGTGCACGACCGAGCCGCGCGCGCCGTAGAGCTTCTTCGCGGAAACGCGGCCGTTCTCGATGAGCCGGTCGGTGAAGTCGAACAGCGGCTCGTGGCACTCCGCGAGGTTCGTCGACTCGGCGTGCCAGTAGTTCATCTGGATGTTGATGTTGGTGTGGTAGTCGGCGTTCCACGGCGCCGCGATGTGCTCGTTCCAGATGCCCTGCAGGTTGGCGGGCAGGTCGCCGGGCCGCGAGCTCGATGCGAGCAGGTAGCGGCCGAACTGGAAGTACAGCGCGAGGAGCGACGGGTCGTCGGCGCCCTGACGGAACTCCGCGAGCCGCACATCGGTCGGCTTCGCGGCCTGCGCGGATGAGCCGATGTCGAGGCCCACGCGCGCCATGCGCGGGGCGTGGTCGGCGAGGTGCCGCGCGAGGAGCTCGTCGAAGGTGCGCGACAGCGCGTCGCGCGCGGCGAGCCTCGCGGTCACCTTCGGATCGGCGAGGCGGATGTTCGGGTGGATCCCCGCGAGGAAGCTGGTCGCGCCCGCGATCACGACGGTGTAGCCGCGCGATTCGCGGGCCATGCTCGAGGAGCCCTCCAACTTCCCGAGACTCGCGCCGGGCTTCGTCTCGACCTGCACCGCCGTCGGATTCGGCTCATCGAACTGGACCGCCGCGCAGCCCGCGTAGCGCACGCCGCGGTGCTCGCCGTTGACGGCGTCGCCGAAGCGCGTGTGGAACTCGCGCTGCACGCGCCGCTCGACGCCGCCGTAGACGACGGTCGCGTCCTCGGAGTCGATCTCGGCACCGCCATCGACGAGTTCATCGCGTCCCGTGCCGATCGCGGCGCGCAGCGGCGTGTCGCCGAGCGCCTCCCAGCGCACGACGATCACGCTGTCCGCCGCGCTGGCGAACACGCGGCAGCGGAAGCGCGATCCGTCGGCGGTGAACTCGGTGGTCGCCACGCCGGTCGCGAGATCGAGCGAACGCCGGTAGTCGCTGATCTTCTCGAACGGAGCGCTCCACCGCGTGCCGACCGTCATGAGCGGCTGGTACGAGCGCACCCAGTCGGGCGTCATGAACTCGTCCTGCATGATCCTCTGCGCACCGAGCACATCGCCCTTGAACCAGAGCTCGCGTGCGCGGGCGAGCGAGCCATCCTTCGGCGTGCGGTTCCGATCGACCGGCGTGCCCGCCCACACGGTGTCCTCGTTCACCTGGATCGTTCCGAACTGGTCGCCGAAGACCATCCCGCCGAGCCGGCCGTTGCCGATGGGCAGGGCCTCGGTCCAGCGTGCCGCGGGTTGCGCGTACCGGAGCGTCAGGTCGCCCGCCTCGGCGCGTGCGGCGGGCGCCGGCAGCGGGGCGGCGAGGAGTTGGCAGCCGGGGAATCGCGCGGCGAGGATTTGGAACGCGAGGAGTCCGACCACGGTCGCGGGCAGTGGAATGCGCATCGTGGCGCGGATGGTACGGGCGACGGTGTCCCCGACGGAGCGGATAACCACCGTTGCCGCCGCGAAACCAGGCAGCTCCCGCAACGCCGCGCGGTTCGTCGATGAACCATCGCCTTCCCTCCGATAGAGGAAACGATGAGCCGCCGACCCAGCACCTGCCAACGCATCCGCCAACGCATCCGCCAAGGCAGCCTTCGGTTCGCGGCGCCCATCGCGGCGCTCGCCGCCGCCCTCGCCCCGCAGGCGCCGGCGCGGGCCGACCTCTCCTGGTTCGATGTCGCGGTGTCCGAGGATCGTCCGCATGTGAGCCTTGCCGACGTGGTCGCGTGGAGCGACGCATGCCTCGACATCAAGGCCGAGGAGTGGCCCGCGGTCGAGCGCGTCTACGCCGACTACATCGCGCGCTGGTCCGGCGAGGGCAACGACGAGGAGAAGCTGTGGCAGGGCCTCGCGTCCGTCCTCGGCGGCGGACGCAGCGGATGCCTCGATGCGTTCCGCTCGTCGACCGACCTCGTGCTGCGCACCCGCGACTCCTCGAACCGCCATGTCGCCGTGCGTCGCGAGCTGCTCGCCCTCGCCGCCACGCGCGGCCAGTTCGCCGACGACGCGCGTCGCATCGCGCGCGAGATCAGCGGCCGCGTCGCGCCCGTGATCGAGGAGCGCTCTCCGACCGAGTACGACCAGGCGCCGCCGATCGGCGAGGCCGCGGCCGTGCGCAACGCCAGCATGCCGGTGCGGGCGAACCTCGCCGCGGTGGTGGGTGAGGCGCGCGCCGATGCGGTCCTCGCCAACATCGTGCAGGCCTACGAGATCAGCGGCACGACCGCGCTCTCGCCCGAGTTCCGCGCGATCATCGAGAACGCCACCCGCTTCAGCTCCGACGAGCGCGCGCGCCTCGCCGCCGCCTACGCCGCCGCCGACGCCAAGCTGGTGGCGCGCACCGCGATCGACAAGCCGCGCGAGACGCGCACCGAGGCCGACGACGCGCTCTTCAAGGAGATCGAGTCGATCCTCGGCGCCGACCGCGCCGACCTCATCCGCGCGCTCGCCGGCGGATACGTCGATGTGCGCGCGTACCCCGAGGCGCCGACCGGGCCGAAGCCGAACACGCCGCTGCCCGACCTCGTGAACTCGGCCGCCGACGCGCTGCTCGCGCGCTACGTCGACCCGAAGGACTTCGCGGCCGTCGCGAGCGTCGCAGGCCGTCGCTTCTGGCGCCCGCTCAGCCACCACGGCATGCGCACCGAGACCGGTCCCGCGCCGGCCCCGATGGATGCGTCCTTCCTGGCCGCCGTCGCCGGCGCCAAGGGCGAGGACGAGCTCGCGGTCGTCGAGGCGATCCAGTCCGACTACGCCATCCGCTTCGCGCAGGCCGAGCACGCCACGGGGCAGATCATGGCGAAGGAGGCGCGCCTCGTCGCCATCGCCGAGACGCTCGTGGCCGAGGACGAGCGCGCGTTCCGCGAGCTCCAGTCGGCGTTCGGCGCCGAGCGCGTCGGCGCGCAGACGATCGCGCTGGCGCGCTTCGCGCGGCTCGAGCGCACGCTGCCGTTCGCGAAGGTCGCCGTCCGCTTCGACACGATGAACCGCATTCCCTGGCCGTCGGGCTCGGTGGCCGGTGCGTTCTTCGGCCAGGTCGCCGAGGGCGTCACGCCGCTTCCCGCCTCGCGCTCCGCCGCGATGCGCGCCGCGCTGGCCGAGAGCGCCGACGCGCTGCTCGCGGGCCGGCTCGCCGCCTGGCGCGAGCTCGCCGCAGCCAGCGCCTCGTTCGACCGCGTGATGGAGCAGTTCGCCGGCCAGAGCCGCGTCGCGCGCGAGCGCCTGGTCGCGATGCAGGCGGCGCGCCTCGCGGGGCTCGCCGCGTGCGCCTCCGCTGCGCGCCGCAGCTACGGCGACGCGATCAGCCTCGTCGAGCGCCTCGCGGGCGAGGGCCGCGTGTTCGACGCGCAGTTCGTCGCGCTCGCCCTGATCCGCCAGGACCTCGGCGGCACCGACGCGGGCCGCCGGCTCATGGACGAACTCGATCGCATCGCCTCCGCCGAGTCGCGCGACCGCGCGCTCGCCGCGCTGGTGCCTGCGACTCCGGGCGCGGCTGAGGTGCTGCGCGCGAGTTCAGACGCCGCGATGGCCGCCGGCGACATGGACGACGGCGACCTCGGCCGCATCCAGGCGGGCAACGCCGTCCTCGGCGCGCTCAAGGACACGCGCCGCCGCCTCGACCGCGCCATGCGCGCGCAGGTCGCGGTCGCCTGGCGCACGCTGCGCGACGCGGGCGACCCCGCCGCCGCCACGGCGTTCCGGCCCTGACCCGGGCGGCGGTTCGCGACGACGACGACGCGGCCACGGCCACGCGACCACCTCCACGCAACCACGGCTACGCGACCACCTCCACGCGACCACCTCCACGCAACCACCGCCCCCGCGACCGACCGCTACAGTGCGCGTCCACCGGAGACCTCCACGATGCGCACCAAGCCGATCGCCCTCGCCGTCCTCGCCGCCGTTCCCTTCCTCGCCGCGATGCGGCCGACCGCGCAGGACGCGAAGGACCGCAAGGTCACGCCGCCCGCCGGACAGCTCTCCGCGGTCACGGGCCAGTTCCTCAAGGACGGCACGCCGCTCAAGCTCGGCGAGAAGGTGCAGCTCTTCAACGGCAAGGACACCACCGGCTGGAAGGGCTTCGTCCCCGACCTCGCGAAGGACGGCAAGGACCAGCTCTCGGTGTGGAGCGTGAAGGACGGCGTCCTGCGGTGCGCCGGCCGCCCCATCGGCTACATCGAGACCATCGAGCTCTACGACAACTTCGTGCTCGAGCTCGACTGGCGCTTCGATCCCGCGAAGGGCGAGGGCAACTCGGGCGTGCTCCTCCGCACCATCGGCGACGACAAGGTCTGGCCGAAGTCGATGGAGGCGCAGCTCCACTCGCGCAACGCCGGCGACTTCTGGAACATCGACGACTACACCGCCACCGTCGACAAGGCGCGCACCGAGGGCCGCCACACCGTCAAGCTGCACGACACCAACGAGAAGCCGCTCGGCGAGTGGAACCACTACCGCATCGTGGTCCACAAGGGCACGATCGAGCTGTGGGTGAACGGCCTGCTCCAGAACGTCGCCACCGGCGTCGAGGAGAACAAGGGCCGCATCGCGCTGCAGAGCGAGGGCGCGTACATCGAGTTCAAGGACATCGTGCTCACGCAGCTCAAGCCGTGAGCGGCGCCCCGGATCCCCGCATGAACGACGGACACGACCTCGCGGCCGCGGGCACCGGCACGCGCCTGGCGCACATCGCGCGCGATCCCCGCGCGCAGCACGGCTTCGTGAACACGCCGATCCACCGCGGATCGACCGTGCTCTTCCCCACCCTCGACGCACTCGAGGGCGCGATGCGCGTCGACTCGCGCACCGGCCCGTACATCTACGGGCTCATGGGGAACCCGAACTCGCGCGAGCTCGAGACCATGCTCGCGCGCCTCGACGGCGGCGCGGGCGCGGTGGTGGTCGAGAGCGGCCTCGCCGCGGTCTCGGTGCCGCTCCTCGCCTGCCTCGGCAGCGGCGACCACCTGCTCATGACCGACTCGTGCTACGGCCCGACGCGGCACCTCTGCAACGCGGTGCTGCCGCGGATGGGCGTCGAGACGACCTTCTACGACCCGCGCGCCGGCGCCGGCATCGAGGCGCTCATCCGCCCCAGCACGCGCGCGATCTTCATGGAGTCGCCGGGCTCGCTCACCTTCGAGGTGCAGGATGTTCCCGCGATCGCCCGCGTCGCCCGCGCCCGCGGCGTGACCACCATCATCGACAACACCTGGGCGACGCCGCTCTGCTTCCGCCCGCTCGACCACGGCGTCGACCTCGTCGTCCACGCGCTCACCAAGTACCAGTCGGGCAACAGCGACATCCTGCTCGGCGCGGTCGTCGCCCGCGACGACGCGCACTGGCGGCGCGTGAAGCAGTGCGCCGAGGTCCACGGCCACTACGCCCATCCCGACGACTGCGCGACCTGCCTCCGCGGCATCCGCTCGCTCGAGGTGCGCCTCGCGCGGCACGCGTCGACCGCGCTCGAGGTGGCGCGGTTCCTCGAGTCCCGCGCCGAGGTTGCGCGGATGCTCCATCCGGCGCTGCCCTCGCATCCCGACCACGCGCTGTGGCGGCGGGACTTCGCCGGCGCAAGCGGGCTGTTCGGCTGCGTGCTCCGGCCGCATCCCCGCGGCCGCGCGTTCCTCAAGGACTTCCTCGAGCGACTGCGCCTGTTCGGCATGGGATTCTCCTGGGGTGGCTTCGAGAGCCTGATCGTGGCGAGCGACGTGCGGGCGTCGCGTACGGCGCCGCCGTGGACCGACGAGGGCGCGCTCCTCCGCCTCCAGATCGGACTCGAGGACCCGCGCGACCTGATCGCCGACCTCGCGCAGGCGCTCGACGCCGCCGGCGGCTGACCCGCGCCGATTCGCGGACCTTCCCTCCGCGTCCGCGCGGGAAAGCGGCGCGACGGTCGGGATGGACCCGACTGCTACACTTTCGCCCTCCTCCTCCAGGCCGGACGGGGGCGATCCCCGCGAGCGAACCATGCCAATCACCACCGCCTACGAAGCCAAGATCGAACGCATCTCGATTCTCGACGAGAAGGGCAACTTCGACGAGAAGCTCGGCAAGGGGCTGATCCCCGACGCCGACCTCGTCAAGCTCTACGAGGCGATGGTCTCGTGCCGCCAGCTCGACCAGGTCGCGTTCCGCCTCCAGCGGTCGGGCCGCATGGGCACCTACCCGCAGAACATGGGCCAGGAGGCGACCAGCCTCGGCGCGTCGTACGTCCTCCGCAAGGACGACTGGATGGTCACCTGCTACCGCGAGAACTGCGGCCTCTTCTGGCGCGGCGTCCCCAAGGAGGCGATCCTCCTGCACTGGATGGGCGACGAGCGCGGCAACGCGATGCCCAAGCCGCACTGGGTCACGCCGATCTACGTGCCGCTCGGCACCCAGATGCTGCACGCCGCCGGCCTCACGATGGCCGCGCGCTACCAGGGACTCGACCGCATCGCCTGCACCTTCTTCGGCGACGGCGCCTCCAGCGAGGGCGACTTCCACGAGGCCTGCAACTTCGCCTCGAACCTGAAGATCCCAGTGGTCTTCGTCTGCCAGAACAACTTCTGGGCGATCTCCACGCCGTCGCGCATCAACAGCGCCGCGCCGACCTTCGCGCAGCGCGGCCTGTCGTACGGCATGCCCTGCCTGCAGTGCGACGGCAACGACATCTTCGCCACCGTCTACACCATGCGGAAGTCCGTCGAGTACACCCGCTCGACCGGCCTCCCGTGCTTCGTCGAGATGGTGACCTACCGCCTCGGCGACCACACCACCGCCGACGACGCCACGCGCTACCGCGACAAGGACGAGGTCGACTCGTGGAAGGGCCGCGACCCGATCCTCCGCCTGCGCAACTACATGACGGCGCGCAAGCTGTGGGACGACGCCAAGGAGGCCGAGCTCGCCGCGCGCGTCGAGCAGGAGAACGCCGACGCGGTCGCCCGCGCCGAGGGCATCGTCGCCCCCGAGAAGCCCGACTTCTTCAACGCGATGTACGCCGAGATCCCGCAGGACCTCGCCGTCCAGCGCGACACCATGCACACGCACTCGCTCGGCCAGGATCCCTCGCAGCTTCCCGCGGAGGCGCAGCAGCGCGCCGCCGAGCTCGCCGCCGAATCCGCCGCCGCCCACCACTGAACCATCTCCCGCGCCACCGCGGCTTCCACGAAGGCACACAGCAATGGCAAACCTCAACCTTGTCCAGGCGATCAACCTCGCGCTCATCCAGGAGATGGAGAAGAACCCCGACATCGTGCTCCTCGGCGAGGACATCGGCGTCAACGGCGGCGTCTTCCGCGTGACCGAAGGCCTGCAGAAGCGCTTCGGCGAGAAGCGCGTGTTCGACACGCCGCTCGCCGAGTCGGGCATCATCGGCCTCTCGATCGGCCTCGCCATGGGTGGCCTGCACCCCGTGCCCGAGATCCAGTTCGAGGGCTTCCTCGGACCGGCGTACGACCAGATCTGCTCGCACGCCGCGCGCATGCGCAGCCGCACCCGCGGCGCGTTCACCGTGCCGATGACGATCCGCATCCCGGTCGGCGGCGGCATCCACGCGCCCGAGCTCCACAGCGACTCGCCCGAGGCGATCTACGCGCACACGCCCGGCCTCAAGGTCGTGATGCCGAGCTCGCCGTACGACGCGAAGGGCCTGCTGGTCTCGGCGCTGCGCGATCCCGATCCGGTGCTCTTCTTCGAGCCGAAGCGCATCTACCGCGCGTTCCGCGAGGAGGTCCCCGAGGACGAGTACACGCTGCCGATCGGCAAGGCGCGCACCGTGTGCGAAGGCACCGACCTCACCATCGTGAGCTGGGGCGCCAGCGTCGTGCAGTGCATGCAGGCGATCGAGAAGTCGAGCCGCTCGATCGAGCTCATCGACCTCCGCACGATCTATCCGTTCGACATGGACGCGGTCGCGCAGAGCGTCTCGAAGACCGGCCGCTGCGTGGTCGTGCACGAGGCGCCGCTCACCTGCGGCTTCGGCAGCGAGATCGCGGCGCGCATCATGGAGCGCTGCTTCCTGCAGCTCGAGGCCCCCGTGCAGCGCGTCGCGGGCTTCGACACCACGATGCCGTACTACAAGCTCGAGCTCGACTACCTGCCCGACGCGCACCGCGTCACGCGGGCGATCCACGACTGCCTCGCGTTCTGAGGCGGCGGTCGGACGGCGACCGGCACGGCAACGGCTCGAGGGCATCCTCGGCGACCGGCACGAACACCTTCAAGACGCCCCGGTCCGCCGGGGCGTTTTGTCTTGCCGCTGCGGAACCGTCGCGGTCACCGCGCTTCCGTCGCGCGTGCGCCACGCGGCCCCGGCGCCACGGCGGTGCCGATCGACTGAACTAGCGTCAATCGCGCATCCTGCGTCTTGATCGACGCCGCGCTTCGCGGATTCTCCGCCCCATGTCCCGAGCGACGCATCCCGAACCGAGCGAGGCCGCGGCCACCGCGCATGCCGAGCTGTGCGCACGGATCCTGCGCCGCACGCAGAGCCTGTTCCGCCTGGTCGTGGTGGCCTGCGACGGATCGCGCCGGCTCGCATCGCGCGAGGCCGACACCGACATCCGCAGCGTCGACGCGATGCGCAGCGTGCCCACCATCGGCATGGCCGCGCGCGTCGGCCATCCGCTCGGACTCAGCGCCGGACAGGCGATCAGCGTGCTCTCCGACGGACCGGTCGCCGACCTGGAC
>CAMBUI010000018.1 GCA_945870915.1 Candidatus Kuenenia stuttgartensis | reverse complement strand
CGCGGTCGAAGAGCTGTCGCGCGCGGTCGGCGCGCCCGGCGCTCGAGTTGAGCAGGGCGGCGAAGGCGATCTTGCCCGCATCGGCCTGTCCGTCGGCGACCGAGCGCTCGGCGCAGTCCGCGGCCTCCGCGAGCAGCGCCGCACGCTCCGGCGGCGCGAGCGCGGCGGCCTGCATCTGCGCGTGGGTGAACAGCGCGCGCGCGGCGATCTCGCCCGCGGTCGCGGAGGCACCCGAGCCCGCCGGTGCGCGCTCGAGCAGGCGCCGCGCCACGATGACCGCCTCGTCGGTGCGCTCGGCGTTGAGCAGCTTCTCGACCGCGTCGGTCGCGTCGATGAGCTCGCGTGCGCTCATCGCTCGCGGCGCGTCGTCGGGCGCGTCGTCGGACGTGCCATCGGCCGTGCCACCGGCTGGGGCCACCGATGCAGCGGTCGATCCGTCGGTGCCGGCGTCGGCCCGGGAGCCGGCTGCTCCGGCATCGCGGCCCGCGTCCCCGCACCCGACGAGGGCGAGCCCCGCCGCGAGCAGCGCGCGCGTCGCCGCGCGCGTCGCGAGACCGGTCGTGGCCGCGCGTGCGCGCGCGCGGTCGGTCGTCGCCGCATCGATTGGTGCCGGATCGGTCGCTGCCACTGGTCGCATCCCCCGCACTATCGCAGAAATGACGGGGAAACGCGTCACTTCCCCGCGCGCAAGCGAAGTAGAATCGCCGCCTTATGTCCTCAGGAACGACGCACGGATCCGCATCGCCCGCAAGTTCGCCCGCAGTCACGCCCGCCGCCTCCGCGGCCGCCGAGCTGCCCAAGGCGTATGTCCCCGTCGAGGCCGAGGGCGCGGTCCGCGCGCGCTGGGACGCCGCGAAGTGCTTCCACGCCGACCCCGCCGCGGCCGGCGAGCCGTACGCGATCTTCATCCCGCCGCCGAACGTGACCGCCGCGCTCCACCTCGGCCACGCGTTCAACAACTCGCTGCAGGACCTCCTCGCGCGCTACCACCGCATGCGCGGCTTCAACACGCTGTGGATGCCCGGCACCGACCACGCGGGCATCGCCACCCAGACCGTCGTCGAGAAGCGCCTGCTGCTGCAGGGCAGGAAGCGCACCGACTTCGCCCGCGAGGACTTCGTCGCCAAGGTGCAGGAGTGGAAGGACGAGTACGAGGCGACCATCCTCAGCCAGCTCGAGGGCATGGGCTGCTCGTGCGACTTCGACCGCACGCGCTTCACCATGGACGAGACCTGCGCGACGGCCGTGCGCCACGCGTTCTTCACGCTCTTCCGCGACGGGCTCGTCTACCGCGGCAAGCGCCTCGTCAACTGGGATCCCGTCTCGCAGACCGCGCTCGCCGACGACGAGGTCGAGATGGAGGAGGTCGACGGCAGCTTCTGGTACCTCAGGTACCCGCTCGCCGACGGCTCCGGCCACGTGACCGTCGCGACCACGCGCCCCGAGACGATGCTCGGCGACACCGCCGTCGCGGTGAACCCGAAGGATCCGCGCGCCGCCGCGCTGCGCGGCAAGAGGCTGCGGCTCCCGATCGTGGGCCGCGAGATCCCGATAGTCGAGGACGACTACGTCGTCATGCCCGCGTCGCTGGGCGGCGATCCCGCCGACACGAAGGCCCAGTTCGCCACGGGATTCCTCAAGGTCACTCCCGCGCACGACCCGAACGACTGGGACATCGGCCAGCGCCACGGCGTGGCCGCGATCAACATCATGGCGCCCGACGGCTCGATCAGCGACCGCCACGGCTGGACGGATGTCCCGGACGAGGCGAAGCAGTTCGTCGGGCTCTCCCGCGAGGAGGCGCGCAAGCGGATCGTCGCGTGGTTCAAGCAGAACGGCCTCCTCGAGGAGGTCAGGCCGTACCGCCACTCGGTCGGCCACTCGTACCGCTCGCATGTGCCGGTCGAGCCGTACCTGAGCGACCAGTGGTATGTGCGCGTGACCGACGACCGCCTGCGCGGCACGGCGCTGCGCTCGATGGCGAAGGACCAGGTCGAGGCCTCCGACTGGAGTGCGCTCGCGCCCGCGGTGGCGCAGGGGCCGGCGATGGCCGGCGACGGCGAGCTGCGGTTCTTCCCCGCGCGATACGCGAAGAACTTCCAGATGTGGCACGAGAACATCCGCGACTGGTGCATCTCGCGCCAGCTGTGGTGGGGCCACCGCATCCCGGTGTGGACGCGGCGCGGCGAGGCGTCCGCGCTCGCCTCGGTGCTGGGCGCGTGCGCGTCGCTCTCCGGTTCGCGGGCGAGCCTGCGCGCGGTGCGCGTGGCCGACGGCGCCGAGATCGCGCTGTCGGCGCTCGCGGGTGCGCAGGGCGAGCACGACCTGCACGTGTGCCTGCTCGAGGATTCGGATGGCGCGCTGCTCGAGGCGAACGGCTTCCGCCGCGATCCCGACGTGCTCGACACCTGGTTCAGCTCGGCGCTGTGGCCGCTCTCGACCCTCGGCTGGCCCGACCCGTCGCGGTGGCCCGACATGGCGGGGCTCCTCGACCGCTACAACCCGAGCTCGGTCCTCTGCACCGCGCGCGAGATCATCACGCTGTGGGTCTCGCGCATGGTGATGTTCAACCGCTACTTCCTCGGCCGCCTGCCGTTCAAGCACGTGTTCATCCACGCGATGATCCAGGACGGCCACGGGCAGAAGATGTCGAAGTCGCTCGGCAACGGCGTCGATCCGCGCGACATCATCCACTCGCACGGCTCCGACGCGATGCGCTTCACGCTCGTCTCGATGGCGACCAACACGCAGGACGTGCGCCTGCCGGTCGACATGGTCGACCCGCATTCGGGCGAGACCTTCACGCCCAGGTGGATCACGACGGGCGCCGGCTACACCGTGGCCGACGCGATCCAGCCGTCGCCCAGGGATCCGGCGAAGAAGATGGTCTCCGGCTTCGGCGCCGCGACCGGCGTCGCCACGCCGACCGCGGAGATCCCGCTCGCGCGCAACACGAGCTCGCGCTTCGACCTCGGCCGCAACTTCGCCAACAAGCTGTGGAACGCCACGCGCTTCGCGCTGTCGAACCTCGCGCAGGCGAGCCCGGACGCGAAGCGCGAGCAGCCCACGCTGCTCGACCGCTGGATGCTCGCGCGCCTCGAGCACGCGTCGCGCGCCTACGACGCCGCGGTCGCCGAATACGAGTTCCACCGCGTGGCCGAGGTGGTCTACGACCTCGTCTGGCGCGACTTCTGCGACTGGTACCTCGAGGGCATCAAGCCCACGGTGCGCACGAACGCCACGCAGCAGGCGATCCTCGCCGCGACGCTCGACGCGATCCTGCGCATGCTGCACCCGGTGTGCCCGTTCGTGACCGAGACGCTCTGGCCGAGCGTGCAGGGTCTCGGCAAGGGCGCGGTCGACGGCGTGCGTCTCGCGCCGAGCGCGCAGTGCGCGACCGCCGCCTGGCCCGCCTTCGACGCGGCGCTGCGCGACGACCGGGCGGTCGCCGAGTTCACCCGCATCCAGGCGCTCGTCGACGCGATCCGCAAGGTCCGCGGCGAGCGGCAGGTGTCGCCCAAGCGCAGGATCGCGCTCCTCGCCTCCGAGCCCGTGCGCGCGCTCATCGCCTCCTCGGGCGGCGTGGTCGAGACGCTCGCCGGCCTCGAGCGGGTCGACGCGAGCCCGTCGGCGCGTCCCGCGACGGCGGTGGCGATCCCGTTCGAGGGCAGCGAGGTGCTGCTCGACGGACTCGTCGACGCCGTCGACGCGGGCGCCGAGAAGGCGCGCCTCGCCAAGCTGATCGCCGACCGCGAGAAGCAGGCCGCCGGCATGCGCGCCAAGCTCGGCAACGAGGCCTACGTGGCCAAGGCTCCGCCGGCCCTCGTCGAGGAGACCCGCGCCAAGCTGGCCGAGATCGACGCCGATGTCGCCGCCGCGCGGAGCGCGTTGGCCGCGCTCTCCTGACCGAGTGTTCCCCGACGAGGCGGCCGCTGGTCCAAGCAGCGGCGGCGCCTGGCGTCTTCCTGCGCTTTCCGGAGGTCCGATGGATTCCAAGCAACAGATCCTGCTCTTCGCCGGCATCTTCGGAATGGGCGCCCTCGGCTTCGCGGTCGTCCAGGTGCGGCGCGCCAAGTGGAGCGCCCGCCGCCGCGCCGCGGCCCGCGGCGGGTCGCAGGGATCCGACGGCGGCACCGGCTACTACCCGTGGATGTCGCCGATGCACGACCCGGGCGCCGGCGCCCGCGACGCGTCGGGCGATCGTGAGTCCAACGGCTGGGATTGCCACGCCGACGACCACCCCGACCACCACGCCGACCACCACGGTGGCGGCGCCTCCGACGGTGGCGACGGCGGCGGCTGGGGCGGCGGTGACAGTGGTGGCGGCGATGGCGGCGGTGGGGGTGGCGACGGCGGTGGCGGGGGCGATTGACGCCTGCATCCGCAATCGCGGCAGATTCGAAGGCATTCGGCCGATATGGGGCTAGACTGGCCGCGTCGCGTCGCCTGCACGAGAGACCGCTCGCCCCCGAGCACGAGTGCCGACCTTGAGGATTCGCTCCCTTCTCCTCCTCCTGATTCCCGCGCTGCCGGGCGCCTTCGCCGGCTGCAACTCGGTGGCTCCCTCGACGCCATCGGAAGCCGCGATCGCCTCGTCGCCCGCCGCGGTCAAGAGCGTGAACCGCCGCCTCGAGCCGCTCATCGAGCCGTGGACCTTCGGCACGACCCCGGGCGAGTGCATCGACACCGGCACCCACCGCATCCACTCGACGCTGCGCGACCCGGTCATCCGCGAGCGCATGCAGGTGTTCCTGCCGACCGCGCTCGACCACTACCGCACGGCGATCCTGCCGCTGCCCGAGCCCGACGGACCGATCGACGTGTTCCTGTTCGGCTCCCGCGCCGACTGGCTCGGCTACACCCGCGAGCGCCTGCCGCAGGAGGCCGCGATGTACGAGAAGATCGGCCGCGGCGGCTACACCATCGAGGGCGACGCCGTCCTCTACGACATCGGCCGCTGGGACACCTTCACCATCGCCGCACACGAGGGCTGGCACGCCTACTCGCAGCGCGTGTTCCGCCACGCGCTCCCGGTCTGGCTCGAGGAGGGCATCGCCTGCTTCATGGAGGGCGTGCGCGGTGGCGTCAACGGCGCTCCGCCGACCTTCATCCCGTGGCGCAACTTCGAGCGCTACGGCGAGCTCCGCGACGTGGTGGCGCGCGACCGGCTGGTCCCGCTCGAGGACTTCATCCAGGGCACGCCGCAGGACTACCTCCGCGACGGCCGCCGCACGCTGCTCGGCTACTACGCGCAGGCGTGGGCGCTCGTCCACTTCCTCAACGAGGGCGAGGGCGGCCGCTACCGGAAGGGCCTCGAGCGGCTGCTCGCCGACGGCATCGAGGGACGCATCTCGAGCACCATCTGGGAGTCGAACAAGGCCGGCACCCGCAACGAGCGCCGGCTCGCGATCGGCCGCCAGGTCGGGCCCGCGGTCATGCGCGAGTACTTCGCCGAGGACATCGCCCGCATCGGCGCCGAATACGAGGCGTTCGTGCGCGAGATGGTCAAGCGCGGCAACGGCGAGCGGGTCTGGCGCGGCGAGTCACCGTTCGCGTCGTCCCCCGCGGTGGCGCCGGGATCCGGTGCCGCAGGCGCGCCCGCGCCGGCGGATCCGTCCTCGGCGTCGGCGCAGAACCAGCGTCCCGGCCGACAGGCGCAGTGACGATCGCGCCCGCGGTACACTCGCCGCGTGCCCAAGATCATCTCAGGTGACTTCCGAACCCGCATCCTCCTCACTCCGGACGGAGAGGACCGCACCCGCCCGATGACGGCGCGGGTGAAGGAGTCCGTGTTCGCCATGCTGCACGGCTGGTTCAAGGGCGCGCGCGTCCTCGACCTGTTCGCCGGCGTCGGCACGGTCGGCCTCGAGTGCGTCTCCCGCGGCGCGGCCGAGGTGGTGATGATCGAGCGCGACCGCGAGGTCTTCCGCTACCTCGAGCACAACATCAAGAGCCTCGGATGCGACGACCGCGCCATCGCGCTCCAGGCCGACGCGCTCGGCCCGACCGCGCTCGCGCGCAGCCCGAAGCCGGTCGACCTGGTCTTCATGGATCCGCCGTACGCGCTCATGGTCGATCCCGCGACGCGCAAACTGGTGATGGACCAGGCCGCGCGCACCCGCGCGCTGTTCGCGCCCAAGGGCTTCCTCATCCTCCGCACGCCGGTCGACCTCGAGGAGCCCGAGCGCACGATTCCCGGCTTCATCGGGCCCGAGAGCCACCGCTACAAGGACGACATGTGGGTGTACCTGTACATGCCGGCCCAGACTCAGGCCCCGGCGGGCGGCGAGGGCGGCGACGGCGGGACCGGTGCCTCCGGCGCCGCGTCGGAGCACCCCCATGCCTGAGATCGGCGGCGGACTGCCCGCCAGCGTGCGCGAGCGCGCGCGCTTCGAGACGCTGGCCGGCGTTCCCGCGCTCGTGGTGCATCCGGGCTTCGCCGCCGACGGCTGCATGCACCCGGGCATCGAGGGCGGGCGCGCGCCGGTGCTCCTCTGGATGCACGGACGCACCGCGAACAAGGAACTCGACCCGGGGCGCTTCCTGCGGCTCGTGCGCGCGGGGATCGCCACCGTGTCGGTCGACCTGCCCGGCCACGGCGCGCGCCTCGACGAGGCGCTGCAGCAGCCCGAGCGCACGCTCGAGTTCGTCGAGCGGATGGCGGGCGAGATCGACGCCGTGGTCGAGGCGATGCTCGCGACCGGCTGGTTCGACGACACCCGCATCGCGATCGGCGGCATGAGCGCAGGCGGCATGGCGGCGCTCATCCGGCTCTGCCGCGCCCATCCGTTCCGCGCGGCGTGCGTCGAGTGCACGACCGGCTCGTTCGCCTGGCAGCGCAACCGCGCGATGTACGACCCGCAGCGCGCCGCGCGGCTCGATCCGATCCAGCACCTCGAGGCGTGGCGCGCGATCCCGCTGCTCGTCCTCCACAACCAGCTCGACGCCTGGGTCGCCATCGACGGACAGCGCGAGTTCGTCGAGGCGCTCACGGCGCGCGGCCTCGCCGGGGATGTCGAGATGCACGAATACGGCGAGACCGGCGCGCCCTACGAGCACTCGGGCTTCGGCCGCCTGGCCAGCGATGCGAAGGACCGCCAGGTGAACTTCCTCGTGCGTCACCTGCGCGCGGCTACTCCGCCGGTTCGATCGTGACGTCGCTGAAGGTCAGCGCGGCGATGCCGTTCCCGCCGCGCAGGATCGTCTTCGGGCTCCAGCGGTCGCCGTCGATGTAGCCGATGGTGCGTGCCTCGGTGGGCGCGGCGAGTCGCAGCGTGACCGTCGCGCCGTCGGCGCTGCTCGAGCCGAACGCCGCCTTGCCGCCGTCGAGCCGGAATTGCGACGCGAGCGCCGCGTCCCAGCGCACGGGCTGGTCGAACTCGAGCGTGATCGCATCGCGCGCGCCGCTCGCGAATCGAGCGCGCACGAGGTCGGGCGGCGTGATCGAACCCGTCGGCATGACGCCGTAGTTGAAGCGCTCGACGAGCGGCGCGATCAGCCGCGCCATCTGCGCGTAGCCCTCGGCCGGATAGTGGCAGCCGCCCTCGGGCTCGATCCCGAGCGACGACATGATGCTCATGCGCGCGAACGCGCGCGGCAGGGTGCGCTGCACCTCGCGCAGGCGGTCGTCGGATCCGTCGCGGCCCATCGCGCACGCCTTCGGCCAGATCTGGAACATGTACGCGTGGCGGATGTTGGGGTAGTCCTCGCTCCACGAGCCCGCCATCCGCAGGAACAGCTCGCGGTAGGTCTCGTAGCCGTATCCGCCCGTGGGGCCGTCGGCGCCCTGGTCGTTCTCGCCCTGGTGCCAGAAGATGCCGCGGATGCCGTCCTCGAGCCGCGCCTGGCGCACGCGCCAGAGAAGGCGGCCGTAGATGGTGCCGTGGTCCTCGGGGTTGGCCGCGTCGCGCTGGTGCTGGTCGACGCGCGTGCCGCCGACGGCGCCGTTGATGATGCAGATCGGGACCTTCTGTCCCTCGACCAGGCGCGTCGCGAGTTCGTAGGCCCAGAAGCCGATGGCGAGCTCGTCGTTGCGGCCGCGGCGCACCGCGTTGCCCCAGCGCACGCTGCCGGGATTCCCGCCGGTCGAGCCGAAGGAGCGGATCCACTCGCTCGTCTCCTTGAACTCGCCCTTGCCCCAGTCGGTGGCGACCGCATTCGACTGGCCGTCGATCACGAAGGCGTCGCCGCACACGAGGTTGGCGGCGGTGCGCACGACGGCGTCCTTGCCCGCCGTCGTGGTGCCGAACTCCGCGCGGTAGCGGACGAGTCCGGGCCGCAGCTTGGCCGAGAGCGCGTAGCGACCGTCGGCCGCCGGCGTCGCGCGCTGCTCGGCGAAGGGCTTGTCGTCGGCGAACACGCGCAGGAAGACGCCCTCGGCCGGCGCGTCGAGCCTGCCGTTCCAGACGAGCGTCGCCTCGTCGCGATCGTCGCGGGCGTAGAACTGGCCGTCCTCGGGCTGCTCGTCGGCGCCGGGCGTGCGGTGCACCCACGCATCGCGCGCGGGCTCGCGCACCGCGATCGACACGCGGCGCGTCACGGGAGTGCCGCCGTTGTCGATGGTCGCGGTCACGGTCGCCGTGCCGCTGTTCTGGGCGCGCGTGAGGCGCAGCGACCCTGGCCCGCCGTCCGACGCCGGCACCGCCGCGTGCGTGACGGCGATGTCGCCGACCGACCACTGCACCCGAAGCGCGCCCGCGGCGGGCGTCGACAGCCGCGGCGTCACCGCGATCGCGCTGCGGCCGTCCCACTGCGCGGGCGCCTCGAGCGTGAACACGGGGTCGGCGATCGCCTCCTTGATCGCGATCGCGACCGACTTGGTCGCCACGCCGTCCGCCCGCACGACCGTGCACTCGAGCGAGGCCTTCGCATCGCCCGACACGCGGCCGGCCTCGACGGTGCAGGCGAGCGTGTCGGTGGCGACGACGCGCCGCGCGCCGTCGCGCACCAGCGTCCAGGTGATCTTCTGCGCGCCGCCGATCCGCGCGCGCACCGTGGCGCGCGCGCCCTCGTCGAGCGTGATCGCCTCATTTCCCAGCGCGAACTCGCGGCCGTCGCGCACGATCGGCCCGACCGCCGACTGCATCGGCTTCTGGTTCTCGTACTCGAGCCTGATCCAGTCGGCCGACCGCGCGACGCCCGCGATGCGCACCTCGTCGACATCGCCGACGAAGTTGTAGTTGCCGTACCAGCCGCCGATCCACAGCGCCGATGTCTCGGGAATGTCGAGCTCGGGCGTCGAGGTCCCGTCGAGCACGCCGTTGATGTACACGCGCGAGTCCTTCGGCGAATACGTGTGCACCACGTGGTACCACTCGCCCGTCGCGAGCGCGCTCTCCGCCTGCACATCGGCGAAGTAGCACTGGATCGCGATGCGCGGCGGGCTCAGGAAGTTCATCATCACCTTGGCGGGGCGCTTCTCCTTGCCCCACGCGACCACGGTGCCGTTCACGCGCTCGGCGCGGAACCACGCGCTCGTCGACATCGGCCCCATGCCCTTCGGGTAGGTCGCGATGTCGCTTCCGGCCGACACGCCCTGGCCGCCCGCGAGGTGCCGCGCCTCGCCCACCACGCCGCGGGTCGCGCTCGTGCCCTCGTCCTTCGACGCGACGCTGCCGGTGTCGTCGGCGACGGTCCCGTCCATGTGCCACACGCTGCAGAAGCCGTTGGTCGCGTTGAACACGGCCTTGCCGTCGGATGCCGGCGCGGCGGCCGCGTTGCCCCAGTGGATGCGCAGCGGCTGCCGCGCGTTGCCCGCGATGCGCGGGATGCGGACCCAGATCGACGCGCTTCCGCCCGCGGGGTTCCACTCCTCGATGCGGAACGGGAGCGGCGCGCCATCCTCGGCCGAGAAGCGGATGTCCGCTCCGTCGGCCTTGCACTGCGCGAAGTCGAGGAAGTCGCCCCCGAGCCGCACGAGCAGCGGGAATCCCTCGATCGAGGCCGAAGCGGGGAGGTTCGCGCCCTCGGGCGTGGTGAGGATGTACATCGTCCCGTGGTGGCGCCATGCCGCGAACTCGTCCGCCGCAGCGCGCGCGGTTGGTGCGAGCAGGGCGGCCGCGAAGGCGGCGGCGCCGGCAAGCGTGCGGGTGAGGACGGTGGCGCGCTCGGGGATGAGCGCAGGGGCGAGCGCAGGGGCGAGGGCAGGGGTGAGGGCAGGGGCGGCGGATCGGGCGACGGCAACGGAGCGCATGACGCGCAGCCTCCGCGATTTCGCCCCCTCCGTGGTGTGGAATCGCCGACGGCCTCGGTACATTGCGCCGATGCCTGCTCCGTTGCTCGCGCCCGTCGCCGCCACCCTCCTGGCCGCCATCCTCCTGCCCGTCACGAATCCGCCCGCCGCCAATCCGCCCGCCGCCAATCCGCCCGCCGCCAATCCGACCGCCGTCAATCCAACCGATGCGGAGGCGATCTCGGCGGGCGTCGCGAAGATCGTCGCGATGCAGGAGAAGGGCCCCGGGGCCGATGTCGCCGCCGAGTGGCCCTACGAGGGCGTCTACCGCGTGGGCGGCAAGATCCCGTACGGCTACCGCGTGGGCGGCACCTCGATCGCGTGCATGGCGCTCCTCGCTGCGCCCGGCTTCGCCGACGACGCCGCGCGCAAGGACGCGGTCTCGCGCGCGATCGACTTCGTCGCCAGGAGCAGGGACGAGCCGCTCCTCTCGCCCGAGTACGGCGGCAACTACGACGTCCGCGGCTGGGCGCACTGCTACGGCCTGCGCTTCCTCGTCGCCGCGAAGAACGCGAACGCGGTCGCCGAGGCCCAGAAGCCCGCCGTCGACGCCGCCATCGCGTTCTACCTCGACGCGCTCAAGAAGACCGAGATCCCCCAGGTCGGCGGCTGGCAGTACGCGCGCGGCCCCGGCATCGAGAATCCCTGCCCGACCTCGCCGTTCATGACGGCGCCGTGCCTGATGGCGCTGGTCGAGGCGAAGGCCGCGGGCCTCGAGGTGTCCGACGAGCTCCTCGCGCGCACCGTGAAGGCGCTCGAACTCACCCGCGGCGAGTCGGGCTACGTCGCCTACAACGCGCAGCGCCCGACGCGCGACGACCCGAAGCAGATCCCCGGCGCCATCGGCCGCATGTGCGCCGTCGAGGTCGCGCTCGCCCGCGCGGGCAAGGCCGACGAGAAGCGCCTGCGCTTCGCCGTCGAGAAGTTCCTCGAGTTCTGGCCCGAGCTCGAGAAGCGCCGCAAGAAGACGGGCACGCACGTCGCGCCCTACGGCGTCGCGCCGTACTACTTCTTCTACGCGTTCACCCACGCCGCGATGGCCATCGAGCACCTGCCCGAGGCCGAGCGGCCCGGGCTCCGCGCGAAGTTCCGCGAGACGCTCTTCAAGGCGCGCGACGCCGACGGCACCTGGAACGACCGCGTCTTCCCCCGCAGCGCGAGCTTCGGCACCGCGATGAGCGTGCTGGCGCTGCTCGAGGCGGACGGCGTCGCGAAGCAACCCTGAGATAAGGGACGAGACAAGCGACGAGACAAGGGACATCCTGCCCGTCCGGAATTTCGGCTCCGTGGGATTCCGTCCTGCCATGACGGATCCTCATGGACGCCGCTCCCTTCGTGGCCGCGCGCCGCACCACCGACCACGCCGGCGCGGCGCTCGGGGCCGATGCCCGCGGAATCAGCGGGGCGAGCGCATGCGCGGGGCGCCACCCCACGCCCTCAGGCACATTCCCCGCTTTGCCCCCATCGCGATGCGTGGGCCGAAGTCGCCGCGCGGGTGCGCCGATCCCCTCGCGTCCGCCTGCGCGGACACGCGCCCCGCATGGGAATGGCCCCGTGCGCCGCGCGATGGAGGCATATGGACGCATCACAGATCACCTCGTTCGTCGCGAGCACGCATCAGGTCTTCTCGACCATGCTCTCGCTCACCGTCACGGCGGGCAGGCCCTACACCTGCTGCACCGTCCCCAAGTTCGAGAACGAGGTCAGCGGCATCATCGGGATGTCGGGCGACATGCAGGGCATGGTCGTCCTCTCGTTCCCGACCGCGACCGCGCGGAACGTGATCCGGGCCTTCACCGGCATGGACATGGATCCGAACTCGCCCGACTTCGCCGACGCCGTCGGCGAGCTCGTCAACATGATCTCGGGCGCGGCGAAGGCCAAGTTCGAGGGCAAGAACGTCTCGATCTCGTGCCCGTCGGTCGTGATCGGCAAGGGCCACAAGGTCCAGCAGCCGAGCGACGCGGTGTGCATCACCATCCCGTTCGACTGCCCGGGCGGACCGTTCTCCGTCGAGGTGGCCATCAAGAACGCGAAGTCCGCAGCCCAGCCCGCAAGCAGCCAGACGGCCGTCAAGGCCGCCTGATCCGCAGGAGGAAGTCCAATGAAAGTCATGCTCGTCGACGACTCGAAGACCATGCGCACCATCCAGCGCAACATCCTGATGCAGCTCGGCTACAAGGAGATCGAGGAGGCCTGCGACGGCCAGGACGCGCTGTCCAAGGTCGGCGCGTTCGCCCCCGAGCTGCTCCTGGTCGACTGGAACATGCCGAACATGGACGGCATCACCTTCGTGAAGACCTACCGCGCGCAGGGCGGCAAGAGCCCGGTCGTGATGGTCACCACCGAGGCCGAGAAGACCCGCGTGGTCGAGGCGATCAAGGCCGGCGTCAACAACTACGTCGTCAAGCCGTTCACGCCCGACTCGCTGTCGCAGCGCATCAACGAGACGCTCTCGCGCGCCAAGGCGGCGTGAGCGCCGCATGCCCGCGCGCGGCGCGGGCGCTCGTCGGGCGGGAGGTACGCCATGGCAGGCACCATCGAGTCGACCAACACCAACCCCACCGGCGCCGCCACCGAGCGGCTCCCGTTCGTCCGGATCCATGAGAACGGCCGGCGCGCGGTGCTCGAGATCCCCTTCGGGGCCGCGGGCGAGCTCGTGGGCGAGGACGCGCTCCTCGACCTCGTGCGCGAGCGCGGGGTGGCGGTCGATGCGTCGGTCGACGCGCGCGTGCGCGCGTTGGCCGCGCGGCACGCCGGGCGCGCCGCGGGCGACGCGTCCGACATCGACGGCGCCATCGCCGAGTGGACTCCGCCCACGCACGGCGCCGACGCGCGCATCGAGTGGCGCGATGCGTTCCGTCCGCCGGCGGCCGATCCGGGGCAGCAGGCTCCGGGCGCCGCGCCGACCGATGGCGCGGATCCCGCGTCCGGCGCGTCCGTCGCCGAAGGCACCGACCACTACAACCGGGTCAAGCGCATCAAGGTCGCGGCGGGGGATGTGCTCGGCACGCTCGTGCCGCCCGGCGAGGGCTCCGACGGATGCGATGTCCAGGGCCGCGCCGTGCCCGCCAACCGCGGGCGCAAGCTCGCACTGCTGCCCGACGAGAGCGTGCAGGTCGAGGCCGATGGCGCGATCCGCGCGCTCAAGGACGGCGTGCTCTCGCTCGCGCGGCTGCGGATCGCGGTCGTCGACGCGATGGATGTGCCGGGCGCGGTCGACTTCTCGACCGGCAACATCGACTTCGTCGGCAGCGTGAAGGTCAAGGAGGGCATCCGCGACAACTTCACGCTTCGCGCGACCGGCGACGTGTCGATCGGCGGGCTGGTCGAGGCCGCCGACCTGATCGTGGGCGGCGACTGCACCTGCGCCCGCGGCGTGGCCGCACGCGGCAGCGGACACCTGCTCGTCGACGGATCGCTCGCGAGCGCCTACCTGAACGGCGTCGTCGGACGCGTGCGCGGCGCGCTCACCATCGACCGCGAGATCGTCGGATGCGAGCTGCTCGTGGGCGGCGATGTCACGGTCGAGCGCGGCGCCATCGTCGGCGGCACCATCGTCGTCGGCGGCGCCCTGCGCGCCGCGGTCATCGGCACCGAGGCGGGCGCGAAGACCGTCGTGCGCATCGGCGGCATGCCGATCGAGCTCGCCAAGGCCGCGCGCATCAACGAACTCTCGCGCGAGCTCGCCAAGCGGGTCGCGCCGCTCGAGGAGCGCCAGTACGAGATCACCTCCAAGGGCGGCAAGGCGACCGCGGCCGAGAAGGAGAGCCTCACCGAGCTCGCCTTCGAGATCGCCGAGGTCCGCCGCCGGCTGCAGCTGCTCGAGCTCAAGCGGCGCGACCTGCTCGTCGCCGCCGGTTCGGCGCGCGTGGTCAAGGTCGATGTGGCCAAGGCGATCCACGCCGGGACCGTGCTCCTGGTCGGCAACCGCGAGGCGCGCATCGGTTCGACCATCCGCGGGCCCGTCACCCTCGGGTGGGACGAGAACCGCAACCTCCAGTTCCGCATCGCGGGCGGCCGCGTGCAGGAGCTCCGCGATGTGGCGAGCGTGCGCGAACTCGCGGCGTGACGCGCGGTATCATCGCGCCATGCGCATCGGCGTCATCATCGCGGCGGCAGGCAGATCCACGCGCTTCGGCGCGGGCGACAAGCTCGTGCAGGATCTCGGCGGCCGCGCGGTGCTCCTCCGCACGGTCGAGGCGTTCACCAAGCGCGAGGAGGTCGCGACCATCGTCGTCGCCGGCCCGCCGGACGACCTCGAAGGCTTCCGCACCCGGTTCGGCGCGGCGCTCGGCTTCAACGGCGCGCGCATCGTCGCCGGCGGCACCATCGAGCGGTGGGAGACCATCCGCAACGCACTCGCCGAGCTGCCCGACGACCTCACCCACATCGCCGTCCACGACGGCGCGCGGCCCTGCATCGGCAACGAGCTGCTCGACCGGATCTTCGCCGCCGCGCGCGTGGCGCCCGCGGTGGTGCCGGGCGTGCCGGTGCGCGACACCCTCAAGCGGGTGAGCGAGGAGAGCTTCAGCGCCGCCGAGGACGACGCGATCGCCGACTTCATCCTCGGCGACGTGGGCAAGGCCTCGAGCTCGGGCCGGCGCGTGACCGAGACCGTGTCGCGCGCCAACCTGCACGCGATCCAGACGCCGCAGGTGTTCGACGCCGCGCTGCTGCGGCGCGCCTACGCGACCGTCGACCTCTCGGGCACCACCGACGACGCGAGCGTGATCGAGCGCCTCGGCGAGCCGGTGCTCGTGGTCGAGGGCGATCCGCGCAACCTCAAGATCACCTCGCCCGACGACCTGGTGCTCGCGCGGGCGATCATGAACCTCGCGCCGCCGCCGGACCGCGCGGCGCACCTGCGGTTCTAGCGCGCGGGCCGCACGGCCCCGCGTGCTCAGGGCTTGACGCGCTTGCCGCCGATGGTGAGGTCGACATGCTTGGCGCGCGGCGCGCCCTGCGCGGCATCGCCGCTCGGGCATCCCGGGCACGCGGCCGGCTTCGACGACTTCGCGCGCCTCGGCAGCAGCGGCTTCAGGACCAGCCACACGCAGCCCGCGGCGAGCGCGGTCGCCACCCAGAACTGCCAGTCGTCGACGGGGAGCGACGCCAAGGGTGTAGCCAGCGAAGCCAGGGGTGTAGCCAGCGAAGCCGGGGTCGTAGCCAGCGAAGCCTGGATCATCCGCCACCTCCGAACGCGATCACGAGGACGCGCGCGAGCCACGCGCACAGGTACGCCACCGCGCTCATCCAACCGAACTGGAGCGCCGCCCACTTCCAGGATCCCGTCTCGCGGCGCGTGACCGCGAGCGTGGGCAGGCACTGCATCGCGAGCACGTAGAACACCAGGAGTCCCGCGCTCGTCGGCGCGTCGAGGAGGCGCGTCCCGTCGGCGCGGGTGGCCTGCGCGAGCTCGTCGGCGACCTTGGTGTCGTCGTCGGAGTCGCCCTGTCCGACCAGCACCGTGACCGTGCTGCGGAACACCTCGCGCGCGAGGAAGCTGGTCATGACCGCGACCGTGAGCCGGTCATCGAGGCCGAGCGGCGCGAACAGCGGCTGCATCGCGCCGCCGATCCGGCCGGCGAACGACTGCTCCTGCTGGGCGCGTGCGGCGATGGTTCCGGCCTCGGCGCGGAGCGATTCGGCGGTGGCCTGCGGGTCGGAGTCCTGCGAACCGGCAGCCGCCTCGGCCTGTGCCTCGATCGCCGCCGCGCGTGCCTCGAGCGCCACCGCCTCCGCGGGCATCGCGGCCTTCGGATACGCCGAGATCCACCACATCACCACGCAGATCGCGAGGATCACCGTGCCCGCGTTGCGGAGGAACACGAGCGCGCGGTCGTAGGTCGAGAGCAGCGCGCTGCGGATGTCGGGCAGGCGGTAGGGGGGCAGCTCGAGCACCATCGGGCGGCTCTTCCCGCGCAGGATCGTCCTGCGGAAGATCGCCGCCGTGACCAGCGCCGCCACCGCGCCGAGCGCGTAACAGCCCGCGAACGCGAGCCCCGCGAGCAGCCCCGAGTGCGGGAACAGGATGGTGACGAGCAGCACGTACACGCCCACGCGCGCCGAGCAGCTCATGAACGGCGCGACCAGGATCGTCGCCAGCCGGTCCTTCGGATCGGGGATCAGCCGCGCGCTCATGATGCCGGGCAGCGCGCACGCGTGGCTCGAGAGGAGCGGCACGAACGCCTGTCCCGGCAGTCCGAACCGGCACATGATCCGGTCCATCACGAACGCGGCGCGCGCGAGGTAGCCCGTGTCCTCGAGCAGCGCGAGCAGGAAGAAGAGCAGGCAGATCTGCGGCAGGAACACCACCGTGCCCGCCACGCCGCCGACGATGCCGTCGACGAGCAGGCTGGTGAGCGCGCCGGCGGGGAGCGTCTCCGACAGCGTCGCACCGAGCCACGCGAAGCCGTCCTCGATGAGGGTCATCGGGAGCTCCGCGAGCCGGAAGATCGCGAGGAACATCAGCGCCATCGCGCCGAGGAACACCGCGCCGCCGAGCAGCGGATGGGTGAAGGCGGCGTCGAGCCGGTCGGTGAGCCGGTCGTGGTCGGTGCCGAGCGTGTTGGGTCCGCCGATGCTGGTCGCGATCGTCTCGTCGCTCCACTGCGGGCGCAGGCCCGCGGCGACCACGGTCGGCGGCACCTCGCGGGCGGCGTGGATCGCGGCGACCAGCGGCCCGATGCCCGTGCCCTCGCGGCCGTTCGCCACGGCGCAGGGCACGCCGAGCGCGACCGACAGGCGCTGCGCATCGACCGAAAGCCCGCGGGCGCGCGCGAGGTCGGTCATGGTCAGCGCGACCGCGACCGGTCGTCCGCTCGCCGCGACCGAACGGAACAGCCGCAGTCCGCGCTGCATGTTGGTGGCGTCGATCACCACGAGCAGCGCGTCGGGCATGCATCCGGCGAGCCGCCCCGCGAGGCAGTCGCGGCACAGGCGCGATTCGGGCAACTCGAGGTCGATCGCGTAGACGCCGGGAAGGTCGACGATCTCGAGCACCGCGCCGTCGGCAACGCAGGTTCCGACGCGCGCCTCGACCGTCGAGCCGGCGAAGTTCGCGGTCTTCGCGCGCACGCCGCACATGCGGTTGAAGAGCGAGGTCTTCCCGACATTCGGGTTGCCGACCATGGCGACGCGCGTCGGCACGGTCGGCGTGGCCCGGGCGGGCGCGTCGGCGGTCACGGCGTCGATGTGCGGGGTGTCGCTCATCCGATGTGGTGGGATCGGCGGTGGTGTGCGGAATCAGGACGCGTCGCGCGGCTGCTCCGCCGCGCAGTGGCCCGTGTCCGAGCAGTCGCAGGGGCGGGTCAGGATGCGTCGCGCGAGGTCGGGCGAGAGACCGAGGCGGGTGGCGTCGATCTGGATGATGCACGGGCCGCCGGAGCCCGCGCGGCACACGGTGAACGCGCAGCTTTCGTCGAGGCCCATCGCCCGCAGGATGGCGCGGTCCTCATCCGACAGCGACGAGTCGGCGACCAGCGCCCGGTCGCCGCGCTTCAGCTGGGTCAGCGGAAGCCGAATCGGCGATGCCTCGGGAGCGGGGCGCGGTGGCTTGGGGTCGGTCATGGTCGCGGCCATCGGGGCTGGAATCGTATTGCGACTCAGTCTCAACGGCAAGGGATCGGCATGCGCCGCCGCCGAAATCCAGCCTCAGGCGACCATTCGGGGCGGACGCGGTCGCACCAGCCTGTCCTGTCTTCGGTCCGTCGCACCAGCCTGTCCTGCCTGCAGTCCGGTCGCGCAGTCCTGTCGGGCAGTCCTGTCGGGCAGTCCTGTCGGGCATGGGGCGTCCGAGAGTTTCCCGAAATCCCCGCGGGGGGCGGCTGAAGTCCATCGGGCCGACCGCCGATGGCCCCTCCATGAGGCTGTGGTTCCGCAGCATCGCGGCGTTGCTTGGCTACGACGGCGGCGAGGAGGCATCGATCCGGTCGATCCTCAGCCAGGCCGCCGGTCGCTCGTCGTCCATTGGCATCGGCACCGTCGATGGCGTCGCGCTGCCGAGCCCGCTTTCGGGGCATGTGGTCGAACTCGAGGCCGAGGCGCTCGTGATCAGCCGTCCGTTCGAGGGCGCCACCCGCAAGGAGCTGGTCGCCGGCGAGCGCATGCACCTCTCGATCGCGGCCGAGAAGGGCTTCCACCACGGCGAGGTCGAGGTGCTCGGCCGCTGGGTCTCGGGCGAGGGCGCGACGCGGCGCTACGGCTACCGCGTGAGCCTCCCCTCCGTGCTCATGCACGAGGAGCGGCGGGGCCTGCACCGGATCCCCGTCGCGTTCGACCTCGCGCCCAAGGCGGTGCTGCTGCGGCCGAACACGCTCGCGGCGATCGGCGAGGGGATCGTCGTCGACATCTCCGAGGGCGGCATGTGCGTGCGCGTCGACCTGCACACGCTCCTGCGCCCCGACGAATCGGTGATCGTGCGGGCGGAGTTCCCCGCGATCCTTCCGCCGATCCATGCGCGCACCACCGTCGCGCACGTGATGGACGCGCGCCAGCCCGGCCACTCCGAGATCGGACTCCGCTTCAACGAGCCGCAGGCCGAGCTCGGCCACGCGATCCGCGCGCTCGAGCTGCGCCGCATCAACCGCGCCGGCGCGGCGGCGTGAGTGGTGCTCGAGTGCGCTCGAGTGCACTCGAGTGCACTCGGATGCGCTCGGATGTCGTGACGGCGGCGATTCGCAGGCAGGTCAGCGCTGGGGTGCATCGTCGGCGTTCGGGCCGTCGGCGGCAGGTCCCGGCTCCGGAAGCCCGTCGCGGTCGCCGGTCTTGCGGTACCGCGCGCGGCGCTTCGCGTACTCCTCGGGCGAGACGGGAAGATCCATCGGCTCCCCCTCGAGGTGGAGCTGGTGGAGCTTCCGCAGGAACGGCACGCACCACTGGCAGCCGGTTCCCGCCCCGAGGCATTCCGAGATCTGGCTGGGGACCCTCGGCTGCTCGCGGGCGATGAAGTTCGCGATCTTCCGAAGCGACACGTGGAAGCAGAGGCAGACGTGGTCGTTCGGGTCCATGCGGTTCGGGGTGCTTTGGGAGGGTGCGTGCGCCGGGTTGCTTCGTCGGGGCGCGTTCGGCGGAGCGCCGACCGGGCGCCTTCGGAGCAGCACAGACTACGCGGAGGACGGATCGAATATCTGCGGGTAAATGTGCATCGAAATCGGGTCGGCGCGCATCGAGGGGTATGATGCGCCGATTCCAGGGGCGTGGTTCCGTGCGGGGCAAGGCAGGCGTTGAGGCAGAGATCAAGGCGCGCGTCAGGGCGCGCGTCAGGACACGCATCAGGGCACGCATCAGGGCACGCATCACGACACCACCATCAGGATCCGACCACCATGGACCGAATCCGCAGCATCATCTCCATCGCCCGTCGCCAGCTCAGGCTGGCCGGCATCCTCGACGCACTCGCGGCCGGCCTGGTCGCTGCGGCAATCGTCGCGGTCCTCGCGGTGCTTGCCATCAAGCTGGTGCCGGGCGCGGCGTGGGACGTCCAGTCGACCCCGGGCGCCGGCGAGCCGCTGGATGCCGCGTCCGCGTCGCGGGCGTCGCTGCTCTTCGCAGGGCTGGTCGGTGCCGCGCTCCTCATCGCGACCGCGATCGTCTACGCGATCCGTCACCGCACGGCTCCGTCCGACGCGACGCTCGCGCTCCGCATCGATGAGAGGCTCCGTCTCGATGAGCGCCTCACGACCGCACTCGCCCTCGAGCGCTCCTCCGATGCCTACGCGCGCGCCGCGATCGCCGACGCGGTCGAGAAGGCGTCCGATCCCGCGCTCCCGTCGCGCGTGCGTGCGGCGTTCCCGATCCGGCTCGGCGCACACGCGTTCTGGGCTCCCGCGTTGCTCGCGCTCGCGGTGGCGGCGCAGGTCTACATCCCCGCCTACGAGTGGCCCGTCGACGAACCCCAGTCGACTCCGGTCGCCCTCACCGAGAAGCAGCTCGTCGAGGATTCGCTCGAGCGCGTGCAGAAGGAGATCGAGGGCTCCAAGGCGCTGCCTCAGGATGTGAAGGACGCGATGAAGGGCCTCGCCAAGAACGCCGACCCCAAGGTGGGGGGCGAGGCCGGCGAGTCGAGCGACGAGCGGCGCGAGGCGATCCGGCGCATGTCGGAGGTGCAGAAGAAGCTCGACGAGGTCCGCAAGGGCGAGAGCGCGCGCACCAACGAGGCGCTCAAGCGCGACCTGTCCGACCTCAAGTCGACCGAGGGCGAGACCGCGAGGCTCACCGAGGCCCTCTCCAAGGGCGACTTCGGCGACGCGCGGCAGGAACTCGCCGAACTCGCCAAGAAGATGGAGTCGGGCGCGATGTCCGACGCCGAGAAGGACGCCGTGAAGGCGTCGCTCGAGAACATGGCCAAGTCGCTCGAGAACCTCGCCGAGAAGCAGCAGTCGATGAAGGACGCCCTCGAGAAGGCGGGTCTCGACGGGCAGCTCGCGGGCAACCCCGAGGCGCTCAAGCGCGCGATCGAGCAGGCGCAGGGGCTCTCCGATCAGCAGCGCGAGGAGCTGAAGAAGGCCGCCGCCGCCGCGAAGAACAGCCAGCAGGCCCTCAAGAAGTTCGCCAACGCCGCCAAGAAGGCGTCCCAGCAGCAGAAGCAGTCGGCGACGCCGAAGCAGCCTCAGGGCGGCCAGCAGCAGCAGCAGCAAGGTGGCCAGCAATCGCAGCAGCAGTCGCAGCAGCAACAGCAGCAGGGCGGCCAGCAACAGCAGCAGGGCGGTCAGCAGCAACAGCAGGGTGGTCAGCAGTCGCAGCAGCAGCAGCAAGGCGGCCAACAGTCGCAGCAGGGCGGCCAGCAGTCGCAGCAAGGCGGACAGCAGGGCGGAGAGCAGGGCCAGCAGCAACAGCAACAGGGCGATCCACAGTCCGGCGGCGAGCAAGGTGGTGAGCAGGGTGGAGAGCAGGGGGCCGGCGGTGCCGAACCCTCGCTCGCCGAACTCGGGGAGATGCTCAGCGAACTCGAGGTCACCGAGCAGATGCTCCAGGAGGCCGAGGCGCTGTCGAACATGACCGACCAGGAGTCGCAGTCGCTCGGCGAGGGCATGTCCAAGGGTGGCGCCTGCAACAACCCCGGCAGCGGCCAGTCGCCCCCGCAGAGCATGGGACAGGGGCAGCAGCGTGGACAGAGCGGTGGCCGCGCGCAGGGCGGCAACACCGGCAAGTCCAAGACCCCCACCGGAACCAAGACCGAGAAGGCCAAGTCGAAGAACGCCGGCGGCGACATCATCGCCAGGCAGCTCATCGAGAATCCGAATCCCGAGGTCGGCGAGAGCGTGATCCCGAGCGGCACCGTCGGCGACGCGATCGACGGTGGCAATGGCGCGGCGGTCAGCGACGACCCGACCTCAGCGCATCTCGAGGAGACCTACAAGCACTACTTCGGCACCATGCGCCGCGAGCTCGCGAAGAAGTCCGGCGGGGCAGCGTCGTCGGGCGGTTCCTCGCAGACCCAGGGGGCTCCCGCTGGTGCGGCGCCCGCGCCGACGCCCACCCCGACGCCCACCCCGGCGCCCGCCCCGGCGCCCACGCCCGCATCGCCGAAGTGACGACGGTGTGACCACGACGGCCTCCCGGCGCCGACCTGCTGGATGCTCCGCATCATGACGAGATCGATGACAGGCTCGAACGATGGTCTCTCGCGACGCGAGATCTGCCTCCGCGCGGGTGGCGCGCTGGTCGCCGTCGCCGCAGCGCCGTGGCTCGCCGGGTGCGGTGGCGGCGATTCGGTCGACGGGCGCCCGACGGCCGACGCGCGGGGTGACGTCTCCGCCGACGCACGCGGCGCGCGGCGCGTCGTCGCCTACATCTCCGCCGACGATGTCCTCGCCCGCGAGGTGATCGCCGCGTGCACCGCGGCAACCGGCGTGGTGATCGATGCCGTCTTCGATACCGAGGCCACCAAGACGACCGGGCTCGAGTCGCGCATCCGCGCCGAGCGCGACCGGCCGCGGTGCGATCTGTTCTGGAGCTCCGAGGGGCTCGCGGTCACCAGGCTCGCGGCGGAAGGGCTGCTTGTGGAACTGCCCGAGGCCGTGTGGTCGGCGTGGCCGGCGGCGCATCGCGATCCCGCGAGGCGGTGGCTCGCGTTCGCGGCGCGGGCGCGGGTGGTCGTCACGCGCATCGACGGTGCTGCGGTCGAGTGCTGGGGCGATCTCGCGCGGCCCTCGCTGCCGCGCGGATCTGCGTCGGCGATCGCGGTGGCTGATCCGCGGTTTGGCACCACCAACGGGCACTTCGCCGCGCTCAAGCTCGCGTGGGATCGGGCGCGGGCGTCGGGTCTCGAGGGTTCGGGTGCTGAGGCCCGTGCTTCCGAAGTCCGGGGGCTTCACGCCCCGCGGTTCGACGATTGGCTCGACGGCATGCGCGCGAACGGCGTGCGTGTCCTCACCGGCGGGAACGCCGCCACCGTCGAGGCGGTTGCGACCGGCGAGTCGGCGTACGGCCTCACGGATTCCGACGATGCACTGGCCGCGATCGCGCGCGGGCTGCCGCTGCGGATGCATCTCCCGCGAACGCTCGCGGCGGGCGTGGCCGGCGGCGGCACCATGCTGGTCCCGAACACGGTGGCGCTCGTCGCGGGCGGACCCGCCTCGTCCTCCGCGGAGGGGCGCGAGGCGGCGTCGCGCGTGGCCGCGTATCTCGTCTCGCCCGCGTGCGAAGAACTCATCGCACGCTCTCCGTCGCGGAACCTGCCGCTCGGACCGCAGGTCGCGGTTGAGATGCCGTTCGCCGAAGCCGACCCACTTGCGTTCGACGCGATCGAAGCGTCGCGCATCGCGCCCG
>CAMBUI010000017.1 GCA_945870915.1 Candidatus Kuenenia stuttgartensis | reverse complement strand
CAGCGCCGCATCGAAGCCACCGCGAGCTGCGGGTGCTGCTGCCGGCGAAACCGACCATGCGGAACCGGCTGGTGCAGGCGACGAGGCGTGCCCGGTCACCGCGGGTGACGAGCGCGCGGCTGGAACGGCATCGGCCGGCGCGCCCGCGCGAAGCACGACCCCCGCTGGAAGCAGAACCTCCTCCGCGCCGAGGAGGAGGTCGGTCTCGACCTCAAGCCTGCCGCGACGGAGGAGGTTCGTCATAACGGTGGGATCCGTGGCGATCAGCGCTTGCGCTGGGCGCTGGTTCCGGAGCGGGACTTCGAGTCCGACTTCGTGTCGCCCTTCGCGTCGGCCTTGGCGCCCTTCGACGCCTTCGGCGCAACGACCTGGATCATCGACTGCGTGCGCAGCACGAGTCCGCAGTCGGAACGCATGTGGTAGCCCTGCACGTGCACCTCGTGACGGAAGTGCTGCACGTCGATGAGCGACAGGTTCGGCTTCCCGGCGGCATCGGTCCACGCCGCGAAGAGCGAGTCGTTCTCGCGCGCGTGCTGCATCATCTCCTTGTAGGTGCCGAGATAGAGGTGGTCGGAGAGCGTCTCGGTCTGCATGGTGGTCATGTAGACGAGGTTCTCGGCGACCTTCTCCTCGAAGTCGCGCTCGCCGGCGCACGGAAGGGCCGCGATGAGCCCGCGGTCGGGGATCTGGTCGATGTGCTCGACGACGATCTCCGACATGCAGAAGCCGTTGAGGGTGAACCGCAGGCTGTGTCCGCCGCGGAAGATCCAGGCCTCGGTCTCGTAGTCGCCGTGCTGCACGCGCTGGCGGCCCTCGATGCCGAAGAACTCGGGGTGCAGCGCCTTGCGGAAGGCGAGCATGTGGTAGTTCTGGAGGCTGGAAGCCTTCGACGGCGCGCCGGTGCCGGAAGCACCGGGGCTGCCCGAGGAAGAGCCGGAGCTCGAGAACGGAATCTGACCGGCGCCGCCGCTACCGTTGGAGGCGTAATTCATGTCGTGACCTTCGTTGTGCATTGCGTCGTGCATTGCGTTGTGCTTTCGCGTCCTGCTGTGCGTTCTGTACTGGTGCGTGCGTGAAGCGTTGCCTGAAGCCCCGATGCCTGATGCATCCGCTTTCGGTTGTTCAGTGGTGAGTGCGCTGCCGAAGCATGAACTCCAGCAGCATGAACTCCAGCAGCATGAACTCCCGAAGCATGAACTCCCGAAGCCTGAAACACCGAGCGCTCCGGCTCCCGAGCCCACCGATCTGAGGCGTATCAACCCAACCTGGCGTCTAACCTGGCGTCTGACGCACGCTCCCTGCCTGACCTGCCTGGCCGGATCCGATGACCATCCGCGGGACGGTGCGGGGGGTCGGTTCCGTCAGGTGTGCAGCCGCGGCCGCTGCCTTGCGAGTGCCGCGATGACGCCAACTCGGCGACTGAGTCAAGGCAACCTGCCCTGAAGGAGGCGTATCTTGGCGGCTCGCGCGCACAAGACAAGCGAAAAACCCAAACTTCTTCCCTGAGCAGCGACACTCCCCTCTGCGGCTACCCGCCCAATCGGTGGTATGCGCCCGCGGGACGCGACCCGACCTGGTGTGGCCACCGGCTCCGCGGGCCCGGAGTTGACCAGGAATGACCAGGAATGACCAGGGATGATGCAGGCAAAAGGTGGGCGACCCGCCCTCGTCGGACGGGTCGCCCATTGCTGCGCATACCGCTAAGCCGAGTTCTGTCCCGAGCCGCTTGCGCGGTCGGCAACGGCCATTTCTCTAGGCCCACGGTTGCCCGGGGGCTCGAGCGCGCTACCTGTTCCATGCCGCGGACCACGGCTGCCAAACCAGGGTCGCTGGCGGGGCGGAACTGCTTGCACTTGCACGAGGTGGGGTTTGCCGTGCCCCGTCCGTCACCGGCCGGGCGGTGCGCTCTTACCGCACCGTTTCACCCTTACCGAGCCCTTTCGGACCCGGCGGTCTGTTTTCTGTGGCACTGTCCCTGACCCTGCAGCGGGCCGGTGGGCGTTACCCACCACCTTGTCCTTCCGTGCTCGGACTTTCCTCCCGTCCCGCCGAGGCGGAAGCGGGCGACCGTTCCGGTACGCCGGGTCACTATATCGGCCCCCACTGATCCACCCGCCGAGGGACTTGAGCATTCGCACGGATTTGGTATGCTCCTCCGTTCGCCCCCGAGCGCCTCGGGGTCGCAAGGAATCAAGACATGTACGCCATCATCGAAGACAGCGGTACCCAGATCAAGCTCCAGAAGGGCGATGTCGTAGACATCGACCTCCGTGACGCCGAAGACGGCTCCACCATCACCTTTGACCGGGTTCTCGCGGTCGGCGACGTCGCCGGCGGTTCGGCCGCCAAGATCGGTCTCCCCTACCTCTCGGGTGCCACGGTCACCGCGAAGGTCCTCGGCGAAGCCGACGGCCCCAAGGTGCTTGTCGGCAAGTACAAGCGCCGCAAGGGCTATCGCAAGACGATCGGCCACAAGCAGCACTACACCCGCATCGAGGTGCTTTCCATCAACGCGTGATCGTTGGCGCTGCGCCCTCCCGAGCATGCTCGGAAGCGCCCCGCCGACCCGCACTGTGTTCGAGGCCGCGCATTGCGCGGCCTCACCTTTTTTTCGACGGTCTGCCCGTGCACCTCGCCCCTGCATTCGATGCGCGCGGTGTGTCGTTGCGATCGTGGTGGCGCGCTGCGTGCCATCACGCCTGCAGGCGCTGTGCGTGAGGCGGGAGCATGTCCCGTCGGCGACAACCGTCGCGACGCTGCGTCCTCGCGAGGCACATGACTCCGCTCCGCACGGCGACCGGTTCGCTCATTCGATCGCCGAGAGATCGACCGGATCCACGCCGAAACCACGCAGCATCGCCTCGACGCTCTCGCTGTGCGCTGTGCGCGCGGAGAGCCTGATGGTGTCGGAGAGTGCCGCGATGCGGAGCCGCGTGCGCCGATGCGCGTCGTCGAGTGCGCTGCGGCCGCGCATCGTGGGCTTCTCGGCCTCGATGATCGTCTCGATGGAAGGCTCGTCGCCGTCGGTCGGCAGGCGGGTCTCCTCGACCCAGCTGCCGTCGCGACGCCTCCAGGCGACCAGCGCCGACGCGACGGTCGCAAGTCCTCCGTCGCCGACAAGCGTGAAGCTCGTGGCGTCGGTGCCGGTGCCGACCGCGAGTGTTCCGAGCCCGCGCTGCCCGACGACGCTCGCCGTCATCGTGCCCTCGCGCATGCCGAACGCCGTCACCTGATCGATCGGCCCGAGCACGGCCAGCGCGGCGGCGGCGGCGACGCGCAGGCCCTCGGCGAGGTGGTGCTCGTTCGGAACCGCGACCGCGGCCTGGAAGACATCGACGCGCCCGAAGGCCTCCGCGACGCCGAGCAGGGCGCGCCCGGTCTGCATGCGGCGGAAGCTCGGCGCAGTCTCGCACTGCGGCACCGCGATCAGGAACGGCAGCGTGCATGCGCCCGCGATGATCGCGATGTCCTCGCTCGCGAGCGCCTCGCGCTCGGGTTCGCCGAGCGGTGTACCGCGGTCGATCCACAGCGCGGACGGCGTCGCGACCGCGAGGCGGCGAAGGTCGTCGAACGGTTCGGCGCCGAAGCGCTCGGCGAGTTGCCGCCGGGTGCGCGCGTCGTCGCTTCCGATGCGGGTGGGCGAGAGCCTCGGGTCGGCGAGGATGCGCATCGCGCGGTCGGCGCGCGCCGGCTCGACCCAGGCGGAGACTTCGCGTGCTTCAAACGGATGCGGCATGTGCGGCCCCCGAACTGTTCAGTTCGCCGCGCTGGAAGCGTTCCCGGTACTTCGCGAGCCGCTCGAGCGCGCCGTCGATGGTCGCGTCCTTCTTGCAGAAGGCGAAGCGGACCAGGGACTTCGCCTTCGCCTTGTTGGCGTAGAACGCGCCCGGCGGGATCGCCGCGACGCCGCCGTGCTCGACCAGGTGCCGGCAGAACGCGTAGTCGTCCGCGAAGCCGAACGCCGCGTGGTCGGCGAGGGCGAAGTAGCTGCCTTCGGGCGACTCGCAGCCGAAGCCGCAGGCGCGCAGTCCCGCCACCATGCGGTCCCGCCGCGCGCGGTAGTCGCGACGGAACTCCTCGAAGTACGAGTCCGGGGCGGCAAGCGCCGTGGCCGCGGCGACCTGCAGCGGCGTGGCGGCGCAGAAGCTCGCGAACTGGTGCGCCGACCGTACGGCGGCGGCGAGCGGAGCGGGCGCGAGTGCCCAGCCCACCTTCCAGCCGGTGAGCGAGAAACTCTTGCCCAGGCTCCCGAGGACGATGGTGCGCTCGTACATCCCGGGCTCGAGGACGAGCGTCCGGTGCGGCGTCTCGTACCACAGTTCCTCGTAGACCTCGTCGCTGATCACGATGAGGTCGAACTCGTTCGCCACGCGGGCGATGATCGCGCGCTCGGCGGCATCGAGGATGCGGCCGCTCGGATTGTGCGGGCTGTTGACGAGCAGGATGCGCGTGCGCGGCGAGATCGCGGCGCGCACCGCCGCTTCGTCGATGCGGAAGCCGGGGGCCTCGAGGGTCACGACCTTCGACACGCCCCCTGCCATCGCCACCGCCGCCGGATACGAGTCGTAGAACGGCTCGAACATCAGCACCTCGTCGCCGGGCTCGACCAGCGACATCATGCAGTCGACGATCGCCTCGGTCGCGCCGCAGGTGACGACGACGTCCTTCTCGGGGTCGTAGGACACGCCGTGCGTGCGATGGAACCGTTCGGTGATCGCGCGGGTGAGCTCGGGCAGGCCGGTCATGCGTGCGTACTGGCCGCGGCCATCGCGGATCGCCTTGACCGCCGCGTCCTTGACGAACTCGGGTCCATCGAAGTCGGGGGCGCCCTGCCCGAGGTTGAACGCGTCGTACCTGACGGCGAGGGCCGTCATCTCGGCGAAGATGGTCGCTCCGAACGGCTTGAGACGGGAGTTGACGCCGAGTGTGCGCATGGCGCGATCGTACCGCCCTCCGCGTCGAACGGTAGACTCGCGCCGTGGCGCAACCCAAACCCAACGACCGGCTCCGACTCGACATCGTGCACGAGGACGCCTTCGTCGTGGTGGCGAACAAGGCGCCGGGCATGGTGACCGAGCCCGGGACCTCCCATCGCGACGACAGCCTGATCAACGGCCTCGTCGCCCGCTACGGAGGGAAGATGCTCAGGCTCGGCGAGCGGCGCGACTACGGCCTGCTGCACCGGCTCGACCGGCAGACGAGCGGCTGCGTCGCGTGTGCACTCGATCCCGACGGGTACGACCTGATCCGCGCCCAGTTCGAGGCGCGCACCGTCTCCAAGCGCTACCTCGCGGTCGTGAAGGGCCGCATGCGCGCCGGAGCGCAGTCGATCGAACTGGCGCTCGAGGAGCGACGCGTCCCCTCCGACGAAGGCTCGCGACTGGTGAGCGTTCCCTCGCGCACGGGCAGGCCCGCGATCACCGACCTCGAGGTGCTCGCGACGAGCGGGTCGCACACCCTCGTCTCGTGCGAGCCGCGCACGGGACGGCTGCACCAGATCCGCGTGCACATGGCGCACCTCGGCTTTCCCGTCGCCGGCGACCCGATCTACGCGGCGGGCGCGCGACTGCTCCCTTCCGGCAAGTCGGAGGAGCGGGCCCTCGGCCTGCACGCATGGACGCTCGGTTTCACCCACGCCGGCGGACGGGTCGACGCGACGGCGCGGCCGAGCAGGAAGTTCCTCGAGCTGGCGGCCGACGCGGGGCTCGCCCACGACGCGCTCCGCTGAACAGCGTGCGCGTCCCCCGCGGAATGGCCAAACGCGTGCGTGGGACCGTGCGGCGGCTCGACGGAGTGAGCCGGCGGGAGCATGGAGCGGGAACATGAAACAGGCCGCCCTTTCGGGCGGCCTGTCGTGTCGTGTTCGATCGGACTCGCGATCCGTGTCCGGGGGCGCTTCGCCCCGGCGGTCACTTCTTCGCGTCGGTCGGGATGCGCATGCCGTAGAAGCTGCGCCAGACGAAGAAGCACGCGATCAGCGAGCAGACCACGCCGATCCACAGCTTCGCGGGGTGATCCTTCATCGCGATCGCGATCTCGACGGCGAGGAGGCCGAAGAGCGTCGTGAACTTGATGACCGGGTTGAGCGCGACCGACGAGGTGTCCTTGAACGGATCGCCGACGGTGTCGCCGACGACGGTCGCCGCGTGCAGGTCGGTGCCCTTGGCGCGGAGGTTGACCTCGACGATCTTCTTCGCGTTGTCCCAGGCGCCGCCGGCGTTCGCCATGAAGATGGCCTGGTAGAGGCCGAAGAACGCCATCGCGACGAGGTAACCGATGAAGAAGTAGGGGTCGAAGAACGGCAGGCCCAGCGCGAAGAAGAAGACGACCATGAAGATGTTCGTCATGCCCTTCTGCGCGTAGACGGTGCAGATCTCGACGACCTTCTTGGCGTCCTCGATGCTGGCCTCGGTCTTGTCGAGGTTGATGTTCTCCTTGATGAAGACGACCGCGCGGTACGCGCCCGTCACGACGGCCTGGGTGGCCGCGCCGGTGAACCAGTAGATCACTGCGCCGCCGATGAGGAGACCGAGGAGCACCTCGGGGGTCACGATCGAGAGCTTGGCGATGACGGTCTGCGACGCCGCCTTGAGCTGCTCGATGGTTGCGTCGGCCCCCGCCTGCGACTTGATGAGCGCGAGGATGATGCCGAACACCATGGTCGTGGCGCCGACGACGGCGGTGCCGATGAGCACCGGCTTCGCGGTCGCCTTGAAGGTGTTGCCTGCGCCGTCGGCCTTCTCGAGCGTGTACTTGGCGCTCTCGAAGTCGGGATCGAAGCCGAAGTCGCGCTTGATCTCCTCCTTGATGCCGGGCTGCGCCTCGATGCGCGAGAGCTCGTAGACCGACTGGGCGTTGTCGGTCACCGGGCCGAAGCTGTCGACCGCGATGGTGACCGGACCCATGCCGAGGAAGCCGAACGCGATGAGGCCGAACGCGAAGATCGGGCCGGCGAACGAGTACGCCTCCGGCATGATCGCGACGACATCCGCGTAGGTCGAGAAGTACCAGCCGATCGCCATGAGGCCGGCGATGACGAGGCCCTTCCAGAACGCCGAGAAATTGCCGGCGACGAAGCCCGAGAGGATGTTGAGCGACGCGCCGCCCTGCTTCGAGGCGTTGACGACCTCGTCGACGTGGCCCGAGGTGGTCGAGGTGAACACCTTGGTGAACTCGGGGATGAGCGCGCCGGCGATGGTGCCGCAGCTGATGATCATGCTGAGCGCGAACCAGAGGTTCGGGAGCGCGGTGCCGTTGTAGGTGATGTCGCCGAGCAGGACCTTCGAGGCGACGAACGTCACGACGATCGAGAGGATCGAGGTGATCCAGACGAGCCAGGTGAGCGGAGCCTCCTCGTGGAAGTCCTTCAGGTTCGCGTACTTCGCCTTCGAGATGGTCTCGTTGATGAAGTAGGACGCGAGCGAGGTGACGATCATGAGCGCGCGCATGGCGAAGAGCCACACGATGAGCTTGCCGCACATCATGCCGGCCTCGTCGGTGCCGCCGCCGAGCGAGTACGCGAGGAAGGCGATCAGCGCGACGCCGGTCACGCCGTAGGTCTCGAAGCCGTCCGCGGTCGGACCGACCGAGTCGCCGGCGTTGTCACCGGTGCAGTCGGCGATGACGCCGGGGTTCTTCGGATCGTCCTCGGGGAGCTTGAAGACGATCTTCATCAGGTCGGCGCCGATGTCGGCGATCTTGGTGAAGATGCCGCCGCAGATGCGGAGGGCCGACGCGCCGAGCGACTCGCCGATGGCGAAGCCGATGAACGACGGTCCGACCAGCTCCTTCGGGAGGAAGCACAGGATGCAGATCATGAAGAACAGCTCGACCGAGACGAGCAGCATGCCGATCGACATGCCCGACTTCAGCGGGATGCTGAGCACCGGGAGCGGGAAGCCCTTGAGCGAGGCGAACGCCGCGCGCGAGTTGGCCTGGGTGTTGATGCGGATGCCGAACCACGACACGCCGTAGCTGCCGAGGATGCCGAGCACCGACGCGAGCAGGATCACCACGACGTCGCGCAGCGACTTGTGCTCGAGGAAGCCGAAGTAGAAGATGATCGCGCCGGCGATCAGGATCCACAGCACCGACAGGTACTTGCCCTGCTGGATGATGTAGCTCTTGCAGGTCTCCCAGATGATGTTGGAGACCGCCTTCATCGACTTGTGGGCGGGGAGCGCGACGGTCTGCTTGTACTGGACAAGGCCGAACAGCGCGCCGAGGACCGAGATCACCAGGCCGCCCATCATGAGCGTCTTGCCGGTGAGCCCGCCGCCGAAGTCGACGGAGTTGATGTCGGGGAGCTTGAGGTCTGCTTCGCCGGCGAACGCCGAGGAAGCCACGAGGACGGGGACGAGGGCGGCAAGCGCTCGGCCCGTGCGCGAGAAGGCAGTCTGCATATTGGCTGTCTTCCTATTGCGTGGGGCTCGATGCCCCACTAGGACTGATGGATACGTATCTCTGACTCTTCAAACGATGGGGTCGGCCTCCCGGGATCCTCCGCCCGTGGGTGCCTGGCCCCCTTCACCCGACGCGAGTCGGCGAAGGGGCGGGATGGTAACGACTTTTCTGGAGCGCCGCGTCCCCCGAATCGGCGGCGCGATTGGGCGCGGACGGCGGGATGCGCTATATTCTCGCTCCCGACTGGTGCGGGATTGCGGGCGTAGCTCAGCGGTAGAGCGTCAGCCTTCCAAGCTGAATGTCGAGGGTTCGATCCCCTTCGCCCGCTTGTTGACGACGGAGGCGCCTCCCCCGAGGGCGGCGCCTCCGTCGTTTTTACCCCGCGTTCGAGGTGCGCTCGTCGGCGCGCCGGCGCGCGATGACATGGTGGACATGCCACCACTTGACGCGCCCCCGGCCGATGTTGCCTTCGCGGTTGACCTCCTCGTGGTGGAGCACCGAGAAGCCCTCGAGGAGTCGCGCCACATCCGATGCGGTGTGGCTGGTCATGGTTCCCGGCGCGGCGGTCCGGATGAACTCGTCGTCCGGGCCGAAGAACTGCGCGACCAGCAGCCCCCCGGGGGCGATCGCGCCGCAGAGGGCCTCGAACGCAGCGGGAAACCGCGCGGGCAGGACGAACGGAAGCACGAAGCCCGCGTGCACCAGCCCAAACGCACCTGGACGAAGGTCCGCCGCGCAGTCCTCGAGCGTTGCCTGGATGAACTGAACCCCGGCGGCGTCCTCGGGACACTGGCTCGCGAGCAGGACCCGGCTGCGCTCGATCATCCCGGGATACGGATCGACGGCGGTCACCGCGAGGCCTGCACGGATCATCGGGGGGAGCTCGCGGCCCGGACCGCACCCGAGGTCGAGCGCTGCGCGGGGCGCCTCGGCCTCGAGAAGCCCCAGAGCCTTCAGCAGCAGTTCGCGGGGTGGCGCCCCCTCGGTTCCGGCGAGATAGGAGGCGCAACGCTCGCCGTGGAAGCCGGGAACCAGCCTGTCGTGGTCGAGGCTGTTCGGGTCGAGGCTCTGGCTGAGGCTTTGGCCGAGGCTGCGGTCAAGGCGCTGGCCGAGGGGCGAATCGGAGTTCGACATCGGCGCAGCGTAGTGGGTTGCGGAGGCAGGTCCGCTGCACGGACCGATAGCCGGTCCGATGTTCGTAACAATCCGAACAAACGGTACTTGCGGAGGCATTCGGGTGTGTCTGCGTGGACAAATTTCCTCCAAACCGCGGGGGCGCGGTTGCCGAGGCGCGGCTTCGCTGCACACTCCATCGCTGCAGGTGCATGTCGTCAAGGGCGTACCCGGACGACAGACGAATGCACGGGCGAGGAGAAATGATGACCGCAGGGAACACTGTGTCTATCCCCAACGCTTTCGGCGTGGCGTGCGCCGCGCTGGTGGCGTCGCTCAGCGTGTCATCGCTCTGCTCCGCAGACTCGCAGATCAACCTGTCGTTGACCGGTCCCACCACGCCGGTGGCGGTCAACCAGACGATCGACATCAAGCTCCGCGCAACGCAGGAGCAGATCGCGTCGCTCGTCGGCACCAGCTTCGTCGCGATCGACTGCATCCTGCAGTGGAATCCGAAGCAGCTCCAGCTCGTGGGCCTCACCACCGCCGGCAGCGTCTCGCTGCTGAGCTCGTACTTCCCGACGCCCGCGGCCGACTACACCGGCATCAACGAAATCGTGCCGCCGGCCGACGGCAACGCGCTGTACTACGCGCTCGCCCCGCTCGGGAACCCCGTGCAGGTGCCGCTGACGGGCGTGCAGGTCGTGACCTTCCGCTTCCGCGTGCGGACGGCGTTCACCACCTCCACCATCAACATCCTTCCGAACTACACCGTGCTCAGCCCGGCCGACACCATCGTCTACGACGGAACGGTGCCCGGGCTCGATGTGACCGGCACCATCGCCGGCGTCACGGTCTCGCAGGTGCAGCCTTGCCCTGCGGACCTCGACCACAACGGCGCGGTCGGCTCGAGCGACCTTGCGATCCTCCTCAACCAGTGGGGAATCGCCGGGTCGGCGGACATCAATGGCTCCGGCGTCGTCGACGCCGCGGATCTCGGTGCGATGCTCGCGGCGTGGGGCGGCTGCCCAGGAACCTAAACATGAACCCGAACCACATCAAGTCCTCCTTCGGTGCGCTCGCTGTCGCGTTGCCGGTGTTCATCGGAAGCAACTGCCTCGCCGGGGGCTCCGCGATCGAGCTGGTCACCCCCCGCTGCACCTCCGTGGGCAGCGAGATCGTCGTCGACGTGCGGATCGCGCCGGGCGCCCCGAGCGTCGTCGGCCTGCAGAGTGCGATCAGCTACGACGGTTCCGTCCTCACCTTCCTCGGCGAGGAGCCTGGCGATGCGCCGTTCGACCTGCCGATCTACTTCGTGCACAGCGCGCCGCTGAGCAAGATCGACCTCGCGGTCGGCATCACGCCGCCCAACTCGCCGTCCAACGGCAATGTGGTCGCCAAGCGGCTTCGCTTCCTGGTGCATGATTCGCTGCTCGACTGCACGCCTCCGCAGCTCGTGCAGTTCCGCCGCGATCCGAAGCTCCGCAACCTGCTGACCAACTCGAGCGGCGCTGCGATCACGCCTGCGCTCGCCAGCCTGAACGAGCTGAACATCAGCGCGGGGCCGTCGGTCACCGCTCCGCCCGACATCTCGGCGGCGCCTCCGTCCGGATCGATGACGCTCTTCACGCCGGTCGGCGTGGTGACGGCCTCCGGCTGCGGACCGACGCTCAACCTGACCTTCGTGCGCAGCGACGGCGAGACCAACATCGGCGCCGGATTCCAGCGGATCGACAGCCCGATCACCATCACCTGGACCGTGACCGACGAATGTGGCCGGGCCGCGTCGGATGTCCAGGTCGTGACGGTCGATGTCGGCCTCGGCGACCTGTCGGGCGACGGTGTCGTCGATGGCGTCGACCTCTCGGTCGTGCTGAATGCCTGGGGCAACGCAGGCCCGATCGGCGATGTCGACGGCGACGGCGTGGTGACCGCGGCGGACCTCGCGATCATCCTGAACACCTGGGGACCGGTCACGCCGTAAGCCGGATGCATGGGCGACGCTGCGGCGTGCCGTCCATCGACCGCCGGAACGACGGCGTCCCGGCAGGACCGGAACGCGCTGAACCGACTATCTTGGGAAGAGACCATGGAGCGTTGGACCCGCATCCTCGTGCTGTCGGCTGCGCTCGTCGCGCCGGCGCTCAACACCGCGTGCCCCGCCGCCTCGCCCGGCGCGGACGAGGCCGTGATTCTTGCGCCGGGAAAGCCTTCCGACGTCGCCGACCTCCGCGGCACCGGCATCGATCGCGTGCAGGCGGTACCCAACACGGGCACCACCGACGTCGCACCTGCGCTGCGGAGCCTGCGCCAGCATTCGACCGTGTGCATCGGCAAGGGTGACTTCCATCTCCGCGCCACGGTGCTGCTCGAGGACATCGGCGGTCGCGGCGCAGGCGTCGTGTTCGACGGAGGAGTGATCGCGCTGGACGATCCCGAGTGGGGCGCGGTGCTCAACGGCCGGCTGTTCGGCGGAGGGCGGTTCCCCTTCGAGGTCGAGCGTCCCGCGTCGGCGAGACCTGGAGCGCCGATCGCGCTCGAGATCGAGCGGCTCGACGGCACCCTCGTCGTGCGACTGAACGACTTCGAGATGGGTCGGATCGGGATGAAGGGATTCGCGCTCGGGCGCATCGGCTTCGACCTCGGCGGCGGCGCGATGCGCGTGCTCGACTGCACGGTCGAAGGCGATCACGCCACGCAGGCACGCCCGCTCGCGGTCTTCACGGGCGCCGACGGCGACATCGACGAGTACCGCGATCCAGCGGCCGCGAGCGATGGGTCGAACGCAATCGTCATGGCGGTCTCGGTGACCACGGCGGACGATGGCTCGACCACCACGGCACTTCATGCGCGGCGCCTGCGTTCCGGCGGGGCGCTCTCGGATCCCCATCGGATCGACCTCGGCGATATGCAGCCTGACCTCGTCGTGCTCGGCCATCGCGAGGGCGATGCGCGTCCCTGGAAGCTGCTGGTGCAGCCCATCGCCGCGCGCCGTCTGGTCGACGCGCTGGTGGCGTTCGACTCGGCCGACGGTGTGACCTACGAGCGGCGCGGGCCGGTCGCTTCGACCGCTGCGCCGGTGCAGCTCTTCCCGAGCGCGATGCTTCGCGCCGAGGGCGGGGCGCTGCGGGCCGCAGCAACGCGGTTGGTCGGCGGCACGCCGCGCGCCTGCGCCGTCGCGCTCGACATGAATGGAGTCTGGGGCATCTCGGATCTCTCGGAGGGCGCCGGCTGCGAGCCCATCCTGCTGCCCGACGGATCGGCACTGGTTCGACTCCCGAAGAGCGGGGTGCGCGAGCTCGCCCGCGGCGGAAATCGGGTCGAGTCCGCAGGCTTCGAGGGGGCGGCCACCGCGGGTGCTTTGCTGCCCGGTCCAGGCGGGGCGCTCGGTATCGCCCAGGCCGAGACGGGGTTCCCCTACCCGCTCCGGGAGCTGACGACCGCGGATTCCGGAGTCTCGTGGACGGCAGGCGGAACGCTCTGGGGCGGCGCTGCCGGACATGCGATCGCCGTGACGCTCGACGGAGCGCCGCTGATCGTGTTCGAGGGGGGCGACAAGGCGCGGCGGGAGCACATTCTGGTGCTCAGGCTGCGGGCGGGTGCGGCGGCAACGACGACCACAACGACAAAGCCGGCCGTTCAGGCCGCGGTCGAAGGTGCGGTCGATCCCGTCGGGACTCCGGTCACTTCGCCGACTGCACCGCGGCCTTGACCGCGGCGAAATCAACCTGCGTCTTCGGGATCTCAGCCTCCCACGCGAAGGCGATGCGACCGTCGGTGCCGATCACGTAGGCGGCACGCTTGGTGACGCCCTTGAGACCCATCAGGTCGGCGTGGAGCGCGTCGTAGCTCGCGGAAACGGTCTTATTGAAGTCCGACAGGATCGGGAACGGGATGTTGAGCTCGGCGCGGAACTTGTCGGTGACGAACGGGCTGTCGATCGAGACACCGAAGACCTTGCATCCGAGGGAGTTCCACTCGCCCCAGTGGTCGCGGAAGTGGCACATCTCCTCCGTGCACACCGAGCTGAACGCGAGCGGGAAGAACAGGATGACGACCTTCTCGCGACCCAGGAGCGCGGCGACATCGACTTCCTCGCCGGGCTTGCACGGGAGCTTGAACGCGGGGGCGGCGGTGCCAATCGAAAGGGCCATCTCGAACTCCTCTGTCTGCATCACGGACAACTTGTCGCGGATCAACATGATCGCGAGGTCGCGGACTGTACCGACTGCCGACGGATTCGGGTCATAGCAGTCGCACCGTCGGGTGGGGAATCCTCCATGCGCTGTTTGTCACTTCCTGCCAGATAACGTTTGGCAAGCGCCAGATAGGCGATATGTTCAGAACGGTACCTTGGGCGATTCCGCCGTACGGAGTTGCCCTATTGACCGCGATGTGTGAGTTCCAAGGCAGGTCAGCCTGCCGCAAGTACTTGTCCAAGGAGATTTAAGATGCGATCGAAGTGGACGTTCATCTGTAGCGCGATGGCGGCGACCATCGTGACTGGTGCCGCGATGGCCCAGGACTGCGCCACGGCCCCTGCGGCCGTCGTCGGCGCGAACGCGTTCGACACCACGGTCTCGGCGGTTGACTTCGCGATGCCGGCCGGTGGCGGATGCGCCGTTGCCCACACCATCTACAAGGTGAACTTCTTCACCTTCACCGCTGCGACCGCTGGCGTGCACCGCTTCAGCACCTGCGGTGGCGCGGCGTTCGACACCCGCATCGCGGTGCTCAACACCTGCGATCCGGCGGGTGGCGTCCTCGGTTGCAACGACGACTTCTGCGCGCTGCAGAGCGAGGCCGCGGTCAACCTGACCGCCGGTCAGTCGGTCAAGATCGTGATCGGTGGCTTCGGCGCGGCGAACATCGGCGCTGGCACGATGACCATCTCCGAGCCCACCGGCGGTGGCGGCGGCGGCGCGGGTTGCGACAACCCGACCGTGCTCACGCTCGGCGACAACCTGTTCACCAACACGGCCTCGGCCGTGACCGTCGATCTCACGGGTCTCTGCACGCTGCAGTTCACCCAGCAGATCTTCAACACGAACTACTTCTCGTTCACCCCGACCGAGACCGGCTCGTACCGCTTCTCGACCTGCAACACGGCGTCGTTCGACACCAAGATCGCGGTCATGAACACCTGCGATCCCAATGCGGGCGTGATCGCGTGCAACGATGACGGCGCTGGCTGCACCGGCTTCACCAGCCTCATCGCGGGCGTGGACCTCACCGCCGGCACCACCTACATCGTGGCGCTCGGCGGCTACTCGGCGACCACCCCGGTCGGCGGCGGAACCCTCGCCGTGTCGCTCAACGGCGGCGGCGGCGGCGGCTGCAAGGGCGCCCCGGCGCTCGTCGACGGCCTGAACTCGTTCGACACGACGGGCGTGACCAACATCGTCGACCTCACCGGTTGGTGCGATCCGGGTGCGTTCGGCGACGACCTCATCTACAACGCGGCCTACTTCACCTACACCCCGGCTACGTCGGGCGCGTACACCGTCTCGACCTGCAACATCGCTCCGTTCGACACCCGTCTCGCGGTCATGAACACCTGCGCGCCGGCCGACGGCGTGCTTGCCTGCAACGATGACGGCCCGGCCTCCTGCGCGAACTTCTCGAGCCGCATCGATGCAGTCGAGCTGACCGCGGGCGTGACCTACTACGTCGTCATCGGTGGCTACAGCGCCGCCGATGCGGGCGCTGGCCAGGTCGAGATCTCGGCGTTCGTCCCGTGCGAACTTCCCGCGAGCACCGGCGCCGAGGTCGAGCTCTGCGGCGAGGATCTCAACGGCGGCTGCAACAACGCTGCCGGCGGCAGCCCGACCCAGCCCATCGCTCTCGGCGACATCATCGCCGGCGAGTTCTGGGCGACCGGCGGAACCCGTGACACCGACTGGTACTCGCTGACCCTCACCGAGGGCACCGAGGTCACCGTCACCATCAACTCGAGCGTGGACTGCTTCGCGGCCTTCGTCGACACCGCCTGCGGCGGCATCATCGGCGCGGCGACCACGGGCACCTGCCCCGGCTCGACGACCGTCTGCCTCGCGGCCGGCACCTACTACGTCGTCGCTCTCCCGAGCGTCTTCGAGGGCTACCCCTGCGGTGGCGCGACCGGCAACGCCTACACCGTCGCCCTGACCTCCATCCCCTGCGCGGCTGAGCCGCCGGTGAACGACCTCTGCGCCAACGCGACGGTCGCCATCGAGGGTGCGAATGCGTTCGACAACACCTTCGCTGGCAGCGAGGTCACCACGCCGAGCTGCGGCTTCGGTGGCACCGCCTTCACCAAGGATGTCTGGTTCACCTTCACCGCGACCCAGACCGGCGACTACAACCTGTCGACCTGCCTTGGCGCGACTCCGTTCGACACCGGCATCGAGGTCTACGACAGCTGCCCCGAGGCGGGTGGCCTGCTCCTCGCGTGCAATGACGACGGCGCTGGCTGCGCGGCGTTCGCCTCGAGCCTGAACGTCGCTATGGTCACCGGCACCACCTACACCATCCGCGTCGCGGGTTGGGGTGGCGCCGTCGGCGCGACCGACCTCACCATCACCTTCGTGGGTGATGCGCCGAGCTGCGGCGACCCGGGCATCGGCTCGTGCTGCACCGCCCAGACGACTCCGTTCTGCGAGGACGCTGCGTGCTGCACGCAGATCTGCGCTGCGGACGCCTTCTGCTGCGACACGCAGTGGGATCAGGTCTGCGCCAACGCCGCCATCGCTGGCTGCGCGGGCTGCGCCGTTGATCCGCCGGCGAACGACGAGTGCGCGACCGCGATCAACCTCCCGGTCGGCACGACTCCGTTCAGCACCATCGGTGCGACGGGCACCACCCTCGCCTGCCTCAAGTTCGGCAACACCAACGTGTACAACGACCTCTGGTACGTGCACACGGGTACCGGCGACCAGACCCTCACGATCTCGCTCTGCGGCTCGCTCTTCGATACGAAGATGGCCGTGTTCGAGGATTCGTGCGCTGGCGCCCTCGTTGCCTGCAACGATGATGCGCGTGCTCCGGCCGTCTGCGCCGGCACGCTCCAGTCCGAGGTGACCTTCACCGCGGTCTGCGGCAAGTCGTACTACATCTCGGTTGGTTCGTTCAGCGCCACCGCGTTCGGCACGGGCACCATCACGGTGACCCAGGCTGGCAGCTGCGGCCCGGCCTGCCCGAGCGACCTCAACGGCGACGGCACCACCGGCTCGGCGGATCTCTCGATCCTGCTGAACGGCTGGGGCACCTCGTCGCCCGACCTCAACGGTGACGGTATCGTCGGCTCGGCCGACATCACCATCATCCTGAACGGTTGGGGCGCCTGCCCGTAATCGGCGGAGTGGGCAATCACTCCTCCGCATACAGCGACGCCTGAGTCATCAGGTCCGATCCAATGAGCCCCCGACCCGCAAGGGTCGGGGGCTCTGTTTTTGCCCGTGCATGCCGAGGGTGGTGCCCGAGTCCAGAACGTGACCGAACGCGCCCTGCCACCTGCCTCTCCTGCGCGAGCGCAATTCGGGCGGATTCCTGAAGGTTGCGCCGACACTCCCGTGGAGTCTGCGTACCTTTGGCGGGTCATGTTGCAGTCCGTGCTCCAAACCCTCCTTGCGTTGACCGGTTGCCTCGCGCTGCTCCCGACGAGCGGCGCCGTGGCGCAGTGCCCGACCACGCAGTCCTGCCTGACCGTGCACAGCCCCGGAGGATGCGACAGCGCGCCGTGCTGCCTCGCGGTCTGCACCATCGACCCGACCTGCTGCACCGCCTCGTGGGACGCCGGCTGCGTTGCGTTCGCGAACGACTCGTGCGTTGGCTACTGCGGTGCCGCCGCGAGCGGCAGCTGCTTTGCCGCGCACGCCAACCCGTCCTGCGATGTGGGTTCGTGCTGTGCCGCGGTGTGCGTCATCGATCCTTTCTGCTGCGCGACGGCCTGGGACAGCACCTGCGCGCAGACGGCGGGGTTCGCGTGCCCGGGAACGCCGGGGACCTGCGGCATCACGCCCGACAGCTGCTTCGTTCCGCACATCCAGGGCGCGTGCAACGACACGAGCTGCTGCAACGCCGTGTGCAGCATCGACCCGACCTGCTGCTCGCAGTCGTGGGACGCGCTCTGCGTCTTCACCGCCGAGAAGATCTGCCAGGCCGGGTGCATCCCGAATGCCGAGACCGACGCCCGCGTCGAGGTCGAGTCGTGCGATGAGCGCTACAACGATCCGTGCTACGTCGCCCTCGGCGGCAAGCCCGAGGCACTCGAGCCGGGCGTGCAGGTGATCGGCGCGCTCGGTCGCTCGCCGAGCTCGCTGAACGGCCCCGATGTCGATGTCTACGCGATCACGCTGCCCGATCCGGACGGCGACGGTCTGGCGAAGGTCGAGCTCCGCTTCTCGTCGAGTCCCTCGGCGTGGGCGGCGCTCGTGCCCGGCAGCGGCTGCGCGCCGGTGACGACGAGCGTGGTCCATGCGGCGAGCAGCCTCTGCGTCGACACGATCACGGCACAGACCTGCGTGCCGGCGGGCGCCTACCGGCTGGTGGTCTCGGGCGGCAGCTATCCCGCGTTCGGCGGGGGAGACATCGTCTGCCTCAACAGCAACAAGTACACCCTGCAGCTGTTCGTGGCGCAGAACTGCGTCGCGTGCTCGCCGAACGGCCCGAGCTGCTTCGTTCCGCACCCGACCGGCGGCTGCAACCTCCCCTCGTGCTGCACGGCGGTGTGTGCGGGCGATCCGTTCTGCTGCGAGGCGTCGTGGGACTCGGACTGCGTCGCCCTCGCCGCGACCCAGTGTGTCGCCGCGCCCCCTGCGAACGACACCTGCAGCGGAGCATCGCCGATCGCGCTCGGCGGCGAATCCGTGTTCAACTCCGCCCGCGCGTCGCTCGAGCTGGCCCAGCCGTCGGCCTGCGCCACGGCGACCTTTGCGCGCGACGTGTGGTTCGTCCACGACGCCGCGTCGACGGGCGTGCTCGAGGTGCAGACCTGCGGCGCCTGGTTCGACACCGTGGTGGCGGTCTACCGCGGCAGCTGCAAGGGGCTGGTGCAGGTCGCCTGCAACGACAACGCGCCGGTCTGCGCGGGCGTGAACGCGAGCCGCGTCGAGTTCGACGCGGCGTGCGGCGAGCGCTACTACCTTCGCGTGGGTCCCAAGTCGGGACAGGGCGGCGAGGCGACCGTGCGGTTGCTGGACGCCGGGTCCATCGCCTGTCCGGACTGCGCCGGCGACCTCAACGGCAGCGGCGCGGTCGACGCGCAGGACATCACCATCCTCCTCAACGCCTGGGATCAGGCCGGCGGTGACGTGACCGGTGACGGCACGACCAACGCGCAGGACATCGCGGCGCTGCTGAATTCCTGGGGCCCCTGCCCCTGACGCTGTCCCTTCGCTGACCGGTCGCGGCGCGATCAGGCCTCGGATGGCGTGGCCGGCGTGAGCTTGCGCCGCATGATCTTGCCGGTCGGATTGCGCGGCAGCTCCTTGACCACGCGGATGTCGCGCGGAACCTTGAAGCCGGCGATGTGCTCGCGGCACCAGGCCTTGAGGGCCGGCTCGTCGAACCGCGCGCCATCCTTGAGCTCGACGAAGGCGAGCGCAACCTCGCCGCGCATCCCGTCGGGCATGCCGATCACGGCGGACTCCTTGACCGACTCGTGGCGGTTGAGGACCTCCTCGATCTCGCGCGGGAAGACATTCTCGCCGCCGATGATGAGCATCTCCTTGATGCGGCCGGTGATCGAGAGCAGCCCCTGCTCGTCGAGGCGCCCCATGTCGCCCGACTTGAAGAAGCCGTGCTCGTCGAAGACCGCGGCCGTCTCGTCGGGCAGGTTGAGGTAGCCCTTCATGATGTTGGGGCCGCGCATGCGCACCTCGCCGTCCTCGTTGGGGCCGAGCACGCGGCCGTCGGGTCCGACGATCCGCTGTTCGATCCCGGGAAGCGCCCTGCCGACGCACTTGCGCCGCTGCTCGCTCGGACGGCACCAGTTGGTGACCGGGGCCGTCTCGGTGAGACCGTAGCCCTCGTTGATCTCGATGCCGAACTTGTCCTTGAAGCCGTCATACACCGCCTCGGGGAGCGGCTCACCGCCCGACACGGCGAAGCGGAGCGACGCGAACGAGTCGTGGGGCGCATCCTTGAGGAGGCGCAGCGCGTTGTACATCGACGGGATGGCGACGAGCGCCGTCGGCTTGTGCTCGCGGGCGAGCTCGACCAGCTTGCGCGGGACGAAGCGGGCCGTGTAGACGGCGCTCGCGCCGGTCGCGAGCGGGAGCAGCGTGAGCACGGTGAGCCCGAACGAGTGGAACTGCGGCAGGACGCCGAGGATCCGGTCGTTTGCGCCGAAGTCGACCCATTCCTGGCACTGCCGTGCGTTTGCGCTGAGGTTGCCGCAGGTCAGCATGACACCCTTGGGTCGGCCGCTGGTTCCCGAGGTGTAGAGGACCACGGCCACATCGTCGCGCTTCAGTGGATTGGAGAGGCGGACGGGCGGGATCCCCTTGAACTTCATGCGGTCGGGGCGGATCTCGGCGAGACCCGGCAGCGGGCCGCCGATGAGGTCGAGCATCGGGCCGACGGTGACGATCGCGTCGAGCTCCGAGTCGCGGGCGACATACTCGAGGTCGTTGCGGGAAAGCAGGTAGTTCAGCGGGACGAGGGTCCGCCCGAGCGTCCAGCCGGCGATGGCGGTCGCGGGGAAGAGTCCCGAGGTCGGGAGCATCACGCCGATGCGTTGCGCCGAGCTGGTGCGCTCGATCGCGCGTGCGAGGTGCCATGCGACCACCATGAGGTCGACGCCGCGCCAACTTCGGAAGTCGTCGATGACGACATTGCGCAGTGGACGGAGGAGCAGGTTGCGGCGGATCGAGGAGAGCAGTTCCACGGGGTCACTCCAGGGCGTGGCGCGTATGGGGATACGCCGGCTCCGAGGGCGCGGCGGGAGCGTAGAGTACCGAAATGCACCGCTTCGCTCTGCGGCCCATCCTGTTCGCGCTTGTTCTCGTCGTCGCGTGGGTCGGGGTGACGCCGGCGATGGCGCAGGCCGTCGCGCGTTCGCTGGGGGATGCCGTCGCGGCGTTCGAGGCGGGCGACTACCGAAGGGCGGCGACGCTTGCGCGCATGGCCGGCGACCGCGCCGCCGGGGTCGAGCGCGAGTCGGCGCGCTACCTCGAGGGCACCGCGCTGCTCAAGGCTGGCGACCTCGCGGCTGCGGCGAACGCGCTCCGTGCGGCGGTCGCCTCGACCGACCGCTTCATTGCCGGACAGGCGAATATCTCGCTCGCGAGCGTCGAGGTCGAGCGTCGCAACTGGGATTCGGCGGGTCATGCGTACCGTCGTGCCGCGGCGTTCCTGCAGGGCGCGCAGGCCGTTCGCGCACACAGCTTCGCCGCGCGCTGCTTCGACGAAGCGGGAATGGGCGGGCTGGCCGCGGCCGAGCGCGAGGCGGCGGGCGAGCCGGGCGCGCTTGCGTCGAAGCCGGCGCAGGAGGCTCCGCGCTCGACTCCCGGAGTCGCGGCTCCGGACGCGCCCGCGAAGGATGCACCCGCCAAGGACCCGAACTCCAAGGACCCGAACTCCAAGGGCCCGAGCGCCAAGGACCCGAATGCCAAGGACCCGAACGTCAAGGACCCGAACGTCAAGGATCCGGGCGCCAAGAACGCGTCGCCGCGACCGACAAAGCCCGGGCCCGTCGTGCGCGACTCGCGTGCGCGCGTGACCGAGGACGATCGACCCGCCCGCAACGACATCGCGAAGGTGCGGTTCGCGATCCAGGTCGGTGCCTTCAGCACCGCAGCGCGCGCCGCGGCCGCAGCGGCGGAACTCCGGCCGAAGTGCAAGGAGCTTGGGATCGCGTTGCCGCGCGTGGTGAGCCGAGATTCCGGCGACGGCAAGGTGCTCCACATCGTGCAGATGGGCGACTTCCCCAACCGGGGCGCGGCCGGAAGGATTCAGCTGCGCCTCTCGCCCAACGCCTACAAGATCGAGGCGTACCTCACCGAAGTCGATCAGCCGGAGTGATTGACCATGAACGCGGATGCATGGTGGAAGTAGGCCGCGATCTCGCGTGCGGTGGCGTCGTCGATCTCGTGCACGGCGCGGGTGTCGTCGAGGGCGCCGAGCGCATGCGAGAGCCACGCGTCGCGTGCGGCCTGGTCGATCGGAAAGCGCATGTGGCGGGCGCGGAGCCGTGGGTGGCCCTTGCGCGCCGAGTAGTCCGCCGGACCGCCGAAGAACTGGGTGAGGAACTCGCGCATGTCGCGGACCGCGTCGCTGTCCGCGGCCAGGTCCGCGGAGAACATGGGACGGAGCCGAGGGTCGGCATCGATGCGCCGGTAGAGCGCCTCGGCGAGGGTCGCGAGCGGTGCGGCGCCGATCCGGTCATGGACGGAGCGCTGCGGTTGATCTTCGGCGGGAGGCACGCGCGGGAAGGTAGCCGATCGCGCCCGAATCGCGGGAATGACGGCGACCGCGGCATCGCGGCTCCGTATATTCGACCTCCGGCGCGTCGGGCGCCCGAACGCAACGAAAGGCATGACCGTGCTCACGACCGCCCTGCTCTCGCTGTTGATGTGTGCGACGCCCCCCGCGGTCGAGCCGCGCGGCTTCTCGTCTGCGCTCGAGCCGTACAGGACGAAGCAGGCCTCGGAGCTGATGGACCGTGCACGGCGTGCGGCTCCGCAGGAGCGGGCCGAACTCGAGGAGCGGGCAACGGCGCAGGCACTTCGCGAACTGGTCGCGCGCGGACTCGGGAAGTCTTCGGCCGCCCCGGAGCATGCTGCGGCGGTGAAGGCGCTGCGCGCGCTGTCGTCGCGCGTCGAGATCGCGTGTGCGCTCAAGGTCCTTGACGGCGAGGGCTCGAGGCCGAATTTCATCGCGAGCGACCCGGCGGTCCGGCGCGCGCTGTTCGCCGCCATGGCGACCGAGCCGAACCTCGGCCAGGCCAAGCTCGTCGAGTTCGCCGTGTGCGGCGACGACCAGGTGCGCGCGCATGCCGCCGATGCGCTTCCCGGCGAACTTGCGCAGGCTGCGCTCGACGAGCTCGTCCGACTCCTCGGCAGCGGGCGTGAACTGCACATCAATCGCGCCGCGAGCATCGCGTCGTCGCATCCGGCGGCGAGCCTGATCCCGGCGCTGGTGAACGCGCAGTACGCGCCCCCGAAGCCGAAGAAGGGCGACGAGGCGTGGATCGCGATCGGCACCGCGCGGAACTACGTGCAGAACCAGATTCCGATCGTCGGGGATTCGTCGACCTCGTTCCAGCCGGTGATCGGAACCGTCTACGAAGGAAGCCTGCTGCGCATCATGGAGTCGATGGTCGAGATCTACCGCACCGAGGTGCATGTCGCGCTCGAGGACGTGGTGGTGCACAACACGGGCATGCCCGCGCCGCCACTCGGGTACGAGCGCGAGCGCTGGCTCGCGTGGTACCGCGACGAGTTCCCGAGGCTCGCGGCGCTGCGGCAGGCGGAGTTGGAGCAGGCTGGCGAGATGAAGCGGGCGAAGACCACCGAAGGCGCGCGCGACTCGTAGATCCGCCGTCGCGCGGTCGGGCCTGCGCATCGCGTGGGCGCTTCACCGCATCAGGGTCACCGCTTCACCA
>CAMBUI010000016.1 GCA_945870915.1 Candidatus Kuenenia stuttgartensis | reverse complement strand
CCAGCCGCGCGCGGCCGTGGAGTCCGCGCTCGCGGCCTTCGAGCGGATCGGCCTGGTCGCCCGCAGGCGATCGACGCGGGGTTCGCGTGGAATCGGATGGGTGGTGACCCGCCAGGCGATCGTCGTGCAGTACCGGGTCGGCGACCCCGAGGACCAGGCGCTGCTGTCGCGGCTCGATGCCGCGTTCGATCAGAAGCGCCGCAGCGAGATCGCGGGCAGGATCAAGCCGGAGGCAGCGCGCGGCGATCGCGACTTCTCGTGGTCGAGCATGCATGCCGGCTCGTTCAACGATGCGGAGCTGAAGGAGCTGTGGGAGATCCTGCAGAATCTCGCGCACTTCCTGGCGCGCGCAGGCGAGCGCTTCAAGGGCGCGCCGGCCGGCACCGACCATCAGTGCACCCACCATGTGGGCGTCAACGTCGATCCGCTGCTCTCCGGGGTGCTGCCCTTGCCGAATCTGCAGATCGTCGGGGCGCAGGTCGCGGCGACCGTCGCGAAGCGCCTGGCGAACGACTGGATCCAGCTGCTCACCGCGCGCGAGGCCGAGATCGCGCGTGGGCTCGCCCGCGGCACCTCGAGGGCCGCGCTCGCGGAGCAGCTTGGCATCTCGTCGCACACGGTCGTCGAGTACACGCGCCGCATCTACAGGAAGCTGGGCGTCAGCAACCGCGCGCAGCTGTCGGCGCGGATCCATGCCGGTGCCGGCGCCTGAGCGGCCCGGTCAGGCCCCGCGGACCTTCGCGAGGTGCTTCTTCGTCTCGGCGCGCGAGGCCTTGATGATCGCGTCGGCGGCCTTCGGGTTCGCCTTCGCCTCGAGCAGCGCGGTCAGCATCATCGGCGCCACGATGGTCGCGTCGCTCTCGACGACGAACATCGGCGTGTCCTCGGTGAGCTTGTCCCAGGTGATCTTCTCGTTGGGCGTGGCGCCCGAGTACGAGCCGTAGCTGGTGGTCGAATCGCTGATCTGGCAGAAGTACGCCCACGGACGAACCTTCTCCTGCAGGTCGTACTTGATGCTCGGCACGACGCAGATCGGGAAGTCGCCCGCGATGCCGCCGCCGATCTGGAAGAAGCCGACGCCCTTGCCCCCTGAAGTACTGCCCTTGGAAAGCGCCTTGTAGTCGTCGTAGAGGTTCGCCATGTACTCGATGCCGCTCTTGACGATGCTCGCGCTGCAGTCGTTGAACTTCACATGCGACGCGAAGATGTTGCCGAAGGTCGAGTCCTCGTGGCCGGGCACGACCATCGGCAGCTTGGCCTTCGCGGCCGCGAGCAGCCAGCAGTCGTCGGGATTGCCCTCGAACTTCGACTTCGGGATCGACAGGATGAGCTCGTAGAAGTACTCGTGCCAGAAGCGGCGCTCGCCGTTCTTGGTCGCGCGTTCCCACATGGGCACGAGGATCTTCTCGACCGAGCGGAACGCCTCGTCCTCGGGGATGCTCGTGTCGGTCACGCGGCGCATCCGGTCCTTGAGGATCTTGGTGTCGTCCTTCTTGGTGAAGTAGCGGTAGTCGGGGAAGTCCTTGTAGGAGTCGTGCGCGACGAGGCGGAAGAGCGACTCCTCGAGGTTCGCGCCCGTGACCGAGAGGCCGTGCACGAGGCCCGCGCGGATGGCGGGGGCGAGGCTGATGCCGAGCTGCGCCGAGCTCATCGCGCCGGCGACGGCCCAGTACATCTTGCCGCCGGCCTGGATGTGGTCCCAGTACGCGAACATCGCGTCGCGCGTGGCGCGGGCGTTGAAGTTCTTGTAGTTGCGGGCGACGAAGTCGAGGATGGGCAGCTGCGCGGTGGCCATGGGGGGGCGGATGCTAGCACGAAGGGCGCGGCGCCCCGCCAGGCGCGGTGGGTGGCGCGCGTTCGCGTCGATGACCGGAGCGGGCCGCATAACGGCGTCGTTGGAGACGCGATCTGCGTGTGCGGCACGGATGCGGCGCGGACCGCTTGACTCTGCTTTAACGCGCTGCAATATCTCGACTTAGAGCAGTCGGAGTCCCTCCCCCATGGCCTTCCACCCACACACCCGCCCCGTCGCGGCGGCGTTGTTGCTCGCCCACCTCGGACACGCCGAAGCCCTCGCGGGCAACGGCGGGGTCGTGGTCGAACTCGTCACCGTCGGCGATCCCGGCAATGCGCACGACACGCGCGTGCAGGAGATCGGCGCCGTGCAGTGCGGCGGCGTCGACTACGAGTTCCGCATCGGCAAGTACCACGTGACGATCGGGCAGTACGCCGCGTTCCTGAACGCGGTCGCCAGGAGCGATCCGCACGGCCTGTACAGCACGCAGATGGCCGCCAACCTCAACATCGCGGGCATCGCGCGTTCGGGTCCGGCGGGCAAGTACGCCTACACGGTGATGGACAACGGCGGCGACAGCGCGAATCGCCCGATCGTGTACGTGAGCTGGTTCGACTGCGCGCGCTTCGCCAACTGGATGTCGAACGGCCAGCCCGCGGGCCCCGCCTCGCCCGCCACCACCGAGGATGGCGCGTACACGCTGCTCGGTCGCACGACCGGCGCCGCGGTCGCCCGCAACGAGGTGAATCCCAACACCGGCGCCGCGCCCGCGTTCTACATCCCCACCGGACACGAGTGGTACAAGGCCGCGTTCTACTCGCCCCGCAAGGTGGGGCCCGAGGGTGGCCCCGGCGCTCCCGGCTACTACACCTACGCCACGCAGAGCGATGTGCGCCCGGGCAACGCGATCGGCCCGCTGCCGAACCAGGCGAACTTCCGCGCGAACGAGATCTACGCGGTCACGGGCGTCGCGACCTTCGACCCTGCGCAGAACTACCTGACCGATGTCGGCGCCTTCAGCGGCAGCCCGAGCCACTACGGCACCTTCGACCAGAGCGGCAACGCGTACCAGTGGAACGACATGGACTGCGCGCCCACGCTGTTCCGCGAGCGGCGCGGCGGGACCTTCGAAGGCGTGTTCACGGGGTCGTCGATCTCGTTCTGGCACTCGAGCACCTGGGCGCCGGATTTCCAGAGCTTCAAGATCGGCTTCCGCCTCGCGGCGCCGGCCGCACCCGCGCCACCCGCGTGCGTGGCCGACATCACGCGCGACGGCGAGATCGGCGGCGCCGACCTCGCGCTGCTCCTCGGCGCGTGGGGCACCGCGGGCGCGGGCAAGCTCGACTGCGACCTCGACGACGACGGCATCGTCGCGGGCGCCGACCTCGCGCTGCTGCTGGGCGCGTGGGGCGCGTGCGCGCGCTGAGCCGCGGGGCCGCGCGCCCAAGGCGGCCGCGTGTGCCGTGGTTCACTCGCCCCGAAGGCGACGCGCCGCCGCTCGGTGCCGCGCCGCATCGACTACCGTGCGTCGATCCCATGGAACCCACGCGCGCCACACACTCCGCCGTGAACATCGCGGCGATCGCCCTCGCAACCCTCGCGGGCCCCGAGCTCCGCGCGCAACCGCCCGTCGACGCCGAGCTCGCGAGCCGCGGCCTGCACGGCTACATCGCCAGCCGCGCCGAGCGCGTGCCTGCGGAGTTCCACTACGGCGCCGGCTTCTACGCGTCGGTGTGGCCGCTGATCCCGCGGCCGATCGCGGGATTCCAGATCGGTCTGCCGTCGACCTGGATCCTGCCCGACAACTCCGACAACACCACCGAGCCGCTCTGCCCGCCCGGCACGCTGCCGCGCGACAGCTGGCCGGAGCGCGGGCCCACCTACGACACGGTGTTCCAGACGCTCGAGGGCGGGCTCGGCTACTGGGCGGGCAACCGCTTCCACTACGGGCCGCCGAAGTTCAGCATGAACGGCACGACCGACTGCTACACGAACGAAGTCGCGTCGCCCGGCTGGTCGTTCTTCTACAACAGCAGGCCGCTCGCCGACGATCGCCTCGGCATCGCGCAGATCAGCAACCGCCTGTTGATCCCGCCCGATGGCCTGCCCTTCAGCGGCGCGCCGAGCGGCGAACTCCTCGGCTACGCCTACATGGCGCTGCCGCTCACCGACGCGCGCAACGCGCCGCAGCCGACGGGCGGGTTCAGCTGGACGCTGTTCCTCAACGCCGCCAACTTCAAGGGTCCGCTCGCCTACTACATCCCCGAGTGCTGGAGCCGCATCTCGCGCGACCATCCGCCCGCCGCCGGGCGCGGGCTGGATGCGCGCATCGCGTCGGGACGCGTCGACGGCTCGATGGAGATCAACACCGTGCCCAAGTTCATCGCGCGCGATGAGGCCGGCATGGCGTGGACCAAGATCCCCGAGCTGCGCTTTCCCGTCGACGCCTCGGGCCGCACGACGCTGGTGCGCGATGTGGCGCTCTACTCGAAGGCCGCGCTGTACGACGCCGTGCTCGCGTGGCGCCGCGGCGGCGAGGCGCCGAAGGGCGCGTTCGCAGCGGCGGGCACGGTGCGGCCGAAGGTCGCGACGGGCCGCGTCGGATACAGGCAGGACGAGCGCGAGATCGACGGCATCCACGAGCTCGCGACGCCGACGATCTTCGACGACGGCGCGTTCGGGCTGCAGTGGAAGGCGCCCTCCGCCGACGGCTTCGCGCGCTTCCCGCAGTATTTCCGCGATGGAGCCGCGAAGCAGGGCGAGAAGGACGGCGAGAAGGACGGCAAGCGCGTCGCCGTCGACGCCAGCGAAGTTCCCGAATCGCTCGGCCTGCGCGAGCGCGAGTTCCCGTCGCCGAGCGCCAAGCCCGAGCCCTACAGCGCGGAGCCGCTCGCGGGCGCGTGGGCGAAGCCGGGACCGGTCGCCGGTCCGTTCACCGCGAAGCTCGTCGACGGCTCGACCGTGACCTACCACTGGTACCGCTTCATCGACCAGCCCGTGTTCGCGCAGTGCGGCTTCAGCGACGCCGAGCGCGCCGCGCTGCAGTCGCTCATCGAGCGCATGCACCGCGCGTGGCCGATCGACGGCGAGTACCTCGCGCCGCCGCGCGCGGGCACGCTCGCGTCGTTCGACTCGAACCTGTTCGTCACGCCGCCGAAGGGCATGGAGGTCGGCTTCGTGCCGATCGTCGTGCGCCAGGAGATCACCGCGCCATGAAGTCGCACCGCATCGCCATGCTCGGCACGGGCCTGATCGCCGATTTCTACACCAAGGCGCTGCACGGCCAGCGCAGCCGCGACGCGGTGTCGGTCGTCTACTCGCGCACGCAGGAGCGCGGCGATGCGTTCGCGCGCCGATGGGGCATCGCCCGCGCGACCACCGGCATCGATGAGGCGATCCGCCATCCCGAGGTCGATGTCGTCGTCGTCGCGCTGCCGAACCACCTGCACGAGGAGGCCGTCGCCGCCGCCGCGCGCGCGGGCAAGGCCGTGCTCTGCACCAAGCCGCTCGGCCGCACGGCCGCGGAGGCCAGGCGCATGATCGACGAAGTCGAGCGCGCGGGCGTGTTCGCCGGCTACCTCGAGGACCTCTGCTACACGCCCAAGACGCTCAAGTCGATCGAGGCGGTGCGCGCAGGCGCGGTGGGCGATGTGCTGTGGGTGCGCTCGCGCGAGGCGCATCCCGGCCCGCACAGCGCGTGGTTCTGGGATGAGAAGCAGGCGGGCGGCGGATGCATCGTCGACCTCGGCTGCCACTGCATCGAGATCATCCGCAACTTCGTCGGCAAGGGAAACCGCCCTGTCGAGGTGCTGTGCTGGAAGGACACGCTCGTCCATCCGATCACCGCCGAGGACAACGCGATCGCGCTCATCCGCTTCGAGTCGGGCGCGATGGGGCAGTTCGAGGTGTCGTGGACCTTCCGCGGCGGCATGGACCTGCGCGACGAGGTCGCGGGCACGCGCGGCACGATCTGGCTGAACCACTTTCTGCGCACGGGCTTCGAGATGTTCACCGCGGGCGCGGCCGACGGCTACATCGCCGAGAAGGCCGAGACGGCGAGCGGTTGGCTCTTCCCCGTGGGCGACGAGGTCGCGGAGCTCGGCTACGTCGACATGTTCACCGACATGTTCGACGCGATGGAGGCGGGGCGCGAGCCGCGCGAGACCTTCCGCGACGGCTCCATCGTGAACGCGGTGATGGACGCGTGCTTCCGCTCGGTCGAGACGCACGGCTGGGCGAAGGTGGAGCTCGACTGGACGGGCGGCTCCACGCCGCGCATCGCACCGACTCCCGAGCTGCTCGACGGCCGGATCGTGGTCAAGCGCGAACTGCTGCCCGACGGCCGCGCCAAGCTGATCCTGAAGGATCCCGCGACGGGCGTGTGCAGCGACCGCGTCGTGTGAGCGCGTTCAGCTCGGCTTCGACGGCGCGGCGGCCTGCGCCTGGCGCGCCTTCTTCGCCTCGTCGACCTGCGCCTTGAACTTCGCGCGGTCCTCGGCTTCCTTCCTGCCGCCCACGGGGATGCCCGTCTCGAAGAACACGCCCGACTTCACCGTCGCCGCGGCGTCGCGGGCCTCGGGTCCGCCGCCGCTGTTGGTCGGTCTGTCACGCGCACGGGCTACAGAGGTGTTCGAACTTCCGAATCTCGGACATTCCGTCGCGAATGCGCTTGGAGGCGCGGGATCGTGGTGCACGGTTGCTGCCCGTCGGCGCACCTGTCCCGTTGCCGACTTCCAGAGAGGATTATCGATCAGTGAACGCCATCCGTGGTTTCCGGGCCTCCGGCATCGTCGCGTGCACCGCGGTTCTCGCGGGCTCTGCTGTTGCGTACCCCGCCTCGCCGACCGCCGCGGGCGGTGCGGCTACCCCGCCGAACATCCTCGTGATCGTGCTCGACGACCTCGGCATCGACCAGATGTCGTTTCCGCCGTTCAACTGGAACGCCGCCCCCGAGGCGCCCGCGATGCCCGTGCTCGCGGAGATCGCCTCGAAGGGTGTGAGCTTCCGCAACTTCTGGGCGACGCCCGAGTGCTCGCCCTCGCGCGCGGCGATGCTCACCGGACGCCATGGCTTCCGGACCGGCGTCGTGACGGCGATCACCGATCCGATGATCCCGTCGAACCAGCTTCATCCGTCGGAGGTCACCGTGCCCAAGCTGCTCAAGGCAGCGGGATACACCTCGGGCATGCTCGGCAAGTACCACCTCGGCGGCGGTGAGGAGAACACGGCGCCAGGCTACGGATACGAAGCGCCCAACTCGGCGCTGGGCCTCGACTTCTACCAGGGCTACTGGGATCTCCCGCCGTCGGTGGACACGACCATCGGTGGCCAGGCGGCCGACGGAACCTACGACTGCGGCACGATCGGTGGCCTGAACACGCGCGGCGCAGCCTGCTTCCCCGACGGAAGCTGCGTGGAGAACGTCCATCCGCTGCAGGCGATGGCCATGGGGGCGACGCCGCTCCTCAAGGCCGACGGGACCCTCGCCGCAACCTGCGCCGAAGGCGTCTGTTCGTCGGTCGACTTCGCGCGAACCAACGCGTACTACGTCTGGCCGCGCACCACCACCACGCCGACCTCCGCCGGGCGCGCGAAGGAGCCGCAGCGGGAGTACCTCACGAGCTTCATCAGCCGCCGGACCGCCGAGTGGGTCGGAGAGGCGCGCGCGAGCGGCAAGCCGTGGCTCGCCTTCTCGACGCACTCGTCGGCGCACACCCCCATCCAGCCGCCGCCGCCGTCGCTGACGGGCCCTGCGGCGAGCGACGCGTCCTGTGCCTTCACCGGGATCGGCTACCGGAATCAGTACCGGCTCATGGCCGAGTCGGTCGACGCCTCGATCGGCAACATGCTGGTCGATCTCGGCCTCGGTAGCCGCGTCAACGGCGCATTCGTGCTCGGCGACCTCGTTGCCGCCAACACGATGATCCTGGTCGTCAACGACAACGGAACCCTCGGCTACAACGTGCTGCCGCCCTTCTCGCTCGCCCAGGCCAAGCAGACGGTCTACGAGACCGGCGTGCGGTCGCCGTGCATCATCGCCGGCCCGCAGGTCGTCGCGCCCGGTCGCGCGGTCGATGAGACTGTGTCCATCGTCGACCTCTTCGGCCTGCTCTGCGAGACCGCCGGCGTCGACTGGACCACGGTGGAGACGCCCTCGCGCCGCATCGACTGCCTGCCGATGATGCCGTTCCTCACGAATCCCGCGCAGGGCGCGATTCGCGAGTTCAACTTCGCGGTGTACCGGCAGGGCGTGTTCCCCGCGAACACCGTCGGACCGTGCGTGAATGGCAACACGGTCATCGACGGTCTCATCCCGAATCCCGAGCTGTGCGCCGCCAACGGCGGATGCTGGCTGGGCGGCGCGGAGTCGGCGCCGTATCCGATCACGAACTACTGCGACCTGCTCACGACGGACCCTTCGAACGCGGTCTTCGCGTGCGGCGGGACCAACTACTGCTTCCTTCCCCCCGACATGGCGGACCAGTGCCCGAACGGCAGCTCCGCCATCACGCAGCCTCCCGTGCTCGCGCAGTACGGTGTGCGGCGCGGTGAGTGGAAGCTCGTGGTGAGCCAGCTGCCCGCATGCCTCGCGCCCAACGACTGCACGGTGCGGCTCTACCGGCTCGCGCAGCCGGTGCCGCCGCTCGAGCCAGGCATCGAGGGCAGAGACGGCACTCCAGGCGTGTGGGATCCGCTGAACGACACCCTGCCGCCGGTCGCGCAGGCCGAGTATGAAGCGATCAAGAACGAACTCGTGCGGCTGCTGCTCTCCGAGCCGAAGTCGCTCGCCGACGGCAACCTCGACGGCGTGGTCGATGGAGCGGACCTTGCGGGCCTGTTCTCCGAGTGGGGATCGATGGGCTTCTGGGATGCCACCGAGGACGGCGTCGTCAACGGCGACGATCTCACGGTGGTGCTCAACTCGTGGGGCACGGTTGCGCCGTCGCTCGATGTCGTTCCCAGCTGCCTGCTCGGGGGCGCCCAGTCGCTCGTGCGCGAGTAGACCTTCGACAAGGGCTACGGCGATTCGGCCGGCAGTGGCGTCGCCGCCATCTCGATGGGCGGTCGCGTCAAGAACGGCGAGTACGCGTTTGGTCCGCAGCAGGGGCTGCGGATCCCGGTCGCGGGTCTCGACCTCAGCGACTACACGATCGAGATGGACTTCGTGCTGACGGGCGGCTTCGACTTCCTCGGCGCCAAGCTCCTTGACTTCAGCAATCTCACCTTCGACGCAGGCTTGTACTACGTGCCAGCGAGTGAAAAGATGGCCTTCGTGATGCCGCCGCCGGGCCCGTTGAGTGCGGCGACCGTTCCCGTCGGAACTCCGGTGCGGATTGCGCTGCGTCGCGATGGTTCGACCAAGATCGTCTCGCTGGCGATCAACGGCGTCCCGCAGTGGGCGCTGCAGGACCCGCTCGGTCGTGCCGTCGCGCCGACCGATGGGTTCATCACGCTGTTCGCCGACGATCCGATCACGAAGTACCGCGAAACAAGCGCGGGCCGACTGATGTCGGTGCGGATCCTCACGGGAAACGGCGGCTGAGCGGGCGCGACCACCCCTCGGCCTTCGCCGGGACCGGTCCCACGTCTTCCGCAGCGCCTCGACCGCAGGGTCGACGGCCGACTGCTGGAGCGTGCGATCGATGGTCCGACGTCGCGCACCCGCCTGTTTCCCTAGTGCCCCTGGGCTGACGCCTTCCAATCATCCGACTCGATCCGCTCCGACGCCGCCGCTGGGGCAGCCTTGGGGATCGCATCTGGATGACGAGGGCCCACCCATGATCACGCTGACCACGATCGTCTGCCTCGCGAATGCGACGTGGTCTCAGCTGGCCCATGGTTTCACGTGGCCCGTCGTCTCACGTGGCCCGTGGTCTCACGTGACCCGCGATCTCACGTGACCCGCGATCTCACGTGACCCGCGGTCTCACTTCGCCGCCTGCTTCGTCGCCGGCTTCACCGCGGCGAGCTTGCGCAGCTCCTCGACCGCCGGATCCACCATCGCCTTGCCGCGGATGGTGATGGTCTCGTTGTCCTTGAAGTAGCCGAGCATCTGCTCGGCCCACCTGCGCTTCGCGGGCCCCTTGACCTGCTTGGCGAGCTCGCGCACCTGGTTCGCGAACTTCTGCGCCGCGCGCCGGTCCTTCGTGCGGTCGGGCGCCGCGAGGTAGGCCTCGACCGAGCTCTTGCAGCGCGCCACGAACTCGTCGTCGCCGCCGAGCGCGCGCCAGCAGCGGGCGAGCAGCGCGGCGTTGGTGCAGCCCTGGCGCTCGAGCGTCTCGAGCAGCTTCGCGGTCTCGTCCTGCGTCGCGGGCGCGGGCAGCCGCTCGATGCGCGCGTGCGCGAGGTCGCGCACCGTCGTCAGGTAGAGCGCGTACTGCTTGTCCTTCGCGATCTCGTCCGCGCGCCTGTTGAACGCCTCGAGCACGGCGAGCACGGTCCTGGCGTCGGGCGCAGCGGCGATCGCGGCGTCCACCAGCGTGATCGCGAACGGATTGCGCGCGAGGCCCTGGTCGACCAGCTTGACGCACTCGCGGGCCTGCTCGTCGGCGGGCATCGCGTCCCACACGCGGCGCATCGCCAGCGCGTCGACGAAGGCATCGAAGTCGTCGTTCACGCCCCACGCGACCGTCTGGTGCCAGATCATGCCGCGCCGGCCACCGACGTCGTCGTAGTTCCAGCCCGCGTGCACGTTCGTGACCTCGTCGCCGCCGGTGGCGTACTGCTCGCCGAAGCAGCGGTACTGCTTGGTCTTGGCGTCGTAGCCCATCACGACCAGCGCGCAGTGCCCGGGCTGCCCCGCGGTGGCCGCCGGCGTGCCCACGATGCGGTGCGTGCGCGCGCCGATGTTGCCCATCGTGCCGCACACGCCGCCGTCCTTCCACATCATCTGGATCGAGCCGTAGTTGAAGGCGAGCGGCGCCACGCGGCGCGCGCTCTGCATGTCGAACTGCTGCGCGATGCCGCCGATGTATTCGCCGTAGGTGCGGAACTCGCCGGTGTCGCGGAACCTGGCCCAGATCTCCTCGCGCTCGCGCAGCGGCTGGTCGTCGGCCGCGAGCATCATGAGCACGGGCCACGGCGCGTTGAGCGGGAAGCGCGGCCAGCCTCGCGCCGCCCGGTCGGCGTCGCTGAACGCCCACCGGTCGTTGCGGATGAACCACGCCATCGACTCGCTCGCCGTCGGCGCGCGGTCGCGCTCGGCGGGCATGCGGCCCTTGGCGCGGTAGGCGTCGTGGAAGAGGTCGTGCGCGTCGGCGATGCGCTTCTTCTGACCCGGATCGTTGACCATCTCGGTCGCCTTCCAGAAGACGACCTTGTCGCCGCAGTCGATCGACACATCGGCGAAGCCGTGCGCCGCCATGTACGCGTTGAACTCGGCCTGCAGCGCGGCCGATGCGATCACATCGGCGCCGTACAGCGGCCGCGCGACCATCTTCTTCACCGTGACCGCCTTGCCCTGCGGCTTTGCGATGCCCTTGTCGTCGTACTCGAGCGGCGGCAGCTCCTTGACCTCGGTCTCGACCTCGATGGGCGCGTGGTCCTCGAGGAAGTTGATGATGTGGTCGAACTTGTCGAGGGCGCGCGCGGTGGACTTCGTGTCGACGGGCGTGCGCGGATCGGCGGGAACCACCAGCTCGAGCCGCGGGCGGGGCGACACGTCGGGCAGCGCCTCGGGGGCCTTGGCGCCGTCGGCGTCGTTCCATCCGGTGCCCTGCGCGCCGCGCGCGGCGTAGGAGTCCTGCAGCGCGAACGCGAGCGCGAGCTGGGTGTAGTCGCGGCGCACCATGTCCTCGCCGAGGTCGATCTCGAGCGACCGCAGCGCGAGCAGCACCGGCAGCGGGTCCTTGCGGCAGCCGTAGACCGTGTCGCGCACGATCGGCGTCTTGTCGACCCAGGCCAGGAAGTCGGCGGGCAGTTCGATCTTCCGCGCGCGCATCGCGTCGAGCGTGCGGCCCCGCGCCGCTTCCAGGTACGGTTCGATCCGCGGAATGGTGGGCGCAAATCTCGCTCCCGCCGCCAGGGCGAGCGTCGCGAGGGAGAGCATGAGCAGCCGGATGGGCGTCGTCGGACGGCAGGAGGAGAGCATTCCCGTATGTTATGTTCCCACGCAGCGTCTTTCGGGCGTTTGGAAGGCGAAAGCGCCGATGCTGCCTCCTCAGGACCCCTCATGAAGATCCTCCATGTGACCGAATCGCTCAGGCTTGTCGACGGCGGAGTCGCGCGCGCCCTTCACGACCTCATTTCCGTGATGGATCAGCGGGGCCACAGGTCGATGCTGCTCACGCATGGCACGCCAGACCTGCCCGCGCACTGGGCGGACGACCGCGTTGACAGGGTTCATTCGATCGACGGATTTCCCATCGCGCGCAAGGGGCCGCTCGTTCGCGATACCGCGCGGCTCCTCGAACTCGTTCGCCGGGTGGATATGGTGCACATCCACCAGCCATGGCATCCGTTCCTCGTGCGCGTCGCGTCACTCTGTCGAAAGGCCGGCACGCCGTACTGCGTGAGCCTGCACGGGTGCCTCGACGACTGGCCGATGTCGCAGAAGCCCTTGAAGAAGCGGATCAGCCTTGCGCTCGTCGGACGCCGGATGCTCGAGTCGGCGGCGTTTGTCCACTGCACCGCAGCCGACGAGGTTCGGCAGTCGATCAAGTGGTTTCCCCGCGGGCGCACCGTGGTGGTGCCGTGCACGATGGATCTTCGGGTGTACCGTCATCTGCCCGAGCCGGCAATCGCGCGCGAGAAGTTCGGACTGGACATCCCCGGCGACATGCTGCTGTACATCAGTCGCATCCATCCGAAGAAGGGGCTGATCCACCTGATCCGCGCGCTCCCTCGCATCCGCGAGCAGCGGCCGGCATGGCTGTGCGTTGCGGGACCTCGCGAAGATGCTGCGTACGCGAGTTTGGTCGACGAGGAAGTCGGACGTCTCGGGCTTCGGGATGCGGTGAGATTCATCGGGAACGTCGGCGACCCGACGCTCAAGGCGTCGCTGTACCGGGCCGCCAAGGCCTCTGTGCTGCCGACCAGCCAGGAGAACTTCGGATTCGTGCTGTTCGAGTCGCTTGCCTGCGCCACTCCGTTGGTGACGACGGATCTGGTCGACACCTGGCGCGAGTTGAAGGAGCACGGCGGCGCGTACATCGCCTCGCAGGATCCCGAGGCGGTCGCAAGGGAGGTGCTGCGCGTGCTGAACCTGTCCGCCGAGGAGCATCGCGCCATAGGCGAGCGCGCGCGGGCATGGGTGCTCGAGTATCTCGACGAGCGTGGTATCGGTGAAAAAATGGAGCGGGCGTACGCGGCGGCCTGTGCCATGCACGCCGGTTGAACGAGTGTGTCGCCGGGGCGTCGATGGCGTAGTGCCGGCCGTCGAACGCGGACGGCCCCGCCTGCAGGCGATTTGATCCAAGTGACGGCCCACATGCCCGCCAAGAAGAAGCCGTCCACCCGCCCCCCGACCAGCGCCGAGCGCGTGAAGGAGGCGTGCGCGTGCATCCGCCGCGCGCGCACCCTGTGGGACGCGCACCGCAACGCCGCCTGCCGCGGCGAGCGCGCGAAGGCGATGGCGCTGTACGAGGCGCTCTCGCCCGCCGAGCGCGAGCAGGTGCCCGAGCAGCTGCGCCTGTGGCTCCGCTACCGCAGCGAGAAGTACTTCGGCGACCACACGACGCCGCCCGCGCGCGGCAAGGGAGCGGGCTGACATGCCGCACATCCACGACCTCATCGACTTCACCGTGGCCATCTTCATCGTGCATGAAGGGAAGGTCCTCGTGATCCACCACCGCAAGCTCGACAAGTGGCTGCCGATCGGCGGCCACATCGAGCTCGACGAGGACCCCGAGCAGGCCGCGCTGCGCGAGGCGCGCGAGGAGAGCGGGCTCGACATCGAGCTCGTCGGCGAGCGCCCGCCGACCACGGGCCCGGGCACGCGCGCGCTGATCGCGCCGCGGTTCCTCGACATCCACCGGATCAGCGAGACGCACGAGCACATCGGGATGATCTACTTCGCGCGGGTGAAGCGGGGCACCACGACGCTCGCCGCCGAGGAGCACCACGCGATCCGCTGGTGCACCGATGCCGAGCTCGACGCGCTCGAGCCGCCCATGAGCGATGCGGTCAAGTGGTACTGCCGCACCGCGCTGCGCGAGGCGTGAGCGATTCCTACAGCGTGCGGTGCATCATCACCGCGTCGACGGCGCCCAGCGTCGCATGCATGTAGGCGCCGGGCGAGCGGCCGATGATGCGGAATCCATTGCGCTCCCACAGCGCGATCGCGCGCGCGTTGGTCGAGACGACGAAGTTGAACTGCAGCGCCGAGAAGCCGCGCTCGCGCGCGCGGGCGATCGAGTGGTCGCACATCGCGCCGGCGACGCCTGCACCCCACGCGTCGGGGCGGACCATGTAGCCGGCGTTCGCGACATGCGAGCCGGGCCCGAGCTGGGCGGGCCGCAGGAAGTAGGTGCCCACCACATCGCGCGCGCCGTGCGCGCCCCGGTCGGCGACCCAGGCCTCGTGCGCGGGCGCACGCCAGTAGCGCAGCGCGTCGTCGCGCGTCCAGTCGCGCGGGATCGCCCAGGTCTCGCCCGCGCGGGCGGTGGGCTCGATGATCGTCCACAGCGCGTCGTGGTCGAGGTCGTCGGACAGACGGAGGTGCATGCGGCGAGCATACTCCCGCATGGCGAATCGATCCGCCGAAGAGAAGGCTCGCCCTCGACGCACTCCGCCGGCGCTGGGAGCTGGCCTAGCGCCCCGCGCCGCCCGGGATCCCCTCAGGCGCCTTCTCGAGTGCCACGTTGAGCGCCGCAAGCGCAGCAGCCTGCTTGGTCGCGAACGCGTCGTTCACCGCACCGTCCGCCACGCCGCACGGATCCGATGCGTTCAGCGCGTTCAGCGCCGCGAGGATCGTCTCCCGGTCGGCGGCCGTGAGCGTGTTTCCCTTGACGCCTGCCGCCATCGGCGGGACGACGATTTCAAGGCGGCTGAGCAGATCGCTCGCGAAGTCAGGTGCCTTCGGTAGCCCGCTGTCGGCGATGTGGCGGAGCATCGATGCGATCGCCGCGACACGGCGCGCCGCGCCGGCCGAATCACCCGCGACATAGGTGCGCGCCGCGTCGGCGGCGAGCATCGCACCGCCGTTGCGCACGCCGCGGAAGAGCTCGACGAGCTCGGGCGGCAGCTTGCGCGAGCCCTGCTCGATGGTCACCGGCGCGAAGGTGCAGTCCTTCGTCTCGGCCACGCGCAGCAGCGCCTCGATCTGCGGCTGCGCCTGCTCGAGCGAGCGGGAGAGCGTCGACCAGGTGCCCTTCGCCTGCGAGGCGCTGAGCGAGACGCCCATCGTGTTGAAGGCCAGGTACCGGGCGTCCTCGCACATCGCGTCGGTGAACTTCGCGAGGACGGCGGGGTACTGGAGCGCCGCGCCCGAGGCCGCGCGAGGCGCGGCCTCCGCCGCGACCGGAGCGGGTTGCGCTGCGGCCGCAGGTGCGGGTGCTGGCGCTGGCGCCGCCTCGCCTCCGCCGCAGCCGGCGAGCGCGAGGATGGCGAGGGCGAGCGCTGCGTGGTGAAGTGCGGTCATGCGCGCAGTCTAGTGCGATTCGCCGCGGCCGCGCTTGCCTGCGGCGCGCGCACGCCGTCCAATGCGCCCATGCGCGCACCGATTCTCGTTCTCGTGCTTGCAGCGTTCGCCGGCATGTCGCTCGGCTGTGCCTCCGGCACGCGGAAGGGCGCGGTCGATCCGGCGCCGCTCAACATCGTCCTCCTCTACGCCGACGACTGGCGCCACGACACGCTCGGCTGCGCGGGCAACCCCGTCGTGCAGACGCCGCGGCTCGACGCCCTCGCGCGCGACGGCGTGCGCTTCACGCACAACTCGGTCACCACCGCGATCTGCGGCGTGAGCCGCGCGAGCATGCTCACGGGCCAGTGGATGTCGCGCCACGGCAACCGCGCGTTCGACATGTTCAGGACGCCGTGGAGCGAGACCTTGCCCGCGCAGCTGCGCGCGCACGGCTACTGGGTCGGCCACGTCGGCAAGTGGCACAACGGCAAGTTTCCCGCCGCGGAGTACGACTCGCCCGCCTCGGCGCTCGCGAACGGCACGCACTGGATCGCGCAGCCCGACGGCACGCGCATCCATGTCACGCGGAAGAACGAGCGCGACGCGATCGGCTTCCTGCGCGCGCGGCCGGCCGGCTCGCCGTTCTGCCTGACGGTCGCGTTCTTCGCCACCCACGCCGAGGATGGCAACAAGCAGCAGTACCTTCCGCAGCCCGAGAGCATGTCGCTCTACCGCGATGTCGCGATTCCCGTGCCGCCGACCGCGACCGACGCTGCGTTCCGCGCGCTGCCGCCGTTCCTCGCCAACGCGCGCAACGAGGGCCGCAACCGCTGGACATGGCGCTTCGACACGCCCGAGCGCTACCAGGAGTCCATGAAGAACTACTACCGCCTCGCGACCGAGGTCGACGCGGCCTGCGGGCGCGTGCTCGACGAGTTGCGCGCGCAGGGCGTGCTCGACCGAACGCTGGTGGTCTTCACCACCGACAACGGCTATTTCCACGGCGAGCACGGCCTGGCCGACAAGTGGTACCCGTACGAGGAGTCGATCCGCGTGCCGCTGATCGTGTGGGATCCGCGCATGCCCGCCGCGAGGCGCGGCACGACCGACGACGCGCTCACGCTCAACGTCGACCTCGCGCCGACGATCCTCGCCGCCGCGCGCATCGCGCCGCCGGCCGCGATGCAGGGCCGCGACCTCGCGCCGCTGTACCTCGACGCGCGCCCGCCCGCGTGGCGCAGCGAGTTCCTCTACGAGCACGCGATGCTCACCAGCCGCGACTTCATCCCCGCGTCGGAAGCCGTCGTCACGCGCGAGTGGAAGTACATCCTGTGGCCCGACTGGGGCGTCGAGCAGCTGTTCGACCTCGCGCACGACCCACGCGAGGAGCGCGACCTGGTCGCCGACCCCGCCCACGCGCCGCGCCTCGCCGCGATGCGCGCGGACCTCGCGCGGCTCAAGTCGCAGGCCAGGTGACCGCGACCTTTCGCGTCGTGCGAAGGCGACTCCTCCGTCCAGCGTTCGGCAGACTTCGTCGGCGGGCGCTCGTGAATGGGCGGTCGCGGCTGCCGCCGCTCCCTCCCCAGATCAGCGTCCATCGGATTGCGCCCTGGCGGGCTCCGCGGAACGCGCCGTCGCCAGGCGCGCGATGAACACGACGGTCATGAAGACGCCCGTCGCGCACTCGATCATCGTGACCGCGCGCGCCCAGGAGCTGCGGGGTGCGATGTCGCCGAAGCCGACCGTCGTCAGCGAGACGAGCGAGTAGTAGAGCGCCTCGTCCCAGCCGAGCCCCATCGGCTTCGCGTCGATCGTCGACCAGTAGGCGCCGGGGTTGCGCGCGGACACGAACCGGTGCAGCGTCGCGTACATGCACGCGGTGAGCAGGTAGACGGCCAGGCCGCCATAGACGCGGTCGTCGATGAGCGCCGTGCTCCGCAGCAGCGTGGCGCCGATGGTCGCCGTCGCGTACAGGTAGTACAGGAACGCCAGCAGCTCGAGCGGACTGCCGGCGATCGCGTCGGGGTCGGCGTCGTAGACGGCGATCGCCGTTCCGATCAGGATCACGAACATCGCGACGAGCGGCAGCGCGCGCCGCCAGCCTCCGAGCACCGCGACCCCCAGCATCGGCACCACCGCGATCGCGAGCGGGAAGACGCGGTCGGTCTCGCCGTACGCAACAATCAGGAACGGATGCAGTGCGATCAACCCGAGCAGGGCGACCAGCAGCGGCAGCGACCGGTTCTTGAGCCACTTCCACGGATCAGGCGCGGCGGAGATCAGTTTCACGTGGCGAGACTACCACGCGCCGCGGGGGGGGCATCACGCGCCGCGGGGGGCATCACGCGCCGCGGGGGGCATCACGCGCCGCGGGGAGGCATCACGCGCCGCGCCCTCCGCCAAAACGACCCGAGCCCCGGCCGACGCGTTCGTCGTCCGGGGCTCGTTTCAATGGGCGATATAGGATTCGAACCTACGACCCCACGCGTGTGATGCGTGTGCTCTAGCCAGCTGAGCTAATCGCCCGCGAGCGCGGGAGTATAGCACAAGCCCCGCCACCCTCAAGGCGTCGGTGGCGGGTGCCTGCCGGATGCGCCTCGCCCCTGGTCCGCCGCGGTTCCCGCGTCTTATCGGGACGCGCGCAGCAGCACGAGTTCGCCGACCAGCCCCGGGCCGAACGCGAGGCCGACGAACGGCGGCCGTACGCCGCCCGCGAGCATTCGCTCGAGGATGAAGAGCAGCGTCGCGCTCGACATGTTCCCCTGGTCGCGCAGCACCCCGCGGCTCGCCGCGCCGGCCTCGGTGTCCAGCGCCAGCGCGGCCGAGACCGCGTCGATCACGCGCGGGCCGCCCGGGTGGATCGCCCATCCGCCGATGTCCGCCGTGTCGAGCGCGTGCCGCGCGAGCGACGAGCGCACCCAGCCGCCCACCTCGCGCGCGAGCACATCGGGCACCCGCGCCGAGAGCGACATGCGGAAGCCGTCGGCGCCGATCGTCCAGCCCATCTCGCCGAGCGAGTCGGGCAGCAGGATCGAGTGGGTCGCCGCGATCTCGAGGTCGTGCGCCGCGCGCGACCCTGCGCCGCCCGCCGGCGCGCGCGACGAGACCACCGCCGCGCCGGCGCCGTCGGCGAAGAGCGTGTTGGCGATGAGCTGGTCGAGCCGTGCCGTGTGGTGGAAGTGCGCCGACGAGACCTCGGCGCAGCAGACGAGCACGGTCGCATCCGGGTCGGCGAGCGCGGCGTTGCGCGCCGCCGCGAGCGCGTTGACGGCCGCGTGGCAGCCCATGAATCCGACGTTGAGCCGCTGGACGCCTGCGGAAAGCCCGAGCGCCGCGATCAGGTGGCTGTCGACGCCCGGCGACTCGAACCCGGTGCAGGACGCGGTGACGAGATGGGTGACCGCCCGCGCCTCGAGTCCGGCGCGCGCCAGCGCCTGCGCGCACGCCTCGAGCGACATCGCGCGGGCCGCGCGCGACCACAACGCCATGCGCGCGGCGGTGTCGGGCACACGGTCCGCCGCGTAGAACGCGGCTTCGCCGTCCTCGAACGCCGCGCACCACCGCTGCGCGACGCCGCTCCGCTCGGCGAGCCGCGCGAGCACCGCGCGGTCGACCTCGGGGGGCGAGATCCGGCCGGCGATGGCGAGCCACGCCTCCCGCGTCATGCAGAAGCGCGGATGGGCGGTGGCGACCGCGTGAAGCAGGGCGCGCGTCATGTCGAGACCCCGATGGCGCCCGTACTCCGAGTGCGCGCGCCGGCGCCGTCCGACACCGCCGCAGTCGTCCGCGCCACGCCCAGCCGCGCCGCGATCGATTCGAGCGGGGCGGGCGCGAGCCGGCCGAGCGCGATGGCGGCGCGCACCAGGCTCGGCATGCGCAGGGCGCAGGCGATCGCGCGGCAGCGGAGGCGGTTCGATCCCACCGTGCCCGCATGGAGCGCCGGCCACGCGAGGTGCGGCCGCGGGTCGCGCGCGGCGAGCTCGCCGGCGGCCGCGCCGGTCGCGATCGCCCAGGTCATGCCCTCGCCGGTGAACGGCTCGACATAGCCCGCGGCGTCGCCCACCACGAGGATGCCTTCGGCGGCGACCCGGCTGCGGCGCCGGGTGAGGAGCGGCGTGCCGCGCCACTTCGCGGCGGCGAGGGCGTGTGCGTCGCGCACCGACGCGCCGAGCAGCGCCCGCGCACACTCCGCGACCGACGCCGAGGAGCGCAGCAGCGCAGGGTCGACGGCGGCCGCGACATCGCAGCTGCCGTCGCCGAGCCGCACCGCGCCCGCGTACCCGCCCCGCGCGACATGCATGCGGATCTCGCCCGCGTCGCACGCCACCGCGCCCTCGGGCACGATGGCGCCGAACCCCATGTGGCTCCGCCGCGCGATCCGCCAGGCGAACCCATCGAGTCCGTCGAGCGCGGTGCCGCCGAGCCCGTCGGCGACGACCACCGTCCGCGGGCGGATCTCCTCGCGGTCTGGATCCTCGCGTTCTGGTCCCCCGCGTTCTGGATCCTCGCGTTCTGGTTCCCCGCGTTCTGGTCGCTCGCGTCCCGATCCCCCGTGCAGCACCAGCGATCCATCGCGGGACAGGCGGGCCGCGGTCCCGAACCGGACCTCGACGCCCAGCGCTCCCGCGGCCTCGGCCAGCCGCGCGTCGAGCAGGTCGCGCGCGATCGCCACGCCGCCGGCATGCCGGAGCGACACCGAGCCGGTCCCGCAGGAGAGCCGCACCCGTCCGAGCCGTTCGCCGCCCGAAAGCGCCGTCGCCACGCCGAGTTCGTCGAGGATCGCCACGCCGGTGGCCGTCAGGCAGCAGCCGCACACCTTGCGCCGCGGGAACTCCGCCCGCTCGACGAGCAGCACCCGCGCGCCACGCCGCGCCGCCGCGATCGCGGCGCACGAACCCGCGGGCCCCGCGCCGACCACGGCGACGTCGAACACCCCGTCGCGCGCGCTCACGCCCGCCTCCACCACAGGCGCCACCGCTCGGGCACCACGCGCTCGACCTGCGTCGAGGGACCGGCCATGCCCGCCGCCTCCGCCAGTTCCACCGCCTCGCGACGCGAGAACGCCGCGCGCACGCTTGCCGTCGCGTCGAAGTGCACCACGCCCGACCGGCTCAGGACGCGCGAACCGAGCCACGCGAGCGCGAGTCCCGTCCGCGTCCGGTCGAGGTCGGTGATGCCGACCGCGCGGGTGGCCGCGGCGCGCATGTGGCGCATGACCGCGACCGCCTCGTCGCGCTCGCAGTGGTGGATGAAGAGCGAGCAGGTCGCGAGATCCGCCTCGACCGGCAGCGGGTGCGCGATCGCGTCGGCGACCACCGTGCCGACGCGCACGCCGGCGGCGGACGCGCGCGAGGACGCCACCGACAGTGCGTGCGCGCTCGCGTCGCACAGGGTCCACTCGATCCGCAGTCCCAGCCGCGCCGCATGGCGCGCCATGGCGATCGGGCCGTCGCCCGAGCCCGCCGCGATGTCGAGCACGCGCAGGCTCCGGCCCTCGGCGTTCACCTCCCGCGCATGGCGCTCGATGCCGCGCCAGAGGATCCAATGGCTTCGCGACCACGCGTTGAGCCGCGCGAGACCCGCGAGCGCGTGGTCGTGCTCGGCGGCGGGAAGCGCCGGGTCATCCATTCGTTCGTCGACTCGGACGCGCGTGCGCATGGCCTCGAAGCGTAGCAGCCGACCAAACGAAACAGCGGACGCGCAAGTGGCGTCCGCTGCGGGATTTGTCGTGTGCGACCGCGGTCAGCGGGCCTGCGACTGCTCGCCGGTCTTCTCCGGCGTCGGCATCGTCTGCTCGTGCGGCAGGGCGGCGGCGCGGCGCGCGGGTTCCTCGCGCTTCACGTCGTCCTCGGTCTCCTTCAGGCCCTTCTTGAACTCCTTGATGCCCTGGCCGATCGACTTGCCGACCTCGGGGAGGCGGCGGCCGAAGAGCAGCAGGCCGATGATCAGGATGACGATCCACTCGGTGCCACCGGGCAGGCTGAAGAAGGCGAGAACGGACGACGGGTTCGTAATCATGTTTGGCTCCTAAGTCCCGAGTATACCCCGCTTCGGAAGTGCGGTCGCTGCAGAGACTCCGCCGGCCGGATTTGTCGGGGGCGTCCGTGGATCTGTGCGGGTAGGTCCTAGATTTTCCCGATACAGTCCCGACCATGATGGATCGCACGCTCTTTGGCGGCATGCTTCGCGCTGCCGCCGTCGCCGCCATGGCGACGATCGTTCTGGCAGGATGCCGCACCAACAAGGAGGTCCCCGGTGACCCCTTCCAGCCGACCGACGGCCCCGCGCTGGTCAGGCTCGGGCCTGGCGACACGATGCCCGATGTCACCGCCGCCTACGCGCGCAAGTCGTTCTACCTCGAGCGCGCCGCCGACGAGAGCATCGGCTGGTTCCAGAAGCCGTCGAGCAAGCAGTGGTTCCCCTTCAAGAACCAGGGCACGGCCGAGGAGGTCTGCACCCACGAGCAGGCCGCCGCGAGCGTGGTCGCCTTCCGCGACCTCATGATGAACTCGCCCAACGCGCAGGAGTTCTCCGCGCGCTTCTTCGAGATGTTCGACGTGTGGCAGTCGGTCGGCTACACCAAGGACCGCGATGTGATGTTCACCGGCTACTACTCGCCGATCTTCCACGCGAGCCGCGAGGCGACCGACCGCTTCCGCCACCCGCTGTACACGCGTCCCGCCGACCTGGTGTCGGATCCGGTCACCGGGCAGCCGCTCGGCCGCAAGATGGCCGACGGATCGACGCAGCCGTGGCCGACGCGCGCCGAGATCGAGTCGAGCGGCATGCTCAAGGGCACCGAGCTCGTGTACGTCGAGAGCAAGCTCGACGCGTACATCATCCATGTGAACGGCAGCGCCAAGCTGATCATGCCCGACAACTCGGTCATGTACATCGGCTACGCGGGCAAGACCGACCGGCCGTACTTCGGCCTCGGCGCGGCGCTGGTCGAGGCGGGCGCGATCCCCAAGAACCAGCTGTCGCTCTCGTCGATCCGCCGGCTCTACAAGACGCAGCCCGAGACCGTCGACCAGTACATCGAGCGCAACGAGTCGTACGTGTTCTTCACCGAGTACCCGAACGACCGCTGGCCGGCCGGCTCGCTCGGCACGCGCGTGAACGAGGACGCCACGATCGCCACCGACAAGACCATCTTCCCGCGCGGCGGACTGGTCATGGTCGACACCCGCGCGAACACCTTCACCCGCGGTCTCGTCGAGTACAAGAACTTCATGTTCGACCAGGACACGGGCGGCGCGATCCGCGCCGCGGGCCGCGCCGACCTGTACATGGGCAACGGCGCCGCCGCCGAGCTCCTCGCGGGCGGACAGGTCGCGAACGGCAAGATGTACTACTTCTTCCTGAAGCCCGAGCTGGTCGCGCAGTACCCGCTGCCCGAGAAGGCGAAGAAGGCGGCGACGGCGCCGGTCGCGGCGGCGCCCGCGAAGGCCCCGGCCGACGCGAACCTCGCGAAGAAGGCCGTCAGGACCGCCGCCGTCGGCGAATCCAACGAGAAGTGACCGCCGCAGCGCGGTGATGCTCACGAAGCACGGCATACGGAGCAAGGGGCGCGCGGCCGAACCGCGCGCCCCGTTTCGTTTTTCCGCCGCGCGTCAGGGTGAGCGGTTCCAGCCGCGCTCGCGCAGGGCCGGGTCCTTCGGCTGCCAGCCGCGGTCGCGCGCGAAATCGGGCCAGGCCTCGCTGTGCAGCGCGCCCGCGTCGTCGCGCCACATGCGCGCGAACCCCGCGGGAAAGGCGCGCGGCCGCGCGTACGCGCCCGCCGCCAGCGCGGCCTCGTCGACGAAGCGCGACTCGTCGAGCCGGCACCACAGTTCGCCGGCGCCGCAGCCGAGGGCGAGCGCCGGCACCAGGATCCACGCCAGCCGGCGCACCGGGCGGGGCGACAGCGTCCACGGCGGCAGCGGCGCGGTGGACCGACCGCACTCGTTGCAGGTCGCGCGGTCGCCGTGCGGATAGGCGCAGTGGGGGCACTGGCCCGCGCGCGCGCGGCGGTCGGCCGGGAGGTGCACCCAGAAGATCTCGGCGAAGTCGGCGAACGGCGCCAGCCACCACAGGAAGATCGAGGCCGCCGCGGTCGCCCCCGTCGCGGCCGCGA
>CAMBUI010000015.1 GCA_945870915.1 Candidatus Kuenenia stuttgartensis | reverse complement strand
ACGATGCCGATGCCGCCCTCCTGCGCCAGCGCGATCGCGAGGGCGCCTTCGGTGACGGTGTCCATCGGCGCGCTGATCAGCGGGATGCGCAGCGAGATCCCGCGGGTCAGCTGCGTCGACGTGTCGACGAGGTCGGGGGTCAGATCGCTGTACGCGGGAATGAGGAGGACATCATCGAACGTGATGCCATCGAGGACGATCTTCGATTCCATCGAGGGATCATGCAGGACGACCCGCCGCCCGTCAAATCCACCCGCCCGAGAACCTGCGGGGATTCCGTTCAGACGGCGTTTGCGGTAAGGTGCGGGGCTTCCCCGCGGTCCGCGGCGGATGTGCCACGCGCCGAGGGCGCGGGCATCACGGAGAGTCCCCGGCGACGCCGGTCACGCAGAGTCATCGCCCAGCACCGCCGCGCGCCGCGGCGCGGCAGGGCGCCGAAGGTTCACGCAAAGGTACACGCATGAGCGCAGCCCGCAACGAACTGCTCGTCCCCCTGTCGGTCAACCACCGCGGCACCGCCGCCGGCGAGGGCAAGAAGGCCTGGGTTTCCTGGCTCGAGGCCATCATCCGCGTCGAGGGCTCCGACCTGATCGTCAAGAGCGGCCTGCGCCCGCGCGTCCGCCACCGCGGCGTGCTCAAGGACCTCGAGACCGCCGTCTGCACGCCGGACATCATGTTCCAGGTCGCGAAGGACATCCTCGACCCGAACCAGCTCGACTACTTCGCGCGCCACGGATCGATCGACTTCGCCTACGACTACGTGAAGGACGGCGACGTCGACGGCGCCACCAGCCGCCGCTTCCGCGTGAACCTGTTCATGGCCCGCGGCCGTCCGTCGCTGGCCGCGCGTCTCATCACCAGCCAGATCAAGAAGTTCGAGGAGCTCTTCCTCCCGCCGAGCCTCGGCGACATCTCGATGGCCGCGCAGGGCCTGATCCTCTTCTCGGGCGTGACCGGCTCCGGCAAGTCGACCTCGATCGCCTCGATGCTCGACTACGTGAACCAGCGCAAGAAGGTGCACATCATCACGATCGAGGACCCGATCGAGTACATCTTCAACGACGCCAAGGCCACCATCAACCAGCGCGAGATCGGCATCGACGCGACGAACTTCAACGACGCGCTGCGCGCCCTCGTGCGCGAGAACCCGGACGTCGTGCTCGTCGGCGAAATGCGAGACTACGAGACCTTCGAGGCCGCCATCCGCGCCGCCGAGACCGGCCACCTCGTGTTCGGCACCATCCACGCGAGCTCGGCCTGGCAGACCTTCGGCCGCATCTACGACCTCTTCCCCGAGAACGAGCGCGACCAGATCCGCAAGCTCCTCGCGTACAACCTCCGCGCGGTCATCTACCAGAAGCTGCTGCCGACGCTGCACGCGCACATCGCGCGCATCCCCGCGATCGAGATCCTCATCAACAACCCCGCGGTCCAGAAGTACATCCTGGACGGCCGCGAGGGCGAGCTCCTCGAGATCATCAAGCAGAGCCACGACGAGGGCATGCTCGACTTCACCAGCGCGCTCGTGAAGCTCGTCGAGGACAACATGATCCACCAGCGCATCGCGCTCGAGGCCACGCCCAAGCCCGAGGAGCTCAAGATGCGCCTCAAGGGCATCGGCTAAGGGCAACGGCGCATGCCCCCCGGCGGAACGCATCCGCCCGGGGCATCCGACGACGACCGCGATCCGTACAGCACTCCCGACCCAGTCCGAGAGAATCCATGAACGAACTCCTCCCGCCCCCCGCCGCGATCCTCGCCGAAGCCCAGATCCTGATGAGCATCGCGAAGCCGATCATGCTCGTCGCGATCTTCGTGCCGTACATGCGCTTCGTGGCCAAGTTCGAGGCCGACGCCCGCCGCTTCACGCTGCCGGTGGCCAAGATCAACGCCGTCCTCATCGGCGTCGCGATCCTCTCGCTCGTCGCCTGCATCCTGATCCCGATCTTCTGGATCGGCTGGGTGCTCGCGCTCGGCATGATGGTCGGCACCATGTACGGCTACTGGAAGTACCGCGACCCGCGCGTGCCCGAGGGCGAGCGCTTCAAGCTCGGCGGCGAGGGCTTCGCGAAGGCCATGGAGGCGCGCCGCAAGGCCTCCGCCGAGAAGGCCGCGTCGGTGCTCTTCACGAGCTCGAAGGGCGAGAAGGAGCCCGTGCCGCAGAAGGAGGACCCGAAGATCGCGGTCTACCTCGCGGCCGAGCAGGTGCTCGTCGGCCCGATCGAGTCGCGCGCGACCCGCGTCGACCTCTCCAGCACCCAGCAGGGCGTGGGCGTGACCATGACCGTCGACGGCGTCCGCAGCAAGCGCGACGCGCTGCCGCCCGACGTCGGCAACGCCGCCATCGACATGATCAAGCGCCTCGCCGGCCTCGATCCCGCCGACCGGCGCCGCAAGCAGACCGGACGCTGCAAGATGGACGGCCCGGGCGGCCGCACCGAGCTCTTCGTGACCTCGAGCGGCTCCAGCAGCGGCCAGCAGGTGCGCATCGACTTCGACCGCGACTCGCGCTTCGGCAAGTCGATCGACACCCTCGGCCTCGCGCCCGCGCAGCTCGAGGCGCTCCGCGTCTTCGAGAAGCCCGAGCGCCGCAAGGGCGTCATCCTGGTGAGCGCTCCCGCCGGCCAGGGCCTGACCACCCTCGCCTACGCGCTCATCGGCCGCCACGACGCCTACACCAGCAACGTCAAGACCCTCGAGCGCGATCCGCAGTTCCGCGTCGAGGGCGTCGACCACAAGATGTTCGAGCCCGAGCCGGGCGTCGAGGACTTCGGCGCCGCGCTCACCAAGATCATCCGCCGCGACCCCGATGTCGTGCTCTGCGGCGACATCTCCGAGCCGGGCAGCGCCAAGGCCGCCGCGCTCATGGGCATGGAGGCGCCGCTCGTCTACGTGCTGATCCCGTCGGACAGCATGGCCGCCGCGATCGCGATCTGGATGCAGGCCGTCGGCGATCCGAAGATGGCGACGCGCTGCCTCGCGGGCGTCGTGCACCAGCGCCTGCTCCGCACGCTCTGCCCGAACTGCAAGAGCGGCTTCACCCCCGCCCCCGAGCAGGCGAAGAAGCTCGGCATCCCCTCGGGCAAGGAAGTCCAGCTGTTCCGCCCGAGCGGCAAGGTGCAGGTCAAGAACCGCATCGAGGACTGCCCGGTCTGCCAGGGCTCCGCGTACTTCGGCCAGGCCGGCATCTACGAGGTGATGACGCTCGACGAGGAGGCGCGCCGCCTGCTCTCGGAGAACGACTTCCGCACCGCGTACGCCCGTTCCGTCCGCGAGCAGAAGATGCTGCAGCTCCAGGAGGCCGCGCTGCTCAAGGTGCGCACCGGCGACACCAGCCTCGAGGAAGTGCAGCGCATCTTCGCGCCGAAGCAGCCGAGCCAGGGCTCGGCGGCCCCCCGTCCCGCGGCGTCGACGCCGACGAAGAACAGCTGAAGCAACGCCTGAACGAACGACACTCCAGACATGACTGACCCCGGCGCACGCGCGCCGCGAAGGAACAACGACATGGACGCAGTCCTCAACATCCTCGTGATCGGTTTCGCCGGCCTGATCGCCTACTGGTGGGCGAACCAGGGCCTCTTCAGCGCGGTGCTCCACCTCGTCTGCGTGATCGCGGCGGGCGTGCTCGCGTTCGCCACCTGGGAGCCGGCCGCCGAGATCTTCCTCGACATGAAGGCCATGCAGCCGTACGCCATGGGCATCGGCCTGCTGCTCCCCTTCGCCGTCTACCTCTTCGTCTTCCGCCTCGCGGCCGACAAGCTCGCGCCCGACAACCTGAACTTCCCGCACTGGGTGAACCTCGGCATCGGCGGCGTGATGGGCGCCGCGGCCGCGGTGCTCACCGTCGGCATCGCCCTCATCGGCATCGGCCACACCCACAGCTCGCGCGACATCGTCGGCGTCGTCGGCGCGGCGCGCACCTCGTCGTCGCGCGGCCAGCCGAGCACCGCGTCGCTCGCCCTCTGGGTCCCGATGCACGTGTACGCGGCCGAGTTCTACACCGCGACCTCGCGCGGCGCCTTCGCGCCCACGCTGTCGAAGCCCACGCTCGCCAGCCAGCACCCGAACCTCGCGCAGCAGGCGTTCGGCCTCCACCGCGACACCTACAACCGCGCCGGACGCCTCGCCCGCACCACCGCGGCGCCGGGCGCGATCCGCATCGAGAAGGCGATCCTCGCGAGCGAGGTCGCGCTGCCCGACGGCCAGACGATGCCGGCGTACCTCGTCGATGTCCGCTTCGAGTCGGGCGCGACCACCGAGGGACAGGGCTTCGCCATGTCGGCCTCGCAGTTCCGCCTCGTCGGCACGCCCGCCGGCAAGTCCGGCGCCGGCTCGGGCATCGCCTATCCGGTCGCGTGGGCGCAGCCCAAGGCCGACGGCGGGCGCGGCATCTTCATGTTCGACGACATCGGACACTTCGTGTCGGCACCCGCCGGCACGCAGACCCTCGACGCCACGCTCATCTTCCCCGCCAACGCCTTCAACCCGGCCGCCCCGCCGCGCTTCATGAACGCGCTCGGGCTGCGGATCGCGTTCCCGACGATCGCCAACCAGTCGACCGGCGCCGACGCGATGGCGATGCTCATGAGCACCGGCGGTGCCGACTCCGGCATCGTCGCGCCCGCGGGCACGCCGCTCATCTCGCCCGACGACCTCGCGATCAACGACTCGATCCTCCCCGCCAACGCCGACCTCAACAACCTCGGCGCGATGGATGTGAAGGACACGAACTACCTGTTCCAGGGCATCGGCGAGTACGAGCAGGGCGGCTTCCGCGGCAACAAGAGCGTGATCGTGAAGGGCGTCTGGGCGCCGCCGAACACGCGCGTCGTGCGCCTCAACGTCGGCCGCGGCAACGCGAGCTCGATCGACCTGTGGAACGACCGCAGCAAGGTCCGCGAGACCGCGGGCGAGGATGCGAACCTCGCGCTCGTCGACGACCTCGGACGCACCTACTTCCCGATCGGATACATCCACGCGACCGCCACCGGCGACCGCCGCGTGAACATCCGCCTGCAGCGCGACGGCGCGTACTACAAGATCGGCTCGTTCCCGATGCTCTCGAGCTCGGGCTCCGACGCGCTCTACGCGCTGTTCACGCCCGCGACGGGCCGCAAGATCGTCGGCATCAAGCTCGGCAAGGAATGGGTCGCGACCGCGGATCTCTCGGTCATCCCGCCGAGCTGAACCGCGCCGCGGTACGAGCGAACGGTTTCATCCAGCGCGCCCCGCCTACGCGGGGCGCGTTGCGTTTCGCGCACGGCACCACTCCGTGCATGCGACCCATCGCGCGACCGGGCGCGGCGACCGCGACGCACGGCGACACACCCCCGATGCGAAATCTCCCGGCTTCGGTTTCTCCCGGAAAAAGTGCGTTGGATCGGAAGAGCGGTCCGGCGCGGTGGGACAATCGCGCCGTTCCGAGGTCCTCGCGGGCGCGCGAGGCGGGAACCTCGCACTGACCCCGCACAACGAACCGACACGGAAGGACGATGCAACATGGGTGGAAAGAGACAACGCGCCGGCGGATGCGCCGCAGCCGCAGACGAGGCGCGCGGCGATCCGCGCACGGGCAGGCATGGCGAGCCGTCGCGGGAGGACCACGGCGAGTCGTCGCCGCAAGACCACGGCGAGTCGTCGCCGCAAGACCACGGCGAGTCGTCGCCGGAGGACCACGGCGAGTCGTCGCCTGAATCACGCGGCGGCGACGGAGTTTGCGAAGGCACGGAAGGCAAGGAAGCCCCTCGCGGGCGTCGCGCGACCCACGCTCCCGACGGGCGCCGTGGCTCGGGTCGCGAACCCGGCCTGCTGCGACGCGTCGCGCTGCACGCGCGCCACGACGGCCTCCAGGTCGCGTTCGCCGTCCTCCTCCAGGCACTGATCTCGCTCGTCCAGCGCGAACCCCGCGATCCCGGCGAACGCGCCGCCGAACGCTTCCTGCGCGCGCTCGGCTACACGCTGCTCGCACGCAACTGGCGCAGCCCGCGCGATCGTCGCGACGAAGCCGACCTCATCATGCTCTCCCCAGACGGCCGCGAGGTGGTGATCGTCGAGGTCAAGCGCGCGGCGGGCCCTTGGGATCCCCTACACCGCGTCGACATCCGCAAGCGCGAGGTGCTGTGGCGCCTCCTCGTCGACCTCGAGGGAATCGGACTCTCGGGCAGCGGGCTGGTTGGGCACGCGGCGAGGCTTGGGCACGCGGCGAGGCTTGGGCACGCGGCGAGGCTCGGCAACGCGACGCGGCTCGGCAACGCCGTTCGCGGCGCGCAGGCCCTGCGCGTCGACCTCGTCGGCGTGCGTGGCGAGGGCTATCTCTGCGCCGCGGTCGAGCATGTCACGGGCATCTTCATCCGCGATGCGCCGCACGACCCCGGCGGTCGCGAGGTGCGCCGGACGCGCGCGTGATGAAACGCCCGGACGGCGTCGACCGAGCGCAGCATGCGGCACGCAGCGCGCGGTCACGCACGGCGGCGCCGAACGATCGGCATCAGCGCCAGTAGCGCTCGAGGGCGAAGGCCACGAGCCGCTCCTCCATCTCGCCGATGTCGTCGGTGACCCAGCGGCTGCGGAGCGTGCCGATGTAGCGCTGCTGCTCGATGCTGCGCCGCACATCGCGGAGCTGCGCGTACAGCCCGAGCTGCACGTCGCGGTCGTAGATCGGACGCGAGGGCGGCGTCTCGACCGCCAGCACCGCGTACCAGATGGTGAAGTCGCGGCTCAGGAGCGGTTCGGTGATCCGGTCGATCCCGCCGCCCGCGCCGTTCCCCTCGAATCCACCGATGCGCGCCTTGATGGCATCGCTCAGCGGGAGGCCTTCGATGCCCTGCTCGGGAAGGTCCGTCGACTGCCACAGACCCCCGTCGGCGACGCCGAGCTCCTTCGCGACCTGCGAGAACGACTTGCCCTCGGCCGCGAGCGCCTTGACGCGCTCGATCTTGTCGGCCTCGGCCACCGTGTCGAAGCGCATGCGTCCGAGCTTGAGCTGCTTGGGCGGATTGAAGAGCTTGCGGTCGCGCTCGTAGGCCTGCTCGACCTCGCGCCACGACACGATCGAACGCGGCTCGAGGCGCTGGTTCAGCAGCCGCATCGCCAGCGAGAAGTCGCGGCGCTCGCGCATGAACTCGTCGAGCGACTGCGTGCCCTCGGCCTGGAGGCTCTCCTCGGCGGCGGCGCGGCTTCCGCCACGCTCGGCGATGGTCTCCTCCTGGATCGACTTGAGCCATGCCAGGAGTCCCTGCTGCTGCTCGGGAGACAGCTGCGACTCGGCCTCCGCAACGACCAGCTCGCTGTCGACGGTGCGCTTGAACCACGACTTGACGACCGCGAGGAACTGCTCGCGGCCGACGACGCGGTCGGGATTCGCCACGCAGCGCTTCAACTGGTCGGAGATCGGCTCGAGGAAGTCGTCGGCGAAGACGGGCCGGCCGTTGATCTGCCCGACCAGCGCGTCGACCGGCCAGATACCCGCGGGTTCGCGCGCAGCCGCGGCACGTGCGTCCGACGCCGCGTCCTCGGCCCCGCCGCCGCTCGCGCCCCCGCCGCCGTTCGCGCCCACGCCGCCGTTCGCATCCACGCCGCCGTTCGCGTCGCCTCCATTGGACGCACGCTCCGCGCCCGCGACGGCGCCGCCGCGCTGCATCGCGCCGGGCGGCGTGGCATCGGCGGAGTTCGCCGCGCCGGACATGCCCTCGCCCGCGTCGGGCTCGACGGGTCCATCCTCGGTGCGATTCTTCAGGGCGATCGCGGCGAGTTCCGGCGTGGGCGAGGCGAAGTCACCCACCGCGAGCTCGCGGACGCCCGATCGTCCGCCCGCGCAACCGGACAGGCCGGTGGCGACGCACGCCGCCACGCACGCCGCCACGCGCGGGAGCACGCGCGGGGGCACGCGCGGGGAATTCTTCGCTCGAATCGTTGCGTCGGCGGACATTGGCGGAATCGTACCGACCGCGCGCACAGTCGGGAGCGCGTCGGCTATTCTCGCGCCATGACCGACGAGACCCCTCGCCTGCACATCGACTCCGACTGGAAGGCCCAAGCGGAGGCCGAGAAGGAACGCCTCGCCCAGAAGGAGGCCGAGAAGGCCACCCGCGGCCACGACGGCGGCGGCGACCCGAACGAGATGCCGCCCGCCGACTTCCGCGGGCTCGTCATGACGCTCGGGAGCCAGGCCATGATGGGTCTCGGCGCGTACGCCGACCCGCAGTCGGGCCGCGTGATGATCGACCTCCCCGGCGCGCAGTTCGCCATCGACCTGCTCGGCGTCATCGAGGAGAAGACCAAGGGCAACCTCACGGCCGACGAGTCGCAGGAGCTCACCGAGATCCTCGCCGGTCTCCGCACGCGCTTCGTGCAGGTCGCGCAGCTGGTGGCCGCGCAGATGCAGCGCGAGATGGGCGGTCCGCTCGGGGCGCCCGGCATGGGCGCGAATCCCGATGTCGCGGGCTCGATCGGGCTCGGCAAGCCGCCGGCCTCGAAGAGCGGCCTCATCATGCCCGACTGAGCGTGGACCGCGGCGGGCCCGGTCCCGGCGGACCACGCTGCAGGAGCGACATGCCGTCCCGAAATCTCCGCGTTGCGCGCGCCTGACGCGCCCACGTCGCGATGCGCGGCGCCATCCGCTGCTGCACGCGCGGCGTCCTGCGCGACGCGCGCGATCTTGTGCCAACGCAACCCGTTGCGGAGCGTAGGAATTCCTATACTCCCCGATTCACCCCGACGGAGAGCCCCGTGTCCGAATCCAACGCGTCCGCATCCCACGCGACCTCGTCCTCGCAAGCCCCGTTCCTCGAGCGGCACTACCACCTGCTCCGGCGACTCCACTCGCTGAGCGGCATCGCGCCGATCGGCGTCTTCCTCCTGCCGCACCTGACGACGAACTCCTCGATCGTCTGGGGCGGCGTGCTCAACGCGAAGAAGTACGCGGGGCTCGGCGACGGCGCGGCCGGCGTCGCGACCTTCCAGCACGAGGTCGACTTCATCCACAACCTGCCGGCGCTGATCTTCATCGAGATCTTCGTGCTGTGGCTGCCGATCGCGTACCACGCGATCCTCGGCGTCTACTTCGCGCGCAGCGGCCGCACCAACACCGACCGCTACGGCTACCAGGCCAACACGCGCTACGCGCTGCAGCGCCTGTCGGGCTACCTCGGCGTGCTGTTCATCTTCATGCACATCGCGAGCCTCCGCTGGGGCTTCACCTTCGGCGGGTTCATGCCGAGCTTCGACCCGCACCACGCGTCGAGCACCACCGCGCAGCACCTGCAGGGCGGACTCTTCCCCTACTGCAACGCGATCTTCTACGCGGTCTGCGTGACGGCGCTGGTCTTCCACTTCGCGAACGGCCTCTGGACCGCCGCGATCACCTGGGGCCTCACCATCAGCAAGCAGGCGCAGCAGCGCTGGGGCTACGTGTGCGCGGGCATCGGCGCGGGACTCGCGGCCGCGGGACTGACCGCGGTCGTCGGCTTCGCGACCCTCGACATCGAGCGCGCGCAGCAGACCGAGGCGAAGATCGCCCAGACCGCGCACGCTCCGTAACCACACCGCATCCCCTCCCGCGGAAACCGGCGACAACGCCGGCACGAACAGCAGCGCGGCGCTCCCGCGCACCCCGACCCGGAACCTCCTCTCGGAACCCCCCATGGCAGCCCCCACCAAGCGTCGCGTGATCGTTGTCGGCGGCGGACTCGCAGGCCTCTCGGCCGCGGTGCGCATCGCCGAGTCCGGCACCTCCGTCGACCTCTTCTCGATCGTCCCGGTCAAGCGCTCCCACTCGGTGTGCGCGCAGGGCGGCATCAACGCGTGCAACGAGATCGCCCGCCAGCAGGGATACTCCGAGTACGAGCACTTCGACGAGTCGATCTACGGCGGCGACTTCCTCGCCCACCAGCCGCCGGTCTACGAGATGGCGCACTGGGCGCCGCGGATCATCGACCTGCTCGACCGCATGGGCGTGCCGTTCAACCGCACGCTCGAGGGCCAGCGCGACCTCCGCCTCTTCGGCGGCTCGCTCTACAAGCGCACGCACTTCGCCGGCGCCACGACGGGCCAGCAGCTGATCTACGCCTTCGACGAGCAGGCCCGCCGCTTCGAGAGCGAGGGCAAGGTCACGAAGTACGAGCACTGGGAGTTCCTCCGCCCGCTGCTCGACGCGAACGGCGTCTGCCAGGGCATCGTCGCGCAGGACCTGCGCTCGATGACGATCCGCGCCTTCCGCGCCGACGCCGTCGTGATGGCGACCGGCGGCAACGGCCTCGTGTTCGGCAAGAGCACGAACTCGGTCATGTGCACCGGCGGCGCCGCGAGCCGCTGCTACCAGCTCGGCGCGTGGTACGCCAACGGCGAGTTCATCCAGGTCCACCCGACCTCGATCCCCGGCGCCGACAAGCTCCGACTGATGAGCGAGTCGGCGCGCGGCGAGGGCGGACGCGTCTGGGTCCCCCGCCGCAAGGGCGACACCCGCGATCCCCGCCAGATCCCCGAGGCCGAGCGCTACTACTTCCTCGAGGAGCGCTATCCGAAGTACGGCAACATCGTGCCCCGCGACATCGCCACCCGCGAGATCTTCGAGATCTGCGTGAAGGACGGCCTCGGCGTCGGCGGCGGCAACATGGTGTTCCTCGACCTCACGCACCTCGGGCGCGAGTACATGGAGCGCAAGCTCGGCGGCATCATCGAGATCTACCGCAAGTTCGTCGGCGAGGACCCGGCCGAGGTCCCGATGAAGATCTTCCCCGGCGTCCACTACTCGATGGGCGGCCTGTGGACCACCTACACCGCCAAGCCGGACGGCAAGGGCCTGGTGTACGGCGCGCCGAACTCGATGATGACCAACATCGAGGGCCTCTACGCCTTCGGCGAGGCCAACTACCAGTACCACGGCGCCAACCGCCTCGGCGCCAACGCGCTGCTCTCGTGCATCTTCGACGGACTCTTCTGCGGCGCCGGCGTGGCCAACTACGTGCGCGACCGCAAGTCGGGCGCGGCCGAGGCCGACGCGTCGCTCTTCGCCAACGGCGAGCGGATCGAGACCGACCGCCAGCAGAAGCTCGTCGACTCGCGCGGCACCGAGAATCCCTACGCGATCGCCAAGGAGATGGGCGACGAGATGACCGCCGCCAGCACCGTGGTGAAGGACGCCGCGCGCCTCATGCAGGCCCGCAACAAGCTCGCCGAGCTGCGCGACCGGTTCCGCCGCATGTCGCTCTCGGACACCGGCCTCTGGACCAACCAGAACCTCTCGTTCGCGCGCGCCACCAGCGACATGCTCATCCTCGCCGAGGCGATGATCGAGGGCGGCCTCGAGCGCAAGGAGTCGCGCGGCAGCCACTACCGCACCGACTACCCGCAGCGCGACGACCCGAGCTTCCGCAAGACCACCGTCGCGAAGTACAACCCGGAGTCGTCCAAGCCGTCGATCTCGTTCGAGGACTTCGACCTTCCGCTCGTGCAGCCGCGTGCGCGCACCTACGGCAAGGTCGGGGGCTGACCGCTCACTGCGGCAGGAACACGCGGTCGAGGACCTCGGCCGCCTGCGGCACGAACATCACCACGCCGAGCAGCGCGAAGAACAGCACGATCGAACCGAGCACCACGCGGTCGTTGCGGAGCGCGTCGAGCGGGCTGTCGGAGCTGCCGTCGTTGGCGCGCCGCCAGAAGCGGTGGATCGCGAGCAGCACCACCGGCGTGAGCATCGCGAGCCCGTACGCGCGCGGCCCGTAGAGCGCCCAGGTGTGGGCCGAGAGCGTGTACGACAGGTACATCAGCGTGGTGACCACCGCCGACACGCCGAGCAGCCACTGCAGCTCGTCGCGACCGCGGTACTCGGCGGAGCAGCGCCACGCGCTGCCCGCGCGCTCGGCGCTCACCAGGTCGCACATCCGCTTGGTGCACCCGAGGAAGAGGCACAGGAAGAACACGCACAGGACCAGCCACGGGCTCGTCTGCACCTCGATGGCCACCGCGCCCGCGGCGGCCCGCAGCGCGAAGCCGGTGGCGATGGTCATCACATCGACCACGGCGATGCGCTTGAGTCCCCAGTTGTAGGCGAGCTGCAGCGCCGCGTAGAACGCGATCGCGGCCATGAGCGCCTTGCTCACCGAGTACGCCGTGGCGAGCGCCGCGACGACCAGCACCACCCCCATCGCGACCGCGGTGCCGCGCGACACCGCGCCCGAGGCGACCGGCCGCCGGCACTTCACCGGGTGGCCGCGGTCCTTCTCGGCGTCGATCGCGTCGTTGATCGCGTAGAACCCGCTGGCCACCAGGCAGAACGCCGCGAAGGCGAGCGCCGCGCACGCCGCCTTGCCGCCGATGGCGGAGGTCTCGCCGGTCCGTACCGCGTTCGCAGCCCAGAAGATGAACGCGAGCAGCACGAAGCTGTTCTTGGTCCAGTCGCCGGGGCGGGCAAGGCGGAGGATGTCTCGCGGAGACGGCATGCGGCGGAGTCCTATCGGCGCTTTCGCGGGTGCATCCACAGGAGCGGAGCCAAACGCGGCGGGAATGCCGCCGGTTCGCGTCCGGGGCGCCGCTCCGTCCGAATGGTGCGGGGAGTGACGGAGTCGCCCGCAGGCACTATCATCGCCCCCTTCCGAGAACGTCCACCATGGTTGCCGATACCGCCAACGCCCCCCGCCCCTCCGCCTCCTCGAGCAAGTCGGTCCGCTTCCGCATCAAGCGGCAGGACCGTCCGGGCGAGGCCGCCCGCTGGGAGGAGTTCGTGGTCGATGTCGAGCCGGGCGCGAACGTCATCTCCTGCCTCCAGCAGATCGCCCGCATGTCGAAGACCGCCGAGGGACAGGCGACCACGCCCGTCTGCTACGACTCCGGCTGCCTCGAGGAGGTCTGCGGTTCGTGCGCGATGGTGATCAACGGCAAGGCGCGTCCCTCGTGCTCGGCGCTCGTCGAGAAGATGGCCGACGCGAGCGGCACGATCACCCTCGAGCCGCTCTCGAAGTTCCCCGTGGTGCGCGACCTCGCGGTCGACCGCAGCCGCGCCTTCCACAACCTCGAGCGCCTCAAGGCGTGGGTCCCGGTCGACGGCACCTACCACCTCGGCGCCGGACCGAAGGACACCCCCGAGAACCAGGAGACGCGCTACACGCTCTCGACCTGCATGACCTGCGCCTGCTGCCTCGAGGCCTGCCCGCAGTTCAACCTCGAGGAGAACGCCGACAAGTGGGACACCGAGTTCGTCGGTCCCCACGCGATCAGCCAGGCGCGCCTCTTCAACATGCACCCGACCGGCTCCACCCTCGCGGGCGAGCGGCTCGATGTGCTCATGGCCAAGGGCGGCGTGAACGACTGCGGCAACGCGCAGAACTGCGTGAAGGTCTGCCCGAAGGAGATCCCGCTCACCGAGTCGATCGCCGCCATCGGCCGCGCGGTCACGGTGCACGGCGTGAAGAAGTTCTTCGCGGGACGCTGACCGGACGCCCGGCTACATCAGCCGTTCGAGCGTCTCGTTCGCGAGCATCATGCCGCGCGCGGTGAAGCGCAGCCGCGCGTTCGCCTCGTCGCGCTGGAGGAGCCCATCGGCGATCGCGCGCGCGATCACGCCGGCACGCGCGGGCTCGAGTTCCACCGCGCGTCGCTCGAGCTCGGCCGCAATGCCCTCCGACAGCCGCAGGCCGAGCATGATCGCCTCGCTGGTGTTGCGCCGCTCGTCGGGCGGCTCGTGATCGGTCACCGGAGCGGAGAGCCCGGCCGGCGGCGCGACTCCGCCACCGCCGCGCGCGAGCCAGTCGCCGAGCCGCGGGACAACCTTGAACCGATGACCCGCGATCGATCCGCTCGCGCTTGGACCAAGCGCCCACCACGGCTCGTTGCGCCAGTAGACGAGGTTGTGCCGGCACTCGCGGCCGGAGCGCGCGTAGTTCGACACCTCGTACTGCGAGAATCCGGCCGAGGCGAGCGTCTCGCGCGTGGCCTCGTACATCTCCGCCTCCACGCCGTCGTCGCACGGCTCGAACTCACCGCGCTCGAGGCGCTTGGTCATGGCGGTGTTCTGCTCGTAGGTGAGCCCGTAGCACGAGAGGTGCTCGGGTCCGATCTCGAGCGCGCGCGCGAGGTCGGCGCGCCACTCGTCGAGCGTCTGCCCGGGGATCCCGAAGATCAGGTCGAGGTTGAAGTTCACGATGCCAGCCTCGCGCAGGAATCCCGCGGCACGCGCGACATTCGCCGGGTCGTGCCAGCGCTCGAGCGTCTTCAGGTGGCGGGGATCGAAGCTCTGCGCGCCGACCGAGACGCGGTTGACCCCGGCGTCGGCGAGCACACGGGCCTTCTCGAGGTCGATGGTCTCGGGATTCGCCTCGACCGTCCACTCGGCGCCGCGCGCGAGCGGGAATCGCCGGACCTGCGCCGTCAGCTCCGCGAGCTCCGCGGCGGTGAGCAGCGTCGGCGTGCCGCCGCCTATGAACACGGTGTCGATCTCGCCCTCGACGCGCCCGAGCGTCCACGACACATCGTCGGCAAGGCGCGCGAGGTACTCGCCGCTTCGCCCCTCGCGGTCGACGAACGAGTAGAAGTCGCAGTAGTGGCACTTGTGGAAGCAGAACGGCACGTGGATGTACAGCCCCCGCGCCCGATGCCGACCGGCGGGCAGGACCGCGTCGAGGCGCAGTGCCGCGCTGGACTGCAGTGCCGCCGCCGCATCCCGCCGCCCGTCGCCGTCCGAATCATGGATCCGCAGGTTCACCACACCCGCAGCATAGAAAGTCCCGAAACCCGCGCCGCCGCGAATTCAGCCTCAAGCCGCCCGCCGATCGTGCCGATCCGCCACCGTCGACCATTCGGTCGCGACTTTCCGGAGGCCGTCCGATGCCAGGCGACGAAGTGATCCGCATCATGTGTCCGAACCTCGGCTGCCAGCGCGTGCTCGCGGTGCCGTCGAGCGCCCGGGGCAAGCTCGTCCGATGCCGCGGCTGCGGCTCGAACATCCGCATCCCGGCAAACCGTCCGACCGACTCGGGTCCGTCCAGCCAGGCCTCCCAGCAGGCCCCTGCGCAGCAGCAGCACAAGCCCGCAGCCTGAGCGAGCACGCCCGCAGCCTGAGCGACCTCGCCCGCAGCCCGAGCGACCACGCCCGCAGCCTGCGCGAGCACGTCCGCAGCCTGCGCGATCGCGCTAAACTGCGCGCTTGCAACCGAACAGCCACAACCGTGTCCACCCTCACGCAGCGACGCACGCCGCCGTGGTCGGCCTCCAATGGGGCGACGAGGGCAAGGGCAAGATCGTCGACCTGCTCACCAGCCGCTACGACTGCATCGTCCGCTACAACGGCGGTGCCAACGCCGGCCACACCGTCCAGGTCGGGACCGAGCGCTACGCGCTCCACCTCATCCCGTCGGGCATCCTGAGCCCCGGCAAGATCAACATCGTCGGCAACGGCGTCGTGGTCGACCCGGAGAAGCTCCTCGACGAGGTCGACGGGCTCCGCAAGCGCGGCGTCGCCGTGGGTTCGAACCTCCGGATCTCCGACCGCGCGCATGTCGTGATGCCCTACCACAAGGAGCAGGACGCGGCGCTCGAGGAACTCCTCGAGCGCAAGTCGGGCAAGCTGGGCGCCGGCCAGATCGGCACCACCCGCCGCGGCATCGGCCCCGCCTACTCCGACAAGGTCCGCCGCTCGACCGCGCTCCGCATGGGCGACCTGCTCGACCACGCGCTGCTCCTCCGCAAGCTGGAGACGATCTGCGGCCTCCGCATGGCCGAGCTCGAGGCGCTGGGCGCGAACGTGACGCCGCTCGTGCCCCGCGAGCTCGCCGACCGCTTCGCCGCCGCCGGCGAGAAGCTGCGCCCGCACATCACCGACACCGTGTACCTCGTGCACGACGAGATCAAGGCCGGCCGCAGCGTGCTCTTCGAGGGCGCCAACGCGTGCCTCCTCGACATCGACCACGGCACCTTCCCGTACGTCACCAGCTCGAACTGCTCGACCCTCGGCATTCCCGCGGGCTCCGGCGTGCCGGGCCGCATGATCGGGAAGGTCTACGGCATCATGAAGGCGTACTCGACGCGCGTCGGCGGCGGACCGTTCGTCACCGAACTCCTCGACGAGACCGGCGAGCGCATCCGCAAGCGCGGCCGCGAGTACGGCACCACCACCGGACGCCCCCGCCGCTGCGGCTGGCTCGACCTGGTCGCGGTCAAGTACTCGGTCATGGTGTGCGGCGCCGACGCGATCGCCTGCACGCTGCTCGATGTGCTCTCGGGCTTCGACGAGCTCAAGATCTGCGTCGGCTACCGCCGCGCCGACGGCACCGTCACCGATCGCTTCATTCCCGACGCCGAGCGCATGCACGGCTTCACGCCGGTCTACGAGACGCTCCCCGGCTGGCAGCGCGAACTCACCGACTGCACCGACCGCGACGACCTTCCGCGCGAGGCGCAGTCGTACCTCGCGTTCGTGGAGAAGTTCGTCGGGATCCCGGTCGAGCTCGTGAGCGTCGGCCCCGAGCGCACGCAGACCTTCGAGTCGAACGCGCGCTTCGCGAGCATGGCCTGACCCATGGCGCAGGGCCCGTCGACGCCGACCGCAGACTCGCCCCTCGCGGCGATCCCGCGCGGGCGCTGGCCCGTGCATGTCGCCGTCATCATGGACGGCAACGGCCGCTGGGCGCAGGCGCGCGGGCTTCCGCGCGCGGCCGGCCACCGCGAGGGCGTCGAGACGGTCCGCCGCATCGTGACCGAGTCGGCGCGGCTCGGACTCGGCGCGCTCACCCTGTACTCGTTCTCCAGCGAGAACTGGAAGCGCCCCGCCGACGAAGTGGCCGCGCTCATGCTCCTGTGCTGCGAGTTCCTCCGCGTCGAGCGGCCGACCATGCTGCGCGAGAACATCCGCTTCCGTCGGATCGGACGGCGCGAGGGGCTGCCCCCCGAGGTGCTCGCCGAACTCGATGAGACCGAGCGCGCCACCGCCCACGCCACCGGCCTTACCCTCTGCCTCGCCTTGAATTACGGTTCTCGGACGGAAATCGCCGACGCCGCGCGGGCGCTCGCCGAGGAGGTCGCCGCAGGCACGCGAAGCATCGCCTCGATCGACGAGCAGGCCGTCGCCAGCCGGCTGTACACCGCCGGCATCCCCGACCCCGACCTCCTCGTCCGCACCGCCGGCGAGATGCGCGTCTCCAACTACCTGCTCTGGCAGATCTCCTACGCCGAGCTCCATGTGACCGAGGTCCTGTGGCCCGACTTCACCGTCGGCGACCTCCACCGGGCGCTCGCGGACTTCGCGCGCCGCGACCGACGCTTCGGCGGCGTCGCGCTCGCCTGACCCTGCGCCGGCGCCGCCATCGATCCACCTGTCCCCACGCAGATCGTCGCGGAATCGCGCCGAATCCCCTCCGCAGCCTGCGGTTGGCTTGCATTGTGGGGCGTACAGGGGATGATGCATGGCCTGTGCGATTGTGGCGTGCGGTTCGGATCGCCCGTCCCCATTCAACCCCTCCGCGGACATCGCTCCGCACGAGACGAGAGACGCACGACCGCCCGTCCCCGACGGTCGGACATCTGTCCGTGTCATCCGTCCGCGCCGAGCGCGGGCGTCGGTGTGAGTACGAGAGTGAAGACCTCCCGATGAAGACCACCACCCGTGCCTCGATGCTCCTCGGCCTGACCTCGGCCGCGCTCCTCACGAGTTCGATGTTCGTGGCGCTGCCCGCGCAGCTCGGCGCGGCGCGGTCCGGATCCGAAGCGGCGGCGAAGCTCGATGCCGAGCTCGCGGGACTCGGTCTTCCCGAGCTCGCGCGCGCCGGCGGGACGCACTATTCCGACACCGACCTCACCCCGGGCAGCGACCGCCGCTGGGCCTTCCCCGCGCTCCAGGCCGCGCAGCTCGAGCCCGGCGAGACGCTCGCATTCGTCCTTCCCGGCGGCACCGCGGTCGAGATCCCGCTCGTCGAGCGCACGCTGATCGACGAGCGCACGATCCACTTCACCTTCACCGATGCCGCCGCGGGCAACGCGGCGCAGATCACCGTGCACGCCGGCCTCGTGCGCGGCCTCGTGCACGCGAACATCGGCGGGCGCCACCATGCGTGGAGCCTCGCGAGCGGCACCGATGCCAACGGCCTCTCGGGCGACTACTACGCCGACGCCGCGGGCGATGCGGGCCTTCATGAGCCGATCGCTCCCGCCGGCAAGCGCGACGACGCGGCGCTGGAGCGCGCGGGCGCGGGCGGTGACGGTGGCGAAGGCGGCGTCGCCGGCGGCTCCGGCTGCGCCGACAGCGGCCAGCTCATCGATGTGCTCGTCGCGGTCACGCCGAACTTCGCGGCGCTCTTCGCAACCGACGCAGACCTCAGCGCGGCGATCGCCGGCGACTTCGGCTACGCCAACTCGGCGATGGCGAATTCGAACGCGGTCCCCCGCTTCCGCATCGTCGGCGCCGTGCTGCTGCCCGACAACGGGACCGGCTCGCTCGTCACCGACCTGCTGCAGCTCGTCGATCCGGGCGATGGCTGGAACGACGGCGTGCACGTGACGCGCAACGACGTGCGCGCCGACCTCGTCACGCTCTACTCCGACTCCGCAACCGCCGGCAGCGCCGCGATCATCGGCGTGGCCGCGCTCGACGGCGCCGACGCCTTCAGCACCGTCGGCCGCACCGCGGCCGTGGACCCGGTTCCGTCGCTCGCGCGCGCGCTGGGCGCCAACCTCGGCTGCTGCACGCAGGAGGGCGCGACGCCCGCCTGCGCCGGCTTCTACAGCTTCTCGAAGGCCTGGACCTACACCATCGCCGGCACGGTCTACCAGACGGTCATGGCGAGCGGCAGCGGGAGCGTCATCCCGTTCTACTCGTCGCCGCTGGTCGAGTGGCTCGGCGAGCCGACCGGCACCGCCACCGCCAACAACGCGCGCACCGCGAGCCTGACCGCGAACGTCGTGGCGAACTACCGCTGCTCCAGCGCGGGCGACATCGACTGCGACAACGACGGCGTGCCCGACCAGCAGGCGATCCAGGGCGGGCTCGTCCCCGACTGCAACCTCACGGGCATCCCCGACAGCTGCGACATCGCGCTCGGCATCAGCCTCGACGCCAACCTCGACGGCGTGCCCGACGAGTGCCCGCTCACCGACTTCGAGTTCACCGCGAGCGGCATCACCTCGCTCGACACGCTCGGCGCCGCGGTCGGCATGTCGAGCACGTCGGGCGATCCCGAGGCGCTCGCGATCATCGGCGCGCCGGGCAACGATGTCGGCGCCTCGAACGCGGGTGCCGCATACCTCTTCACCGTGCAGGCCGGCTCGCCGGTGCCGACGGCCGAGCTGCGCGCGGCGGATCCGCTGGCGAACGCCTTCTTCGGCCGCGGCGCCACCGTGTTCAAGCGTCCGGCGAGCGTCGCCGCGCCGGTCTACCCCGCGCGCAACTTCGCGCTCGTGGGCGCCTACCGCTGGACCGAGACCGCGACCGTCGGGACCTTCCCGTCGAAGGGCGCCGTCTACCTGTTCGCGCAGGAAGGCGCGGTGTGGAACCAGATCTGGCGCTACACGCCGCCCGCCACCAACACCTTCCAGGCCCGCGAGAACTCGCTGTTCGGCTACTCGGTCGCGATGGGCCGCCATCCGCGCGAGGGCGCCGACCAGATCATCGTCGGCGCGCCCGGCCACACCAACGGCCGCGGCAAGGTCTACCTCCTCCGCAACTACTTCCCGAACGGACAGACGGTCGAGCGCGGCGGACTGCTCTCGACGCGCGCCGTCCTCAATCCGGTCGACGGCGACAACTACGGCGCATCGGTCGCGCTCGAGCCGTTCCTCCCGGTCGCCACCACCTCGCGCGTGATCGCCGTGGTGGGTGCACCCGGGCGCAGCGCCTCGAAGGGCGCCGCCTATGTGTTCGACCGCGGCCCCGGCGCGACGACGGGCATCGGCACCTTCCCGAGCAGCGGCCTCACGCTCACGCCCACCGGCACGGGCGCGCTGGTCGAGGGCGACCGCTTCGGCACCTCGGTCGCGGTCGCGGGCAACCTGATCGCGGTCGGCGCCCCCGGCGCGCTGTCGGGCAAGGGCGTCGTCCACTTCTGGGAGCGCTCGCTCACCACGGTGGCCGCGATCAACTCGACCTACCAGTACCGCGGCTTCTTCAAGGCGCCGGATGGCGTCGAGGGCGACGCGCTCGGCTCGAGCCTGAGCGTCGCCCCGGCCGCGACCGGAACCGGCTTCACCGTCGTCATCGGCGCGCCCAAGGCGGCGGTGACCGTGCCGAGCGGCATCCGCAACGGCGCCGGCAAGGTCTATGTGCTCCACAAGACGCCGGGACAGACCGGCGCGGAGCTCCTCTCCATCCGAGCCTCGTTCAATCCCGCCACCGGCGATGAGTTCGGCTACTCGGCCGCATCGACCCGCGGCTTCTCGCTGATCGGCGCTCCCTTCAGCGACATCACCGGCCTCAATTCGGGCAAGGCGCGGCTGCTCACCACCCCGTGACCGGGCGACGCACCGCACCCATCCGACCGATCCGTTCCGACCGACCCGAATTGCGACCGACCTTCAGATCCCGAGCCCTCATGCGACTCCCGAGCCCCATCGCGATCCTCTCCGCCCTGCTTGCCGCGGCGCTCGTCCTCATCGCGGGACGCGCCGACGCACAGGCGTCGTGCTCGACCGCGAGCAACACGTGCTTCACGCCCAACCTGCTCGCGCCGGGCTGCAACAACCCCGACTGCTGCGGACTGGTCTGCACCATCGAGCCCAGCTGCTGCGACATCGCGTGGGACGACGTCTGCGTCGCGCTCGCGCAGAAGTTCTGCTCGAGCTGCGGCGCCGTGCCGGAGAGCTGCTTCGTCGCCCACCCGACCCCGTCGTGCAACAACGGCGTGATCTGCCAGGCCGTGTGCGAGGTGCCGGGGCTCGAGTACTGCTGCACCGTCTCGTGGGACCAGGGCTGCGTGCTCGAGGCGATCAAGCTCACCGACACCTGCGGCGAGCCTGCGACCGGCTCCTGCCTCGCCGAGCACGAGAACCCGAACTGCAACGACACCACCTGCTGCGAGCGCGTCTGCACGATCGACCCCAACTGCTGCGAGACCGCGTGGGACTCGACCTGCGTCGACTGGGCCAACCGCTTCTGCTTCTCCTGCGGCAACCCGCGCGCGGGCAGCTGCTGCCACCAGAACGAGACCCCCTACTGCAACGACCGCGTCTGCTGCGAGACGGTGTGCGCCATCGACCAGTTCTGCTGCGAGGTCCGCTGGGACACCGTGTGCGGCCAGGCCGCGACCGAGGTCTGCGGTCCGTGCGAGCGCGTCTGCGGCTACACCGATCCGGCCAATCCCGCGGCGCGCGCGTGCCGCACGGCGCATGTCCAGCCGGGCTGCTCCGACGCGGTCTGCTGCGACAGCGTCTGCTACATCGACAGCTTCTGCTGCTCGGTGAGCTGGGACTTCACCTGCGTCGAGGCGGCGCGCGCCACCTGCGCGCTCAACCCCGATCCCGCGGTCAACGCGGTCTGCAACGCCGCCAACGGCAGTTGCTTCGTGCCGCACAAGGACCCCGGCTGCTCCGACGCCTCGTGCTGCGCGACCGTCTGCGCGAGCGACCCGCTCTGCTGCGACGCCACCGCCGGCCAGTGGGACGAGACCTGCGCCTCGCGCGCCGCGATCCTGTGCAACGGCTGCGGCGACGTGACCGCGGGCAGCTGCTTCTACCCGCACGGCACGCCCTCGTGCCTCGACCGCGACTGCTGCAACAGCGTGTGCGACGTCGATCCGACCTGCTGCACCTCGCAGTGGGACATCTTCTGCGTGCTCAATGCCGGCACGCTGTGCGTCGACACCGGCATCGGCTGCGGCGATCCGCGCACGCGTCCGTGCTCGGTCGCGAGCTACCTCCCCGCCTGCGAGAACCAGGACTGCTGCCAGCTCATCTGCAACGTCGACCCGACCTGCTGCAGCCGCGGCTGGGATGAGACCTGCGCCGCCAACGCGGGCGTGAGCTGCGCCCAGCCCAACGGCTGCCCCGGCGCCGGCTCGCCGCTCGTGGTCCACGCGCAGCCGGGCTGCGCCGACCCCGAGTGCTGCGCGGCCGTCTGCGCGGTCGATCCGATCTGCTGCAGCTTCGGCTGGAACGAGCGCTGCGTGAGCATCGCCAAGGGCGTGTGCTGGAGCTTCGGCGACTGCCCGGGCGAGGAGCCCTGCAACGTCGCCCACGCCTCGCCGGGCTGCGCCGACGCCACCTGCTGCTCGGTGGTGTGCGACGCCGACCCGCTCTGCTGCGAGATCCAGTGGAACTCGACCTGCGTCAACGCCGCCAAGCTGCTGTGCGTGCCGCGCGACAACTGGGACTGCCCCTGCATCGGCAGCTGCTTCGAGGAGCACCCCGAGACCGCGGGCTGCGAGGACGAGGTCTGCTGCTCGGGCGTGTGCAACATCGATCCGCTGTGCTGCACGCAGAGCTGGGATGCCGGCTGCGCGACGCTCGCCCGCGTCGTCTGCTGCGGAACCCCGGGCTGCGGCGACAACTGCGCCGGCGACTGCCTCCGTCCGCACCAGACGCCCAACTGCAACGACCCCGCATGCTGCGAGGCCGTCTGCCGCTTCGAGCCGTTCTGCTGCGAGGTCCGCTGGGATTCGTCGTGCGTGCTCGCCGCGCGCGAGACCTGCTTCGGCGGCTGCGGACAGCCCGCGAGCGGCAACTGCTTCAACACCCACGAGGCGCCCGGCTGCTCGATCGGCGAGTGCTGCGAGCAGGTCTGCGCCCAGAAGGCGTTCGAGTTCTGCTGCATCATCGGCTGGGACGAGGAATGCGCCGTCGAGGCCCGCAAGGTCTGCGCCGAGTTCCTCCCCGAGTGCGGCGACTACGGCTCCGACGGGTGCAACATCCCGCACCTCAAGCCGTCGTGCTCCGACCGCGACTGCTGCACGGCGATCTGCGCGATCGACAGCTTCTGCTGCTCGGCCGAGTGGGACGCGACCTGCGTGAGCATGACCTACACCACCGCCGGCTGCGAGCGCTACCAGCCCGAGTGCGGCGGCGCGTGCGCGGGCACCTGCTGCGAACCCCACCCGACCCCGTGGTGCAACGACAAGGCCTGCTGCGACGCGGTCTGCCTCGTCGACATCTTCTGCTGCACCACCGAGTGGGATGCGTTCTGCGCCTCCACCGCGCGGCTCAACCCCGCGTGCGAGGTGGTCTGCCCCGATCCGGCGTGCGGCACGCCCGAGGCTGGCAACTGCTGCTTCCCGCACGACAATGCCAACTGCAGCGACAAGACCTGCTGCGACGCGGTCTGCGCGATCGACGCCACCTGCTGCGAGACGGTCTGGGATTCGATCTGCGCCAGCATCGCCAACACCGAGTGCCGCCTGTGCGGCGGCGGCCTCAGCTGCGGCGACCCCGACGCGGGCAGCTGCTGCAACGAGCACGCCGAGCCGTTCTGCAACGACACCAAGTGCTGCGCGATCGTCTGCTCGTTCGACGAGACCTGCTGCGTCGCGGCGTGGGACACCACCTGCGTGAAGCTGGCGCAGGCGTTCTGCGGCTGCGGACAGTAGGACGGTCGGAAGGCCCGCCGCGGCGGCTTCCCCGGTGCTCGTTCGAGCCCGTAGGCGCGCCACCGGCGACGGTGATCGTCCACAGGCGTCGAGTGCCCACAGACGCCGAGTGCCCGCAGACGAAATCTGCGGAACGCCGGGCTCCCGGTCTCCGTCGGTTCCGCACCCTGGTGCGCGCGACGTCAGTGAACCCGCGTGACCACCACCGACGCGCGCTCGCCCCGGCGGAACGCGAACACGACGGCGTTCCCGTCGGGCCGTGCGCCAAGCGCCCGCGTGAGCGCGTCGGCATCGACGGCACGACCGCGCACGCGCACGCTGCGTGCGCGCAACCCGTGCTCCGCCAGCGCCGCGCGGA
>CAMBUI010000014.1 GCA_945870915.1 Candidatus Kuenenia stuttgartensis | reverse complement strand
TGACCAGCGCGCACCAGGCGACGGGTGCCCTCATCCTGGCCATGGCCGCGATGCTCGCGGTGTCGGCGCAGCGGTTCGTGGCGCGGTAACCGTCACGCGGTCCGCGTCACCCGGTCCGCGTCACCCGGTCTGCGTCACGCGGTCCGGGTCACTCCGTCATCGCGGCCGGCTTGAGCGCCTCCTCGAGCGCGAGGACCGCGTAGATGGTCGCGAGCTGCTCGTTCGACTCCTCCCAGCGCTCGACATCGTTCTTCCACGATCCGTCGTCGCGCTGCCGGGCTGCGAGCGCCTCGACGAGCTCGCGGCGCCAGTCGCGCGCGACCGACTTGGCGTCGGTCACGCGGTCGAGCCGCGATGCGTGCAGCGCACGCGACATCGCGTGGATGTAGTAGAAGTAGCCCTGCTGGCCGAGCCCCGGATTCTCGTCGAAGGTGAAGTGCCGGGAGATCCACGCGAGCGCGTCCTTCACCCGGGGATCGTCCTTCGAGAGTCCCGCGTACAGCATGCTCTTGAAGCCCGCGTAGGTCATCGAGCCGTAGCTGCGCAGGCTGCGCGTGGTCATCTTCTCGCCGTAGCGGCCCTCGCCCGCGGCGTCGCTGGCGAAGCTCTCGCCGCCGTTCGCCGGCGAGTAGACGAAGCCACCGTCGCCCGTCCCCGACTGGGCCCACGAGGCCGGATTGCTCTCGCGGCGGTTCTGCGTGCGCGCGACGAAGGCGAGCGCGCGCTGCATGGCCGGGTCGTCCTGCGACACGCCGGTATCGTGCATCGCGTCGAGCATCATCTGCGTGTTGGAGAGGTCGGGGCGCTTGCCGTTGCCGTAGCCGGCCCCGCCGTACCAGTCCTTGGTCGGGTCGACGCCCTCGGCGTCGTCCCACTGGTTCTCGGTGATCCAGCGCACCGCGCGCTGCGCGCCGAGCTTGGCGTCGGCATCACCCACGGCGGCGAGCGCGCTGGCCACGGAACTCATCGTGTAGTTCCCGATGCCGCCACCGGCGATCGTCTCCATGACCTTCGCATCGGCGAGCGCCGCGTCGATCGCGGTGCGCGCGCGCCCGCGGGCGGCGGCGTCGCCGATCTCGCCGGCCTGCGCGAACGCCTTCAGCGCCATCGCGGTCACCGCGACGCTCGCGGCGCGCTTGCGCGGCTCCATGTCGGTGGGCTCGACCTCCTCGGCCTCGAACCAGGTTCCGCGGCGCGTCTGCTTCGCAGCGAGGTAGGCGAGGCCGCGCTCGACGGCGGCGCGCGCCTTGGCGTAGGTCGCCGCATCGAGCGGCACCGACTCGGCGCGCGTCGCGATGCGCAGCACTGGGTCGGGCGACGGCGCGCGCACCACATCGGCCACGGTGGCGACCGTCGGCTCCGGCAGCGTGGTGATGCGCTTCGCATCGATGCGGGGATCGAGCGCGGGCGGGGTCGTCTGAAGCGCGAGAAGTGCGGAGATGGACAGCGCGGCGAGCATCCGCGCATCGTAGCCCAGTGCCGGAGCGCTGGTCCTCGCGCGGCGGCATGGGTCTCGCGGTGCGCCGGGCCCTGAAATACAGCACCCACCCGCAGATGACGCGGGTGGGCGCAGAAAGGAAAGAACGCGTTCGCGCGCGTCGTCCGTCGGGTGTCAGCGGCGTGCGGTGAGCATGCTGCCGGAATTCGCGGTCTCGCCCAGTCCGGCCGCGGCGCTGGCGGCGGACTCGGGGTTGGATCGCGCGATGGTGAGCAGGGTCGCCGTGGGCAGCGCCGCGACGATCGCGGGCTCGCGCGCGATGAGGATCTGGAGCAGCACCTCGTTGGTGATGTCCTGCTCGGTGCGGCTGTCGCTGATCTGCACGCGTTGGCCGCGGCGAACGATCGCGAGCACTTCATCATGCGTCAGGTGCGTCGAGCGGCTGGTGTCGTAGAGACGACGATTCGGGTACTTGCGGATCCGGATCACGTCGTGCGAGTTGGCGGTGAGGATCATGGTGCCGCGACTTCGCGGAGTTCACGCCGTGGATTCGCCACCTCGTTGGAACCTGCACGAAGCGTCATGCGCGCGCACAACGCCCGAGAATGGGCTAGCGGGAGACGCCGTAGATCCAGAGATCCGAGGTCTTGCTTCCCGCCCCGAACTGGCAGCGGAACAGGAACGGTCCCTTCGGCACGCCGACCGGCGTGAGCGCCGCCTTCACGAGCAGCCCGTCGCCGTCGGACACCTGCTCGCCCAGCGTGGCCTGCCACTCCTTGTTCTGCGCGGCGATCCGGTCCACCCGGAGGGTGCCGGCGTGCTTGAGCATGATCTCGAAGGGCGCGGGCGTGCCGTTCCGAACCACGCCGAGATTCTCGCGGAACTCCGCGAAGTTCAGGATCGGCGAGATGCGGGTCGTCTCGTGCCGGACGCGGAGGTCGAGCACCGGGCACTTCGGGTGGTCGGTCTCGACGATCAGGAACGGCGGCACTCCGTTGGGATTGAGCCCCGGCGCGGTGAGGTCGTACGACACGACCTGGCGAACCGCTGGCTTCATCGCCGAGCCGTCGGCGGTGCGTGCGGGCTTGCCGTCGACCGTCAGCACGGTGAAGGGCTGGCCGTCGTTGGAGATCAGCTCGAAGAAGCCCCGCATGCGCGATGCCTCGAGGGCGTCGATGTGCGGTGGGTTGGCGCGCACGGCGTAGGCGGTCTCGGCGTCGAGCTTGACCACCAGCGGGACCGGGACGCCCTCGAACACCAGCGTCACCTGCGCGCCCTTCTTGCCGATCGAATTGGCCGTCTTCATCGACATGGGCATCTCGAGGAAGCCCTTCGCCGGGATCACCTTGCCCTTCATGTCGACGGTCGTGCAGGTGCAGCTCGGCTTCGCCTCGACGATGCGCACCGGCCGGTCGAAGGGATTGATGAGCTTGATGGTGGAGGCCACGACCGTGCCGGGCGCCACGATGCCGAAGTCCGCGCCCGGCGGATCGGCGACGATGGGGCAGGGGGGCGTCTGCGCCTGCGCGGGCGCGGGGCCGCGTCCCTGTCCGCCTCTCTCGGGTGGCTGGGCGGATTGCTGTCCGGCTGCCTCCGGCCCGGTGGCGAGGAGCAGACTGACTCCGAGCAACAGCCCGGCGATTCGGCGGATCATGGTGGGCGCGGTCATGGAGCGCGATCATACGGGGCGCCCTCGCCCCGGCTGCGAAACCGTACACTCGGGCGATGCGAGCGATCACCATCCAGAGGCAGGGCAATCCGGTACTTCCCAACGTCGCGTTCGTGACCGACTTTCCCGAGCCGACCGCCGGAGCCGGGGAGGCGTTGGTCCGAACCGAGGCGGCGGCCCTCAATCACCTCGATCTGTGGGTCGGTCGCGGCCTGCCCGGCATCGACATCCGCTACCCCGCGATCTCGGGGTCGGACGGCTGCGGCATCATCGAGTCGGTCGGCGCGGGCGTGGATGCCTCGTGGATCGGAAAGCGGGTCCTGCTCAACGCCGCGGTCCCGAAGCCCGATCCGGTTCGACCTGGCATGCGACCAAGCCCTGCCGACATCTTCATGATCGGCGAGCATGGACCGGGTTGCCTTGGAGAGAAGTTCACGGCACCGATCGCGAACCTGCTCGAAATCGGTGATTCTGACCCAGTGAAAGCCGCGGCATTCGGCCTCACCCACCTGACGGCATGGCGCATGATGGTGACCCAAGCGGGTTTGCGCGCCGGGATGCAGGTGTTGGTGACAGGCATCGGAGGAGGAGTCGCTTTGGCTTCATTGGCCATCGCGCGCCATTTTGGCTGCGAGGTCATTGTGACCAGTAGGCACCAGTGGAAGCTGGATGAGGCGCGCAAGCTTGGAGCGCATCACGCGGTGCTCGACCACGGACAGGACTGGTCGAAGGAAGTTCGGCAGATCACGGGTCGGCGCGGAGTCGACCTTTGCGTCGACAGCGTTGGCAAGTCGATCCATGGATCCTGCATCAAGAGCCTCGCGCGCGGGGGTGTGTACGCGACCTGCGGTGCCACCACGGGTCCCGACGCGACCACGGATCTCACCAGGATCTTCTGGAACCAGCTGCGGCTCGTGGGCTCGACGATGGGCGACATGCGGGAGTTCCGCGAAGTCGTGTCGTTGTTCCGGAGCGGCGCACTCTCGCCGACCATCGACCGCGTGTTCGCGCCGTCCAGCGGTGCGGCGGCATTCGAGCGCCTGGAAGCGGGGGAGCAGTGTGGGAAGCTGGTCTTGGATTGGCGAATGGACTGAGTCCGCGTTGTGTTTTCACGGGACTTGGGGGGAAGGGTGCTGCGATGGCGCAGTTCTCGCCTATACTCGCGTCCTGTTCGAGGTGACGCCCTGATGAGCCAACCGACCGCACCGGCACCGACTCGTCCGACCCCCTCTCCCAAGAAGCCCACGGAGGCGCTGCCGCCGTGGAACGTGCTCCTCCACAACGACGAGGTGAACGACATGGGGTTCGTTATCGAGTCGCTGTGCCGGTTCGCCCGACTGAGCGTTCCGGCGGCAACTCGGTGCACGATGGAGGCCCACAAGAAGGGTCTGTCGCTGGTTCTGGCGACCCATCGCGAGCATGCCGAACTGGTGGCGGAGCAGCTCACGTCGCTGCGACTGACGGTCACCATCGAGCCGGCGCCGTAAGCCGAAATTGCGCCTCCACTTACGCGGGCGGGCGCCATAAACATTCAACAGGGGCGACAGAAGCCGTTCTCTTCCGCGGACGCGGGAGTTCTCGGACGTTCCAATAACAGTTTTGCACTGTTTCTCGACTCGGTGGTGCAACCGAACCGAAGAGATGTTTCGGAATTGTGAGAACTGCCCAAGATTCCGTTTGGATCGTCCGATCACGGAACTAGATTGGAAAATCGCGTCGCCATCGCGCGCTGTCTTTGCACAGCGCGCGACCCAGACGCGAGAAGCGAAGCGAACCCGTCCGTTTCGGTGTTCGTGCAGAGTCCCGGGTTGCAGTCGAGTGATTGCAGCACCATCAGGCGTGGTCCCGACGAGGGGCCTTACTTAGGAGCGATGCGATGAAGAATCTTTGTGGTACGAGCCTGCTCGTGACCAGCGTCCTTGCGACGGCTGGCTTCACGACGCTGGCGATGGGCCAGGTTGCGAACGACGAGTGCTCGACCGCGACGGTCGTCACTGCGGGCGTTCCCGTGGCGTTCACCAATGTCGGCGCGACCTCGTCGGCCGACCCGGCTCCCGTCGACACCTTCTGCACGGGCACCTTCCTCGACTGGGGCACGACCAACCCCGACGTCTGGTTCAGCTTCACCGCGGCTGAGAACGGCAACGCCGACTTCTCGACCTGCGACATCGCTGGCTTCGACACCTCGATGGCGCTCTACACCGGCACCTGCGGCGCGCTGACCCAGGTCGGCTGCAGCGGCGATGCCGCTGCCGACGCCTCCTGCCAGCAGTTCTTCTCGAAGATCACCGGCTTCTCGGTGACCGCTGGCACGACCTACTTCGTCCGCGTCGGCGGCTGGAACGGCACCACCACCGGCAACGCCATCCTCACCGTCACGGTGACCCCGGTCGGCGCCGGCTGCAACGGCGCGACTGGCGGCTGCGGCGTCGTTCACGCGACCCCGGGCTGCGATGACGCGACCTGCTGCACCGCGGTGTGCGCGGCCAACCCGCTCTGCTGCGAAATCGGCTGGGACGAGACCTGCGTGCAGGGCGCCGTCGCGGCCTGCGGCATCTTCGTCTACCAGTGCCTCACGCCGAATCCCGCCGTCAGCAACGACTGCGCGACCAACGCCACCGTCGTGACCGCCGATGGATCGTTCGCGATCAACAACAACGGCTGCAACACCGACGGCCCGAACCACGCCGCCGCGACCTGCTCGTCGGGCAACGACTTCTTCCTGAACGACGTGTGGTACCGCACGCAGGCTCCGGCCAACGGCACCATGCGCGTCGCCACCTGCAACGCCTCGACCTTCGACACCAAGGTCGCGGTCTACGCGATGGGCACCAACCCGGCCGCCTTCGACTACAACACCCTGAACACCGCGCTCGTTGGCTGCAACGATGACGGTGGCACGGAGTGCCAGGTCGGCGCGACCTTCGCGTCGGAGCTCACCGTGAACGTGAACCAGGGCAACTGGTACCTCGTCCGCTGCGCGACCTACGACATCCCGGGCACCTGCACCCTCACCATCGACCTCCCGGCTCCGTGCGCCCTCCCGGTGCAGACCGGCGTCGAGGCCGAGGCCTGCGGTTCGGCCACCAACAACGGCTGCAACGCGCTCGGCGAGGTTGAGGACATCGTCCTCGGCTCGCGCATCAAGGGCACCTTCTGGGCCGATGCCAACACCCGCGACACCGACTTCTACCGCCTCACCGTGACCGCGGACAGCCAGGTCACCGTGAACGTGAGCTCGGGTCAGTTCGTGACCACCCTCGTCCTCGGTGGCGACATCAGCGTCGCCGCCTGCGCGGGCATCTCGGTCCTGAGCACCGGCGCGGGCAACTGCCCGGCGTCGGCCTCGGTCTGCCTCAACCCCGGCACCTACTACATCTTCGTCGCTCCGGCCACCTTCACCGGCGCGCCCTGCGGCTCGGGCTTCCTCAACGACTACGTCGTCGAGGTCACCTCGGCCCCGGCCACCTGCCCGGATCTGATCGGCGGCGTGTGCAACGCTCCTGGTCCGAACACGGCCACCATCAACTCGGCGAACACGGCTGCCAACGGCCTCGTCCGCTGCGCGGCCCAGCCGGCCTTCCCGAACTGCGCCCAGGGTGGCTCGACCGCCAACAGCTACGCTCGTAGCCTCCCGGTCGGCGCGGTCGCCGGCACCATCAGCTGCGTCAACTTCGGCGTCTGGTCGGTCGCTCGCGACACCAACGCCGCTGGCACGGCTTGCGGTCTGTTCCTCTCGGATCTCCCGCTCCCCGCGACCGTCGGCGTCTACCGCGACATCGACGGCGGCGACCCGAGGAACAAGATCGTCACCGCCGGCGACGGCAACGACCTCGAGCTCATCGATTCGCGTCAGGTCCTCGTCCCCGGCGTCGCCGCGGTCCAGACCCTGAACTTCGATCCGCCGCTCTGCGTCGACTCGGCTGCTGCCAACAACCTCGTGATCATCCTCGACTTCCCGAACATGCAGGACGGCTCGACCGGTATCCCGGCGAACGCGGGTTACCAGCAGCTCGCCGGTGGCAACACCGCCGATCCGAGCAGCGCGACCTTCATCCGTCTCGCCTGCGCCGACGCCGCCCTGGCGTACGTCGTCGCGGAGAGCCTGGGCGCGACCTTCACCGCGCGTTGGTACGTGGCTGTCAACGGTGACTTCTCGGGTTGCGGCACCCCGTGCCCGACCGACCTCAACGGCGACGGCTCGACCGGCTCGGCCGACCTCTCCATCCTCCTCAACGGATGGGGCGGCACGACCCCCGACCTCAACGGAGACGGCTCCGTTGGTTCGGCGGACCTCTCGGTCCTCCTGAACGGCTGGGGCGCCTGCCCGTAAGCCGAAAGGCCTACGACAGACGACCTGAGCAATCAGGATCAGTGTGAAACCTCGCGGACCCCCGGCTTCGGCCGGGGGTCCGCTGCTTTTTGGCTGCGGCGGCGCGGTGGGTGCTCCTCGCCGGGAGGACCGGCGCCAAGGCCCGCCACCGGTTGGGCGGAGACGCCAGGGGCGTCGTGGACGTCGGCGTGGGTGTCCGCGGCATGGGCATCCGAGGCTTCATTGTCTTTTTGCGTCGATGCACAATCCCGATCCGCAACCCGTCCTAGGGGTTTCGGAATACGCTCCCCTTCCCGCGGCGCGCCTTGCGCCACCGGAACAGGGAGCCCGACCTCGTGCGCAAGTTTCTGATCGTGGTGGCCGTCATCCTGGGTGTGACCGTGGTGGCGATGGTGGTCGCAGGTCCTGCGGCGCTTTCGGTGCTGCCGTCGTTCGGCGGGGGCGACGACGCGCTCGCGGTGCGTCTCGCCACCATCGCGAAGCGGGAGCTGGTCGAGACGGTTTCCGCCCCCGGCGAGCTCGACCCAGAGATCAAGGTCGATGTTTCGGCGGAGGTGAGCGCGCGCATCCTCGAGCTGCCGTTCCGCGAGGGCGCCACCGTGCGGCAGGGCGAGGTCATCGTCAAGCTCGACGACCGCGACCTCAAGGCGTCGCTCGATGCGCAGGTCGCGCAGCGCGACGGCGAGCGGTTCCGGCTCCGCAGCGAGCAGGAGCGGCTGGCGAGCCCGAACTCGCAGCTTGCCAACGCGCGCTCGGCGCTCGAGCGGCAGGAGGCCCTCTTCAAGACGGGCGATGTGAGCCGCGCCGACCTCGACAACGCGATCGCGCGGGTGCGCGACCTCGAGGCGCAGATCGCCTCGGCCAAGGAGGGGCTCTCGGTGATCGAGAGTTCGCTCGCCGCGGCGGAGGCCAACATCGAGCGCGCGCGCCAGCTGCTCAAGAAGACCACGATCACCGCCCCGATCGACGGACAGATCACCGAGCTCAACGCCGAGCAGGGCGAGCTCGTCGTCGTGGGCACGATGAACAACGCCGGCACCAAGATCCTCACCATCGCCGACCTCGGCTCGGTGCGGCTCAAGTCGAAGGTCGCCGAGAGCGATGTCGCGCGCGTGAAGGCCGGCCAGGCGGCCACGGTCCGCGTGAACGCCTACCGCAACCGCGAGTTCAAGGGCACGGTCGAGCGCGTCGCGCTGGCGCGCGGCACCGAGCAGTCCTTCGGCTCGACCTCGGGCGCGACGGGCAGCGGGCAGGGTGGCTGGTTCAAGTGCGAGGTCAAGCTCGACCTCTCCGACGGCGAGACGCTGCTCTCGGGGCTCGCGGCGAACGTCGACATCGTCGTCGAGTCGACCCAGGGCCTGCTGGTGCCGAGCCAGTCGCTGCTCGAGAAGAAGCTCGACGACCTGCCGAAGGACATCGCCGAGTCGCCGCTGGTCGACATGGTGCGCAAGAAGGCGATCATCGTCTTCCGCATGGTCGACGGGAAGGCGGTCGCGACGCCGATCCGCACGGGCAACTCGAACCTGAGCGACACCATGGTGCTCGAGGGCCTCGCCGAGGGCGATGTCGTCGTGACCGGACCGTACCGCGTGCTGGAGCGGCTCAAGACGGGCGACCGCATCCGCGAGGAAACCGCCCAGGACGCGCTCAAGGCCGCCACCCCGACGGGAAGCTCGAATGGCTGAGCAGAACGCCGGCACCGGCGACCGTCCGCTGATCCAGGTCGTCGGGCTGACGAAGGTCTACCGCGTCGGCGTGGAGACGATCCACGCGCTGCGCGGACTGGACCTCACGATCGGCCGCAACGAGATGGTCGCGATCATGGGCTCGTCGGGCTCGGGCAAGAGCACGCTCATGAACATGCTCGGCTGCCTCGACCGGCCGACCTCGGGCGCCTACATGCTCAACGGGCGCGATGTGAGCCGGATGGGCGCGAAGGAGCTCGCGCAGGTGCGCAACGAGGAGATCGGGTTCGTCTTCCAGAGCTTCGAGCTGCTGCCGCGGCAGACCGCGCTCGAGAACGTCGAGCTGCCGCTCATCTACGCGAAGGGCGGATGGCGCGGGCGGCGGCAGCGCGCGCTGGCGGCGCTCGACCGCGTCGGTCTCTCGAAGCGCGTCGACCACCGGCCGAACCAACTCTCGGGCGGGCAGAGGCAGCGCGTCGCGATCGCGCGCGCGATCCTGAACACGCCGTCGATCCTGCTGGCCGACGAGCCCACCGGCAACCTCGACAGCGCGACCACGGCGGAGATCCTGTCGCTGTTCCGGCAGATCCACAGCGAGGGGCAGACGGTCATCATCGTGACCCACGAGGACGAGGTCGCGGCGCACTGCCAGCGCGTGGTCCGGCTGCGCGACGGGCGCGTGCTGAGCGACCTGCCGATCGGCCAGGACATCGCCGGTCGGCACCTGCCGTCGGTGCATTCGGCGCACGCCGGCGCGGAAAGGGCGGGGGCCTGATGCTCAATCCCCTCTTCTGGCTGCAGGCGATCACGCTGGCGTTCTCGCAGATCTGGGCCAACAAGTCGCGCGCGTTCCTGACGGCGCTCGGCATCATCGTCGGCGTCGCCAGCACGACCTCGGTCATCGCGGCGCTGACGGGGCTCAAGGCGAAGGTCCTGAGCGAGTTCGAGTCGGTCGGCGCGAGCAAGTTCTTCGTGTTTCCCGACCGGCCCGACAACGCGCCGCGCAACATGTATCCGTGGGAGAAGATCCTGCTCAAGACCGCCGAGGCCAAGGCGATCCGCGACGAGTGCACGCTGGTGAAGGCGCTGACGCCGATCACCGAGGTCGGCCTCGATGTGGAGAGCGGCGGAAAGCGCATCGAGGGCATCACCGTGTCGGGCATCTGGCCCGACTGGCACCTGGTGCAGAACCGCTTCGTGCAGGAGGGCCGGCCGTTCACGGAGATCGACGTCGACAGCGAGCGGCAGGTGTGCCTCATCAACGCGGATGCGATCACCGAGCTCGACCTGCCGGCGAACCCGGTCGGCGAGGCGCTGCTCCTGGGCGGGCGCCGGTTCATGATCGTCGGCATCGTCGAGACCACGCAGGCGCGCTTCTTCGGCATGAACACCTCGAGCGCGGAGATCTTCATCCCGTTCTCGGTGGCGGAGAAGATGCAGGAGCGGAACTTCTTCATGCGCATCGAGGGCATGTTCGCCAGCCCCGAGACGGCGCAGGAGGGCGAGGACGAGGTGCGCTTCGTGCTGCGGCGGATGCGCGGGCTCACGCCGGGCGAGCCGCAGACCTTCCAGGTCGCGGCGATCGACCGGTTCATCGAGCAGTTCAAGGCGCTGGCGGCGGGCATCACCGCGATCGCGGGCGGCATCGTGGGCATCTCGCTGCTTGTCGGCGGCATCGGCATCATGAACATCATGCTGGTGTCGGTGAGCGAGCGCACCCGCGAGATCGGGCTGCGGAAGGCGGTCGGCGCGACGCCGATGGCGATCCTGATGCAGTTCCTGCTCGAGGCGGTGACGCTGTGCCTGGTGGGCGGGTTCATCGGCATCGCGTTCGGGCGCCTGGCGGCGTTCGGGCTCACGCGGATCCCGGGGGCGCAGCTCGACCAGGCGGACATCCCGTTCTGGGCCGTGGCGCTGAGTTTCGCGTTCAGCGCGCTCACGGGCATCGTGTTCGGCATGTTCCCGGCGATCAAGGCGTCTCGGCTCGATCCGATCGAGGCGCTCAGGCACGAGTGAGGGACGGGTTGGATGATGGCCATGCGACACACGCGGTTGAATCTCGTTCGTACGCTCTCGCTCGCCGCGCTGGTCGCGCTCGTGCCCGGCTGCAAGGCGGGGATCTTCGACAACGACGACGAGCGCTGGCGCGCCGGCGAGGACCAGCTGCGGCGGATCGACGCGCTCGATCCGGCTGCGGCGGCGACCGCGCCGGCGGTGACGCTGGAGCAGGCTGCGAAGCAGACCCTCGACGAGATCAAGGTCGCCGAGGCGCCGAAGGACCCGGTGGCGCTGTCGCTCGCGGACGTGCGCTCGTCGGTGCTCGCGCGCAACCTCGAGCTGCGGACGCAGCTGATCGACCCGGCCATCGCGCGGCAGAACCTGTCGGCCGAGGAGGCCAAGTTCGAGGGCGCGTTCTTCGCGAGCGCGCGGCGCAACGACAACAGCGTGTTCGCCGACATCGCGCAGGGGTCGGACGCGAGCCAGGATGCGTTCGAGGCGGGCTTCTCGCTGCCGCTCGCGACGGGAGGCGACATCACCATCTCGAGTCCGCTCACCCGCGGCGCGAACGGCATCTCGTTCGGCGCGCCCGACGAGGACTGGCTCGCGGAGCTCTCGTTCTCGATGAGCCAGCCGCTGCTGCGCGGCGCGGGGGTCAAGGCGAACACGCACTCGATCCGCGTGGCCGACTGGCAGGGGCAGATCGCCGACGCGCGCACCAAGCTCGAGGCGATCCGCGTGGTGGCGAACGCCGACAAGGCGTACTGGAACCTGTACTCGGCGTTCCGGGAGCTCGATGTGCGTCGCGCGCAGTACGAGGTCGCGATCAAGCAGCTCGAGCGCGCGCGGCGGCGGGTGTCGCAGGGCGAGGCGCCCGAGATCGAGGTGATCCGCGCCGAGAGCGGCGTGGGACGCACGCTCGAGCAGATCATCGTGGCCGATTCGGTGCTGCGCATCCGCCAGCGCGCGGTGAAGCGGCTCATGAATCGCGATGACCTCCCGGTGTCGGGTGCGGCGCCGCTCAGGCCCGCGACCGATCCGAACCCGATGGGACTCTCGCTCGATGGCGGCACGCTCGCCGACCAGGCGGTGGCGAACCGCATGGAGATGCTCGAGCTCGAGCTGCAGCTCGCGATCGACGCAAGCGAGGTCGATTTCCGCCGCAACGCGGCGTTGCCGCTGTTCGTGGTCGACTACGGCTACAACGCGCAGGGGCCGGGAACCGACGTCCAGGGCGCGTACAGCTCGATCGGCGATGCGGACGCGTTCAACGTCGGGCTCCGCGCGGAGATCCCGCTGGGCAACGAGGCGGCGAAGTCGCGGGTGGGGGCGGCCATCCTGCAGCGGGTGCAGCGGCTGGCGACGCGTGACGCGCGCCGCCAGGCGATCCGCACCGAGGTGTTCGACGCGCTCGATTCGCTCACGCAGAGCTGGCAGCGCATCCTTGCCGCGCGGCTCGAGACCGTGCTCGCGGCGCGCACACTCGCGGCCGAGGAGCGGCAGTTTGATGTCGGGCTGCGGACCAGCACCGATGTGCTCGACGCGAGCGCCAGCCTCGCCGATGCGCAGAGCCGGGAGGTCGCGGCGCTCTCGAGCTACCAGATCGCGCTGGTCGATCTGGCCTTCGCGACCGGCACCTCGCTCGGCGCCGCGGGAATCCGCTTCGAGGCGTTCAGCGAGGAGGAGCTCGAGGAGCTCGAGAGGGCGACCGATGCGGTGCTGCCCACGGGTGGCGCGCACATCGAGGAAACCAAGGGAGCCAAGGAGTAGGGAAACCAGGGAGTAGGGAAACCAGGGAGTAGGGAAACCAGGTGGTTTCGCTGGCATCCCCCTCGGGCGATTCCTATACTCCACCCTGTCTTTCACAATCGGGGCCGACCAGAATCGACCGGACGCAACCGGTCCATCGTTGCGAGCCGTGGAGCATGCAGGCCACGTAAAAAGTATGCAAACCATAACTGCCAACACGCAGTACGCTCTCGCGGCCTAATCCCCGCGACGTGGAGCGGATCCGACGCCCGGTAGGATCCGCCCGCGCAAAAAACCGGGCTGGTTCCAAGGCGATGCCTTACCGCTGAGGAACGAGACAACAGTCAGGCTGGCTTGGGTTTGGCGCCCGCCGTACGCGGATGACCCAGGTGAGATCGAAAGAACGGAAACGCTCGTTGACGCGGTGGACAGGACGTATCGGGACGGGGGTGCGAATCCCCCCGGCTCCATTTGGTCCGATGCGACCGTCGCCGACGGCCCTGAACGGGCCGTCGGCATCCTCGCATCGGGTTTGGCTTGGTCCGATGCGACTGTCGCCGGCGGCCCTGAACGGGCCGTCGGCATCTTCGCATCGGGTTTGGCTTGGTCCGATGCGACTGTCGCATCGGTGCGAGGGCCCCGCGTTTGACGCGGGGCCTGTTCGTTTTTGCGGTTCGCCGCCCGATTGCATTGGGAGCCGTGCCGCGATTGCGTACCTTCCTGCGGAACGCGCGGATGGGCGTGGGGCTGGCCATGGCGAAGCTGTCGAATCCATCGATGACCCAGACCAACTGGGACCTGATCCGCGATGCGGCGAGCGGCTCCGCGACCGCGCGGAGCAGCCTCGACGCGGTCATGAAGCGCGCCTGGCCCGCGGTGTACGCCTACATCCGCGCCACCGGACGGCGCAGCGACGAGGCGACGGAGCTCACCCAGGCGTTCATCTGCGATGTGCTGCTCGCGCGGCGGCTGCTCGAGAAGGCGGACCAGGCGCGCGGGCGGTTCCGGACCCTGCTGATCGGCGCGGTGCGCAACTACCTCGCCGATGTCCATCGTCGGCGGACCGCCCAGGCGCGCGCGCCGCGTGCCGGAATCCTGCCGATCGACGCCAGCGACGGGGGAAGTGGCGCGCTGGTGGGCGAGGCGGCGTCGGGGCAGGATTCGACCTCGCCGGAGCGGGCGTTCAACGCGCGCTATGTCGCGGGGATGATCCGCAGCGCCAGCGAGCGGCTGCAGCGCGAGCTCGAGGCGGACGGAGAGTCCGACTCGTGGGAGATCTTCCGGCTTCGCGTGCTGCAGATGTCGTTCCAGGGCGTCGCGCCGGGGTACGACGAGATCGCGCCGCGGCTCGGGCTCGAGCGCGGGCAGTGCGCGGCCAAGCTGCTGATGGCGAAGCGCAGGTTCGCCGCGATCCTGATGGACGAACTGCGCGCGACGATGCTCGACCCCGCCGAACTCAGGAGCGAGGTCGCCGACCTGCTGGCGCTCCTTACGGAAGGATGAACATGATGGACGAGATTCCCGACCCTTCGCAGGATCCGAGCGGCTCGCATGCAGCGCAGTCGCTGGGGAACACCCTGCGGTGGGCGTTCGAGCTCGACGAGTCGCCGGCGATCGCGGGGGCGACCTTCCTCACCCGCGAGATCATCCCGGGCGCACGCGATCCGTTCGACGCGATCGCCGGCGGGACGGCCACGCTGCGCCAGCTCGAGGACCTGAAGAACGCATACAAGCTGCTGCGCACGACGGGTGCCACCGCCCCGGAGCGCAGCCTCGCGGCGCGGCTGTACGCGGCGACGATCGCGGCGGGGATCGTGCGCCACGGCGCGATGATCACGCGGCAGGCGCCGGCGGCGCTGGCGCGGGCGTTCGAGGAGCTGTCGGCCGACCCGGAGATGCCGGAGCGCGTCCGCGACCTCGGGTCGCTGGCGGCCGACGCGCTGGGTCGCATGAAGTCGTGACGGTCGCGCGTCGGGCGTCGTGCGCGTGTCAGCCGACGCGCATGTGGTTCGAGGCGCTGTAGGCGGCGACCTTGTAGCACTCGGCGAGCGTCGGGTAGTTGAAGACGGTCTCGAGGAAGTAGTCGAGCCCGCCGCCGAGGGAGAGCACCGCCTGGCCGATGTGGATGAGCTCGGTGGCCTGGGTTCCGATGCAGTGGACGCCGAGCAGCTTGCGCGTCTCGCGGTGGAAGATCATCTTGAAGAAGCCGCTCGCGTCGCCGAGGATCTGGCCGCGGGCGATCTCCTCGTAGCGGGCGACGCCGACCTCGTAGGGGACCTTCTGCGCGGTGAGCTCCTGCTCGGTGGCGCCGACCATCGAGATCTCGGGGATGGCGTAGATGCCATAGGGGAATCCCGCGGGGGTCGGCTTGGACTCGACGCCGAACATGCTGCAGACGGCGAGGCGGCCCTGCTCGGAGCTGGTCGAGGCGAGCGCGGGGAAGCCGATGACATCGCCGGCGGCGCAGATGTGCTCGACCGAGGTCTGGAAGCGTTCGTTCACCTTGAGGCGGCCGCGGTCGTCGGCGGTGAGCCCCGCCTTGTCGAGCGAGAGCTGGCCGGTGGCGCCGATGCGGCCGATGGAGAAGAGCACCGCGTCGACCTCGATGTGCTTGCCGCTGTCGAGGTCGATGGCGACGCCGTGATCGTTGTTGCGACCGACGCCGTGGTCGTTGTTGCGACCGACGCCGTGATCCTGGCCGTGGTTGCGCGCGGCGCCGGGATCGGCCGCCAGCGGGCGGATCTTGTGCACGGTCTCGCCCAGGCGGAAGGTGACGCGCTTCTGGCGCATCTGGTGCATGAGCTCGTCGACGATCTCGTGGTCGCAGAACTCGAGGGGGCGGAGGTTGCGGTCGATCAGGGTGACCTCGACGCCGAGCTCTGCGAACATCGAGGCGTACTCGATGCCGATCACGCCGCCGCCGATGACGGCGAGCGAGCGGGGGAGGCGGGGCATCCGCACGATGTCGTCGCTGGTGAGGATGGTCTCGTGGTCGGCGTCGACGGGTGGAGCCGCGGGCACGCTGCCGCAGGCGATGAGGATGTGCTCGGCAGTGGCCTGTCGCTCGAGGGGCCCGCCGTTGATCGCGATGGTGTGCGGGTCGAGGAAGCGCGCCGAGCCCGCGATCAGGTCGATGCCGTTGCGCGAGAGCTGCCGGGCGACGACGTCGAGCTCGCGCTCGATGACCGTGTTCACGCGGTGGAGCAGTTCCTTCATGGTGGGCCGCGGGCGCTCGACGGGCGTTCCGCGTGCGAGCGTGGGCACGTGGGTGAGCGAGATGACCGCCTCGCGGAAGGTCTTGCTCGGGACGGTGCCGGTGTGGAGGCAGACGCCGCCCACCATGCGCGAGCGTTCGACGATTCCGACGCGCTTGCCGAGCTTGGCGGCCTGGACTGCGGCGCGCTGGCCGGCAGGGCCGCTGCCGAGGACGAGGAGGTCGAAGTCGAACGCCATGGAGGTCGGAGTGTAGCGATCGCGCCCGCTACACTCGCCGCATGGGCAGCGCGCGCGGGCCGTTTCGCATCGTCTTCATCTGCACCGGGAACATCTGCCGGAGTCCGGCCGCGGAGAACATCTTTCGCGAGCACGCGCGGCGGGCGGGAATGTTGCCTGATCTCGCGATCGACTCGGCGGGCACGGGCGGATGGCACGAGGGCGAGGGACCCGATCCGCGCTCGGTCCACGCGCTGCGCGGCGCGGGGTACGCCGCCGAGGGCACGGCGCGCGGATTGCGCGACGGCGACTTCCTGGGCCACGATCTCTTCGTGTGCATGGACCGGTCGCATGTGCGCGACGTGGTCGCGCGCGGGGCGCCGAGGGATCGCGTGGTGCTGATGCGCGACTTCGATCCGGCGCGCGGGCACGACGAGGTGCCCGATCCGTACTACGGAGGGGACGAGGGATTCGCCGAGATGATCGCGATGCTCGAGGCGTCGATGGACGGGCTGCTCGGGCGCGTGCGTGAGGAGATCGCGCGGAAGCGCGGAGGTGCGTGATGGAGTTCGATGTCGCGTCGATGCCCGTGGGGCTGCGCTACAACCTGCTGCTCGGGTCGATCGTGCCGCGGCCGATCGGGGTGATCGGCACCATGGACGCGGCGGGGCGGCACAACCTCGCGCCGTTCTCGTTCTTCAACGCGGTGTCGAGCGAGCCGATGGTGCTGATGTTCTGCCCGGTCAGTCGCGGCGATGGCGGCGAGAACGACTCGCTGCGCAACGCCAAGCCGGTGGCGGAGGGCGGGACCGGGTGCTTCTCGGTGAGCCTGGCGACCGAGGAGAACATCGCGAGGGTGGTGAAGTGCGCCGCGGAGCTGCCGCATGGCGAGAGCGAGTTCGACCACGCGGGGCTCACGCCGCGGATGTGCGCGCGGATCCCCGCGCCGTACATGGCGGAGAGCCCGGTCCACTTCGAGTGCGAGACCATCGAGGTCAAGCGGTTCGCGCCCGGGGCGCCGTTCGGGGGCAACATGGTGCTCGGGCGCGTGGTGTACGCGCGCGTCGACGATGCGCTGGCGCACCCGAGGATGCACATCGATCCGGCGAAGCTGCGCGCGGTCGGCCGACTGGGCGGGCAGTGGTATGCACGGACGGGGGACCGGTTCGAGCTCGAGCGCGGGTGATTTCGGCGGATTCGCGCGGATTGCGGCAGCGATCGGCGGGGTCGCCCGTCAAGACACGGTTCATGCCAGCGCCCACGCACGCCATCAGCCGCGAGTGGATCCACGCGTTCTACCGCGCGCATCACCGCGCCTTGGCAGCGTACGCCGCGTCGCTCACGCGCTCGCGCGACGATGCCGAGGACCTCGTGCATGAGGCGCTGGCGGGCATGCTGGAAGTGCGGGGAGCGATCGAAAATCCCGAGGCGTACGCGTACCGCGCGATCCGCAACCGGGCGATCGACCGCGCGCGGCGCGCGGTGCGCGTCGAGGCGGCGCGATCGGTCGACATCGGGTGCGCGCCGCCCGCGCAGGCGCGCGACTGGACGGAGCTTTGCCGTGCGCTCGAGACGCTGTCGCCGGCAGCTGCGGAGGTCGTGGTGCTGCATGCGCGTTCGGGTCTGAGTTTTCCGCAGATTGCGGCCGTGCTGGAGGAGCCCGTGGGCACGGTGTCGGCGCGCTATTCGCGCGCGCTGACGGAGCTGCGGGCAGCGCTCGCGAAGGAGGAACAGCATGGATGACGCATCGTTGGTTCGCGAGTTGCGCGAGGCGCCGTTGCCCGGCTTCGGCGAGGGGCACGCGGCGCGGCTTCATGCGCGGCTCGATGCGCGCGCGCGCGGAAGTCGTACGCGATGGCGTGCCGCGGCCGCGATGGTGGTGCTGGCGGGCGGTTTGTACGCGGCGTTCGCGTGGCCGTCCCGCGGCGAACCTGCGGTCGGTCGCGTGATCGCGGTACCGGTGTACTGGAGTCGAGACGTGCGGGCCGGGTGGCTGGACATCAGTCGCTGGACCTGCGAAGGGTGCATGAACGAAACAGAGGCGCGACCGTTGCGCCGCAAAGGAGCGAAGCCATGAAGTGGACGGGATTGCTTGCGGTCGTTCTCGCAGTCGTTGGCTCTATCGGAGCGCCACTGCGCGCAGCCGGCGAGAGCGATGCGCAGATCATGATCACGATGCGCATATTTCAATTGAAGGCCGATGCGGTAGCGGAGGATGGTCGCGCGCGCGTGCCCTTGCTCGAGGATCTGCCGCTCGTCGGTGCGCCGGAGGGCGACGCGGTGCGCGTGGCCGTTGCCGGCAAGGAGGTCGACAGGTTCGCGCAGCGAGAGGCGAAGCACTGCATTTCGGCACCGCGCATCTTCACGCGCTCCGGTCAGTCGGGGAGCATCCAGATCGGACGGGAGATCGCGTGCGAGTCGATGCAGCCCACCGCGGACCCCGGCGTGTTCCGGCTGCTGCGGGGCGAACCGAAGTTCGAAGGCATGCGCTTCGACGTCCTCGCGGAAGCGGGGAGCGATGGCAGCGTCGAGATTCGGAAACTCTCGATGAAGTTCGACCAGATGGTGGGGCGCGAGAAGGTCGAGGGCACGGAGCTCGAGGTAGGCGCGCCGATCATGAAGTCGCGCGAATCGACGCATGCGCTCGGGCTCAGGGCCGGGCAGCGCGCACTGCTTTCGACGCCCGCGCTCGACGGCAGCGGCGAGACGCTGCTGGTGGTGCTTGAGGCGGCCGTAGTGGAGAATCCAGGTGAGAAGGCAGTGCCCTACACGAAGGACGGCGGGGGACGGTAGCGCGCAGCGACGGTCCGACGGGCACGGACGGTGGGCGTCATCCGTTCCGCAGACTGCGTCTGCGGGCACCCGTGTAGGGGTGGTCCGGGGCGGTGACGGGCGGATCGGGGCGGTCGCCGCTGCGGCGGCTTCCTTTGGTGCTTGGAACGCGAGCGCGAGCGAGGGCGCGCACGCTCAGGTGCGCACGCTCAGGCGCGGTCGCTCAGGCGCGCTTGGCGAAGTCGGCCATGAAGTCGGCGAGGATCTCGCAGCCCTTCACGGGGAACGCGTTGTAGATCGAGGCGCGCATGCCGCCCGCCTCGCGGTGGCCGAGGAGGCCGAAGAGGCCGTGCTTCTCGGCTTCGGCGACGAACTTCGCGTCGAGCTCGGGCTTCGGCGTCTTGAAGCAGATGTTGAGGTGCGAGCGGCACCACTTCTCGGCGGGCCAGGAGTAGAAGCCGTTCGAGTTGTCGACGGCGTCCCAGATGAGGTTCGCCTTGTAGGCGTTGTTCTTGGCGATCGCGTCGGGGCCGCCGACCTTGAGGGTCCACTCGGCCATGAGGCCCATCACGCGCACGGCGAAGGTCGGCGGCGTGTTGAGGCGCGAGCCGGCGTTGGCGTGATCCTCGAACCGCAGGATCTGCGGGAGCTTCTGCGTGGCGCTGGCGATGAAGTCCTTGCGCGCGATGACGAGGCTGGCGCCCGAGGCGCCGAGGTTCTTCTGGCCGGCGGCGAGGACCATCACATGCTTGGTGAAGTCCCACGGGCGCGAGAAGATGTCGCTGGTGGCGTCGCCGATGAGCGGGAGGTCGGTCTCGGGCGGCGCCCAGAAGGTCGTGCCCTCGACGGTGTTGTTCTGGCAGTAGAGGAGGTACTTCGCGCCCTTGGGCTCGGTGAACTCGCCCTTCCTAGGGACGCGCGCGTACTTGGCCGGCAGGGTGCGGCCGTCGAAGGCGACGGTCACGTTGCGGCAGCGGAGCGCCTCGGTGTAGGCCTTGTAGGACCAGATCGAGGTGTCGATGTAGGCGGCGGTGTCGTGCTCGCCGAGGAAGTTGAGGGGGAGCAGGCCGAACTGGACCGTGGCGCCGCCGGGCATGAAGAACACCGCGTAGTCGCTGCCGACGCCCGCGGCCTTGCGGCAGGCAGCCTCGGCCTCGTTGTTGAGGTCCTCGTAGAGGGCGCCGCGGTGGGAGAGCTCGAGGAGGCCGATGCCGCCGCCGCGGCAGTCGATGAGCTCCTCGCGGATCTGCTCGAGCACGCACTCGGGCATGCAGGCCGGACCGGCGCTGAAGTTGTAGACGCGGCCCTTCGCCGGGGTCTGCGGGAAGAGCGTGCGGGCGATGGTCGCGGCGGAGCTGGTCATGGTGGTCACGGCGTGCCTTTCGGAAGACGCGAGTCGTTCGATGACGCGGGGGCGCGATGGTAGCACCGGGGGGCGGCGGGGCGATGGGGCCGCCTACGCGGCGGCGGGGCGATGGAACCGCCTACGCGGCGGTGAGGCGACCCACGCGCGAGTGCGCGGTGAAGGAGACGGCTCGTTCGTGATATCGGAACCGCGGAGGCGTGGCGGGCCGTGCGTGCCGCTCAGGCCGGCGCGGCGTGGAGGCCGACGACCAGTCCGTCGGGAAGATCCACCGCGTCGCCCGCGAAGAGGACCGCGAGCGAGGCCGCGCGCGCCGTGGCCGGGATGAGCGGTGCGGCCGCGTCGAGGATGGCGGCGCCGGCCTGGGCCTCGAAGCCGCTGTAGGTGATCCCCTCGGGGGTCATCCCGTGGAACACGGGGCGCTGCTTGGTTTCGGCCTCGAGCAGCGCGCGGAACGCGGCGGTCGGCTCCGCGGAAGTGTCGCTCGCGATCGGGGTTGGATGCGGGGACAGGCCCGCGCGTGCGGGTGGGGGGGCGTCGGCGCCGTCGATGGCGATCACGGCGCCGAACGCGCGGGTCCCGTTGCGGCTGACGCGCAGCACGAGCACGCGTTGCGCGAGCACGGTGTAGATCCCCTCGACGATGAGCTCCTCGAAGGCGCCGCGGAACGCCTCGTCGCCGAGGGCGGCGAGCACGGAGAAGCGGCGGGCGTCGGTGGTCGGGTCGCCGGTCGGTTCGCGCATCACCACCGTGGCCGCGGCGGTGCCGGTGGGAACTGCGAATCGTGCGACGGCGACGGCCTTCATGGCGGGTTTATACCGCGGGGGCGGTAGGGGGGTGGGATTCTCAAGTCGCGCGCGGGGAACTGCCGACTCAACGGCTCGTCCCATGCCCGCCGTCGCGAGTCTGCCTTCCGCCCCGTCCACCGCGAACCGCGGTCCGCTCGGGGCGTGGTGGCCGGGCCGCGAGAGGCTGGAGCCGGTCTTCCGACTCAACCGTCGCCGCTCCGAGCGTTGGTCGCTGCGGGGTACGGCCACGCTGCTGTCGTTGGGCGCGGACCTCGGGGTACTCATCGAACTGGACAGGCTCGACTGCGCGCCGTGGTGGCTCGCGGGCGACTCGATCACGCCCATCACCGTGGGCGCCAGGGTGAGCATCGGGTTCAGCGATCCAGCGTGTCGTCCGGCGATCGCGGTGGTTCGGCGGTGCGAGCGCACGCCGGCGGGACGCTATCGCGTGGCGGTCCGCTTCGACGGCGCCTCGCCCTGCTGAACCCGCGGTCGCGACGGGCCTGCGCGGTGCCTCGCGGCATCCGATCGGTTCCATCTGGAGGGTCTGGTGCGGCGGGTGACGCCTGTACCGCCCCTCGAGGCGCCGGCACCGCCCCGAATGGGGCAAGCAACTGAAGGTTGACCGTGGGAGGGACGATCTTGAGTGCGTTCAGGTCCTTGGTCCTGGCGCCGGAGGGACGCCAGGGCCTCAGGGAGGGATCCGATCACCGCCGTTGCGGGCACCTCGTCCGCAACGGCATTTCAAGGGGCTCGCGTGAGCCAATGGTTAGTTCGGCGACCGAGTGCCACCTCGGATCGAGTCGCCCCGGATGGCACGGTCACCGAGGGAAGTGAGGAACTCATGTCTTCTATCAAGCGTTCGGTTCGTCGTGGATTTACGCTCATCGAAATTCTCATCGTCGTCGTCATCCTCGGCATCCTCGCCGCCATCGTGATCCCGCAGTTCACGAACGCGTCGCAGGAGGCCGCTGAGAGCTCGGTCAAGAGCCAGCTCCAGACCGTCCGCAGCCAGGTCGAGCTCTTCCGGGTCCGCAACAACGGCAACCTCCCGGCTGACTTCAACGACCTGATGACGCCTCCGAACGGCGAGGATCCGTACCTCCAGAAGACTCCGACCCTGCCCACCGGCTACGAGTTCGTCTGGGGCGACAACGCCGGTACCACCAACATCGAGACCATCTACGTCACCTTCACCGGTGGCACGCTCCCCGAGGGCCTCACCCTCGCCGAGATCGAGAGCTGGTAATTCGCAGCTGACCGAGACATCCCGGGCTGCACGGAGGAATCCGTGCAGCCCGCTTCGCGAGTGAACACAGTCGAAACCCGCGGCCGTCGTCCTGGCCGCCAACTGCGAGAAGTACGCATGTCCAAACTCAATCGACGCGGCTTTACCCTTATCGAAATCCTGATCGTGGTGGTGATCATCGGACTCCTTGCGGCGCTCGTCGTGCCCAACATCACGACGACCGCCGAGGATGCGGCCCGGAGCACGGCCCGCTCGCAGCTCGCTGCGGTGCGCAGCCAGATCGAGCTGTACAAGCTCCGCTACAACGGCACCATCCCGCCCGCCTCGGGCAGCGATGGCACCGAGCAGCTCTGGCCGGCCATGACCACGGCCTACAACGGCGGCGCGCCGTTCCTGATGAAGGAGCCCCGCCTGCCCGTCGGCTACAACTGGAACTGGAACGGCGCCAAGCTGACCGTCAACTACGCGGGTGCCGACACCGACACCGCGGCCGACGCGCCGAACTGGTGACCGGCCGGCTCCGCGCCGCGCCCGGTCGCAGGACCGACGCCGGCGGGAGCGCGAACGAGCGATCGAACGAACGCGACGGAGGCAGGGCCCGCAAGCCCTGCCTTCGCTTCAAAGGGAGCCTTCGGCGAAAGTCGGCGGCACGGATGGCCGAAACGCGGGACGGAGGGAATGCCAATGCCCATGCGCGCAGGAACACGAATCTTCCCCGGGATCTGCCAGGGCGTCTCGAACGGCGTCCGTCGCGGCATCCGTCGCGGCTACACGCTCATCGAGGTGCTGATCGTCGTCACGATCCTCGGCCTCGCGGGCGCGCTGCTCGTGCCGTACCTGTCGAGCAAGGGCGACTTCGACACCCAGGCCGCGGTGCGCACGCTGATCGCCGACATCTCGTTCGCGCAGAGCGACGCGCTGGCGAACCAGGGTTTCCGGCGGATCCACTTCTTCGAGGATGGATCGGGCTGGGCGCTGGTGCGGGTGACCGAGGACCAGCTCAGCGAGGCCTACGACCCGTCGACCGCCGACTACGTGTACGACCCGCTCGCGCGGAACTCGGAGCGCGGCGCATACGTGGTCGATCTCCGCGACCGGCAGCAGTTCTCGTCGGTGCGGGTGTACGCCGCGAGCATCGACTCGGGCAAGCGCGCGCTGACCTTCGACGAACTCGGCGGGACGATCGGCCTCGGTGGCATCCCGGGCACGGGCGGCTACATCATCCTGACCTCGCCGCAGGCGAGCTACCGGCTCGACATCGCGCCGGTGACGGGCAAGATCCGCGTGACGCGGCTCAGCGCGCTGCCGCCGCTCTGACGCGCGGCGCGCCGGGCGAGCCCGCGCACGACAAACAGCAATCGAACGATGGTCGCCCGTCCCTCCTGGAGTTCCAGCCGGGGCGGGCGATTTCCCATCGGTCCGCGAACGACGCGAAAGCGGTGCCCGCGAAACGCCGACGAACCCGGGGTGGCGGGCCTGTCCCGCCGCGATGGAGGCCTCGATGTCGTATTGGCGCATGCCCTGGAATCGCAACATCGGTCCGATCGGACTCGACCTCGGCGCGGAGGCGCCGCGGCTGATGCAGGTCCGTCACGGGATCGACGCGCCGCGTCAGGTGGCGGTGGTGCGGTGCGAGCCCGGCGACGGGCTGGTGCAGCGCGCGGTCGCCGCGGCGCACGCGATGCGCAAGGGGCGGTTCGTCGGCCGCGAGGTCGTGGTCGGGCTGCCGTCGAGCTTCGCGCGCATGCATGTCGCGCGGCTGCCCGTGATCGCCGGCGCGGATGCGCGCGAGGCGGTCGCCTGGGAGGCTGCGGAGCGCAACGGAATGGCGCGTGAGTCGATCGTCGCCGACGCGATCCCGACGGGCGCACCCGCGCCGCACGGCGACGCGAAGGAGGAGCAGCTGGTCGTGGCCGCTCCTGCCGACGAGCTCGAGCAGGCGCTCGGCGTGCTCGTCGACGC
>CAMBUI010000013.1 GCA_945870915.1 Candidatus Kuenenia stuttgartensis | reverse complement strand
GGCTTCCCCGCACGCTCCGCGATCCATCGGGCGAGCGGCAGAGGCATCGGATGGTCGGTCGCGAGCTCCACCATGAAGGCGAACGCCGGCGACGCGTCCTTGGTCGCGGTGAGCGCGTCGAGCGCCTGCATCCAGCGCGCGCGCAGCGGCTCGTCGAGCGCCGCCTCCCACGCGCAGTACTCGGCGAGCGACTCGCCCTCGAGCACGACCGCGCCGAAGCACGACTCCTGCCGCTGCGACGGAAGCGCCCACAGCGCGTAGTACGGCGGGTTGTACGGGATGTAGCGGTACTTGCCCTCGTAGAAGCCGCCCTTGAACTCGACGCGGCGGGTCGATTCGTTCCACACGCCGTTGGTGAAGAACGGCTTCGCGCCGGTGTCGAGCACGACCTCCGCGTCGGTGACCTTCGGCCGCTCCATGACGCGGAACCCGAACGGCGGCGGAAGCTCGAAGTCCCACTTGCCCGCCCGGATCGCCTCCTTGACCGTCGGCGAGATGGCGGGCGACTCGAGGACGATGTCGCGGTACTCGCGCGAGATCTTGAGCCACAGCACGAACTCGATGCCCATGGGCACGAAGTCCCTGAGCTTCATGTCCTTCCGCGACGGATCGAAGCGCGAGATGATCCGCGTGATCGCGGGCATGAACACCTTCTCGCTCGCCCACTCGCGCTCGCGCCGCGAGAAGTTGCCGTTGAGCCCGATCATCTGCGCCGCGGTGAACTCGTTCGCGTCGAGCCAGCCGCGCTCGGCGAGCAGCACCGCGAGCGGCTCGAAGACCGACAGGCGGAACCCCTCGTCGGGCGTCCGCGAGCCGAAGTCCTCGGGGCGCCGCGGCATCGCGCCGATCCGCTGGGCCTGCACGACGGCCTGCATCCCGGAGTACATCAGGTACGCATCGGTGACCAGCGGGATCATCTCGCCGTTCCACCAGCGGGCGAAGTCGACCCGCGCGGCGTCGTCCTTGAGCTTGCGTCGCTCGATGAAGCGGCCGAAGAGCTGCATCCACAGCACGCCGCCCTCGACCCGGTCGCGCATCGCGCCCCATTCGTCGCGCCGGTCGGCGAACTGCTCGTAGTAGGCGCGCGCGCTGCCGAGCGCGCTGTCGAGCCGGCCGATCGCGCCCCGGTTGCCGATCTCGCTCGGCAGCGCGCCCTCGCTGAAGATCCCGGAGAACCTGCGGCCGAGCTCCTCGTCGCGTTCCCCGCCGGAGCCGTAGAGCGCGGACGCCTTCTCGAGGCTCGCCTTGTCGGTCTGGTTGGTGACGAAGGTGCGACCGGTCGCGTCGCCCGCGGCGGAGATCTCGACCTTCACCTTGCGGTCCTGGCAGCCGGCGAGCCCGGCGACGCTGGCGGCGGGGATTGCGACAAGCACGGCGACGCGCACGGCCACGCGTGCGGCCATGCGTGCGGCCACGCGTGCGGCGGACAGGATCATGCTGCGGCGGAGCGCTGGTGACATGGGACCATCCTACTCCCCTCTCGGATCACGCATCCGCGGTACGGCGAGCGCGTAGACTGCGCGCTTGCCGGCCCCCGCAACGATCCCCGATCCCGTCTCCCCCGATCCGGCTCCGGCCCCGCGCCACGATCCGTTCGCGGCGATGCGCGAGCCGAACTACCGGTTCTTCGCCTTCGCCTTCGTGGCGTCGAGCATGGGCCTCCAGATGCTCTCCACGGCGATCGGCTGGGAGATCTTCGAGCGGACCGGCGACCCGTTCGACCTCGGCCTGATGGGACTCGCCCGCGCCCTGCCGGTGATCGCGCTCACGCTGCCCGCGGGCACCCTCGTCGACCGCGGCAACCGCCGGATCATCCTCTCGGTCACGCAGGTCGGCTTCGGCCTCGTCGCGCTCGCCCTCGCGGCCGCGAGCTTCAGCCACGCCCCGATCTGGGTCTTCTTCCTGCTGCTGGTGGTGTCGGGCTGCGTCCGCAGCTTCAACGCGCCGTCGCGGGGCGCGATGCTCCCGTCGCTGCTCCCGCCCGCCCGCTTCGAGAACGCGATCGCCTGGCAGTCGGGCTTCTTCCAGTTCGCCGCGGTCGTCGGGCCGATGGTGGCGGGCACCGTGCTGCACCACCTGCACGCGGCCTGGGTCGTGTACGTCATCACCGCCGTGCTCTGCATCGGCGCGGGGATCGCGGCGCTGTTCCTCAAGCCCCGGCCGGTCCAGCGCACCTCGGCGCCCCCCCGGCTGTCGGACATGTTCCAGGGCGCGGGTCACATCTGGCGCGAGAAGACCATTCTCGGCGCGCTCACGCTCGACCTCCTCGCGGTGCTCTTCGGAGGCGCGACCGCCCTGCTGCCGGTGTACGCCAAGGACATCCTCGGCTGCGGCCCGATCGGTCTCGGGGCGCTGCGCGCGGCGCCGTTCGTGGGCGCGTTCCTGATGGCCGTCTGGCTCGCGGCACGCCCCACCTTCCGCCACGCCGGCCGGGCGCTGCTCTGGAGCGTCGCGGTCTACGGCGTGTGCATGGTGGTGTTCGGCTTCAGCACCTCGCTGTGGATCTCGCTGGCCGCGCTCGCCGTGAGCGGCGCGGTCGACAACATCTCGGTGGTCATCCGCCATGTGCTGGTGCAGATGCGCACCCCCGACGAGCTGCGCGGCCGCGCGACCGCGGTGAACTCGGTCTTCATCGAGTGCTCCAACGAGCTCGGCGCCTTCGAGTCGGGTCTGGTGGCGGCGTGGGCCGGACCGGTGTTCTCGGTGGTGAGCGGCGGCTTCGGCACGCTCGCGGTGGTCGGCTTCGTCGCGCTCGCCTTCCCGGCGCTGCGCGCGATGCGGCGCCTGCAGGACACGAAGCCGTCGACGACCGAGGACATCCGCCACGCCGAGGTCGAGGAAGAGGAGCACCGCCGGCTCGGCACGGAGGGGTGAGCGCGGCACGGGGCTGGCGTGCCCGGAAGAGTTCCTGCCGCGCCGGCTGGGCAACGCCGCGCGGGTGGGGTGCCGCAGCGGGGATGGAGGAACGCCCGTTGGGCGAGGCGCCGTTGGGCGGGTGAGGCGCCGCTGCCCCCGCGGGCGCGCGATCGCCGCGATCTGGTCCGAATTTGCAGGAAGGCGCGCAGAGCGGGCGCCGTGGGCGCTGTTCTCAGTCGGCTCGAGTCGTCCGGGCCGACCTTGTGCATTGTCGTGATGGATGGGACGCGCCGTCGGCGCGACGGTCGCCTTGTCGCCGTCGCCCGCCTGGCCAAACGGAAACGCGCGCCGGCGCTCGCCGGACGCGCAATCGGAAACGGGACCCACATGATCGGATTCAAGCTCAGCAGCCCCGCGCCTGCGGTCGGGACGCCTGTCGCCAGGCGCGCCTCCCTCGCCTCGTTCGTGACCCGCGCCTCGTTCACGACCGTCGCCGCCTTCGCGGTCGGCGCGTGCGCGACGGGCGCCTCGGCGTCCTTCGTCGGCTACTTCGTGAGCTCCACCAGCACCTCGTACGCGGGTCAGGATCTCGTGGTCTACACCCTGACGGCGCGCTTCTCGTCGCCGCATGTCGCGGTGCTGCGCGCCTCGAACCTGCTGGCCGGCGATTCCGACTGGCTGAGTGGCTTCTGGCACAAGGACAACCACGGCGACCCGGCGACGAATGGCCGCCTCTCGCAGCAGTTCGGCACCTGGGATCCGACCAAGACCGGCTCGGGATCGGTCAACCGTCCCTACGACTCGTACCTCACGATCGGCGGCATCGCGGGCGCGGGCAACACGACCCAGGCCGACGCCAACTGGCTCGACGGCGGCAGCGGTCCCTCGACGCGCGGCTGGTCGCGCCCCGATCTGCCCGACAACGGCACGCTCGGCTGGTTCAACGACGACGACGACAACGAGCAGGGCTCGGTCGGCAGTTCGCCTGGAGTCGCCAACACCGACGTGCGCCTCGGCCAGTTCGTCCTGAGCGCCGGACACGAGGCACGCACCTTCTCGCTGACCATCAAGTACGGCAACGAGTACTCGTTCAGCGACAAGTACGAGTACGCCACCGACAGCTTCACGCTCGGCGCGGTTCCGGCTCCAGGTGCCCTGGTGCTGCTTGGCCTCGCCGGGCTGCTCGGCGGCCGACGCCGCCGGTCGAACTTCGCGTGAAGCGCGGCGCGTGAGGCGCGGCGCGTGAGGCGCGGAAGTTCGGGCGGCGCGACTGCGTAGCACGCGAAGATGTGGCATGAGGTTCCATGCCGCAGGCTTCGCACCCCGAGCGTGCACGCCCGGAAGTCCACACCCCGAGGCTCACACCCCGGCGCTCACACCCCGAGGCTCACACCCGGCGCTCACACCGCAGGGCACATGCCGCGCGGATCCACTCCGCGGCACCCCGCCATCTATCGAAAGTCGCGCGCCTTCCCCAACGCGGACACGGCCCCTGCCCCCGCTTCGGAGCCGTGGCGCGATCCGGGTCCGTCCTGGCTGACAACAGCCGCAGCCGCGAGCGCGCGCGACGCATCCCGCGCCGCCGACACGAGGATGTGCGTGACGCCATCCCTGCGCTCCACCTTGCCACGGACACAGAGCACGGCGGCATGGCGGACCTCGGAACGCAGGCGCTCGTAGACCTTCGGCCGGAAGATCAGATTGGCGATGCCGGTCTCGTCCTCGATCGTCATGAAGAGGATGCCCTTGGCGGTCGACGGCCGCTGCCGCACGAGCACCAGACCGGCCACCGACAGGATCCGCCCCGCCGGTGTGCGCGGCTCGTCCCGCAACCAGGCGCAGGGCACGACCCGCGCCCGAGCCAGCCGCGCGCGGATGCACGCGATCGGATGACGCTTGAGCGAGACACCCGTGGCCTCGAAGTCCTTCGCAATGGCCGAGAGTTCCGGAACCCGCGGAAGATTGGGATCGATGTCGTGCAGCGCCGGCGACGATGGCTCGTTGGTGCATGCGGCCACCGCGGTCACGCCGTCCGCATCGTCGCTGGCGGCACGCGGGGCAACGGTCCCGACGTCGGGAACGCACATGGTGCTGGGTGCGCAGATGGCGCCCGTCGCGGCGAGGCCGTCCGCTGTGGCGAGGCCGTCCCCACTGGCGAGGCCATCCCCACTGGCGAGTCCGTCGGCGAAGGACGCCGTGCCGGCACGGTTCGCGGGTGTCACGGCGCCCTGCGCCGCGGTGGTGTTGGAGAGACCTCCGCCGAAGGACCACAGCGGACGCTCGCGATCGCGCAATGCCAGGATCTGCCACGAGGCCTGCTGTCGGTCGAGCCCCATCGATGCGAACGCATCCGCGGCGGCAAGCCGACGCAGCGACGCCGCCGAAACGCCGGATGCCTCGTGCAGATCGACGATCCGTCGGAAGGCGCCATGACGCATCACCGCATGGACGATGCGGTGCGCCTCCTCGACATCGAGGCCACGGACCATGCGCAGCCCGAGGCGTATCGCGGGCTGGGAGCATGTGCTCGCCGACGGCGGATGCGGAGGGATGCCCTCGGGCGATGGCTCCTGCGGCGGACTCGGCGCGCACTGCGGCTCATGCAGCACCGCACCCCCAGCATCAGCCGCTGCGACGCTCCGGCCACGCGCATGGAGACGGGCGAAGGATTCGGGCGGCGCGTCCGATGACGCTCCCGCGAGACGCAACCAACGTGAGCTCGGCGGATCGACGCCATCGCGCGCATCGACGCGGCCCGACTCCGTGCCGTTGCACCGCACCGCACTGCGGCTCCATGCGTGGTCGTCGTCCGAGTGCTTGCCTGCGTTCCACGGCGGGACTTCACTCCACGGCGGGCCTTCACTCCACGGCGGGCCTTCACTCCACCGCGTGCCTTCACTCCACGACTCGACCCGCCCCGCACCCGCGACCCGCACCACTGGATGATGTACCTGCATGCGGATGTAGCCCTCGTCGAGTTCCTGCTGGGTACGACGGCACGAACTGCGCGGCACCGCCCGAGGACGCGGCGCATTCGCGGCGGTACCCCAGCCGAAGGTGCCGTCGGACGAATTCCCATCCATCCCGCGCGACGGAGCGTGGGTGGATGCGTGGGTGGATGCGCGGGAGAGATCGCGCGAGAGCTCGCGCGAGAGATCGATTCCGCGCTCGAGCGTCGTGTCCCACTTCGAGCAATGGATGTCGACCTCGCGCACCGCGACGCCGTGGTCGCGCGCATCGCGGAGGATCTGCGCGGGCGCATAGAACCCCATCGGCTGGCTGTTCAGGAGCGCCGCGGCGAATGCGGCCGGGTGGTGCCGCTTGAGCCAGGCGCTCGCATAGACGAGCAGCGCGAAACTCGCCGCATGCGACTCGGGAAACCCGTAGCCGGAGAACCCCTTGATCTGCTCGAACACCTGCAGTGCGAACTTGCGCGAATACCCACGCGCGACCATGCCGCCCTCGAGGGCCTCGCCGAACTGCGCGATCCGGTTTCCCTGCCGCTTCCAGGCGGCGATGGCACGACGGAGCTCGTCGGCCTGTCCGGGCGTGAACCCGGCGGCCACCACGGCGAGCGCCATCGCCTGCTCCTGGAACAGCGGTACGCCGAGCGTCTTGCCCAGCACCTTGCGAATCGCGTCATCGGGATACGAGATGGGCTCCTCGCCGCTTCGCCGACGCAGGTATGGGTGGACCATGTCTCCCTGGATCGGTCCCGGCCGCACGATCGCAACCTCGACCACCAGGTCGTAGAAGCACCGTGGGCGCAGCCGCGGAAGCATCGACATCTGCGCCCGGGACTCGATCTGGAATACGCCGACGGTATCGGCCTTGCAGATCATGTCGTAGGTCGATGGATCCTCGGCAGGGATGGCATGGAAACGCAGCGGCGTGGGAGCGGGCGCGGGTGCGGGTGTGAGCGCGGGTGTGAGCGCGGGTGCAGGTACGGGCACGGGTGCGAGCGCGGGCGCGCATGCAGGCGGACTGACGCCCACGAGATCCACCCGTGCCGGCGGGGCCTCGGGAGCGCGGAAGACCGACGCTCCCGCCGCGACCGCCTCCTGGTCGCCGTTCACCAGGTCGATCGCCTTGCGAATCGCGGTCAGCATGCCGAGCGAGAGGACATCGATCTTGAGCATGCCCAGCGCCTCGATGTCGTCCTTGTCCCACTCGATGATGGTGCGGTCCTGCATCGCGGCGTTCTCGACGGGAACCGTCTCGACCAACGGTCCGCGCGAGATGACGAAACCGCCCACGTGCTGCGACCGGTGCCGCGGGAAGCCGAGGAGTTCGTCGACGAGCCTCGCGAACCGGACGACCAGCGGCGCGGTGGGATCGAGTCCCGCGGCCTTCATGCGCTCGGCGGACCGCGCGGGAAGCGGCGCCAGTGGATCCACGGGCGGCGGCGATCCGGATGCGTCGCGCGAGGCGCGCTCCTGCGTGAGTTCGTCGCGCGTCCCGAGCCCACCGCCGCCCCACCGGTCGACCTCCTGCGCGACACGCTCGATGGCGTCGGGCGCGAGGGCGAGCGCCCGTCCGACATCGCGCACCGCACTTCGGCCACGGTAGCTGATGATCTCGCACACCAGCGCCGCACGGTCGCGTCCGTACCTGGAGTAGATGTGCTGGATGACCTCCTCGCGACGCTCGTGCTCGAAGTCGATGTCGATGTCGGGCGGCTCGTTGCGCTCGCGGCTCACGAAGCGCTCGAACAGGACATCGATGCGGTCGGGATCGACGGCGGTCACGCCGAGCGCGAAGCAGACCGCGCTGTTCGCCGCGGCGCCGCGCCCCTGGCAGAGGATCCCGCGCGACCGCGCGAACGCCACGATCTCGTGCACCGTCAGGAAGTACGGGGCGTAGCCGAGGTCGGCGATGATCGCGAACTCGTGCTCGAACTGACGCGCCACCTTCTGCGGAACCCCGCGCGGATAGCGCTCGCGCGCCCCGCGCCAGGTCAGGTCGCGCAGGTGCTCCATCGCGGTCATTCCCGCGGGAACGATCTCGTCCGGATACTCGTAGCGCAGCTCGGCGAGCGAGAACGCCGACGCCCGCTCGATGAAACGCCAGGCCGTCTCCACCGCCTCCGGGCAGTCGCCGTAGCGGCGAGCGATCTCGTCGACCGTCCGGAGCCGCCGCTCGGCGTTCGGCGCCAGCAGCCGACCGGCGCGCTGCACGGGCACGCCTGCCCGTATGCACGAGAGCGTGTCGAGCAGTTCGCGCCGCGACGCGTGGTGCATGCGGACATCGCTGCTCGCGACCACCGGCACGCCCAGCGCGTCGGCGAGCGTACGGGCCCGCTCGGCGGCAACCACGCCCTCGGGATCGTCCGTCCTGCGCATGGCCACGGCGATGCGGTCGCCCATGATCCGCGCGAGTCCCTCCGCCGCCTCGAGGAATGGCTGCGATGGAACGCTGGGCGGCACCAGCACCGCGAGAAGGCCGCGGCCACCGGGGTGGTCGTGCAGCATCCCGACAAGGTCGTGGACCAGCCGCGCGCTCGGACGGCGCTCGACCGCGCGGGCGACTCCACCGGATCGACCGAAGCCCGCGGCTGCATGCCCGGCGCCTGCGGCTCTATGTCCGGCGCCGTGCTCGGATCCGTGCTTGGATCCCCGCTCGCATCCATGCTCCGCGTCGCGGTCGGTCCTGCACTCCGAACCCCGCTCTGCCCGCCACGCTGCCCCACATGCCGCACCCGGGCCACCCGCACCAGTCGCGGGAAGCCGATGGCTGAGCAGCCGGCAGAGCGCACCCCATGACGCTCGATCGCTGGCGTAGAGCGCGAGCGTGAGGGACTCGTGCTGGGACCGACCATCGGGATCGCCCGGAGACGACGCGATGGACAGCGACATGCGGGTTCCCTGCGCCAGGCGCATGCTGCGCCCCTCGGCCGGAGCGATGTGGTCGCGCGCGGCGACATGCGCGCGGACGGCTCCGCCAACCGTCTCCACATCGGCCAGCGCGATGCCCGCATGGCCGAGCCTCGCCGCTTCCGCCACCAGTTCCTCCGGGTGACTTGCTCCGCCGAGGACGGTGTGGTTGCTCTGCACAAGCAGCTCGCCCCAGCGGACCGCGCGTCGAGAACGCATCGCCCCGCTCGGCGCGGGCGCCGGTGGCGGCGGATGCGGCGCACCGACCGTGTGCATCGGATGCGGCGCATGCTTTGATGGTGGCTGCTCGGGCATGGTGAGGTTCCGCGGATCGCCCGTCGATGCGCATGGGCTGCGCGTGGCGGGCAGTGGGTGAAGGGTGACGGGTGGCTGGTAGTTGGTGGCTGGTAGTTGGTGGTCGGCGAGATCACCGCTCGTCTCCGATGCACGGTGCGCTAGGACCACACCCCCTGCACGGCAAGCGCGACGCCGCCGCCGATGCTCGCGGTGCTGTCGGTGATCCAGTCGGTGACACGCGCACGCGGACGCGGAAGGCTCGCCGGCCAGCGCACGAAGATCCAAAGACCGGCGCCCACCTGCACGCGGGAGACGACCGGCTGCACCGCGGCGGCGTCCTCGAGCCACATGGCCGCCTCACGCTCCCACCCATCGATCGCACGCATTGGCCAGTGGACGCCGCGCCACAGGAGGTGTGCCGACGAGCTGGAGGCCATGTCGATGTGACATGCTCCGAAGCGCGATGCCGCGGGATCGAATGGCGCGACATGCTCCACTCGATGATGCGGTGGGCCGTGCGGTCGCACCGCCGGAGGTGGCGCATCCCATCGCGTCCGGGTGGCGATCGATCGCGCGATCGACTCCGCATATGCGCCGCCGAAGAGCATGGCCTCCTCGGGCGCGCGAAGCCACTGCGTGGGTCGATGGGGACCTACGCACCCCGATGGATCGACACACCCATGGGCACCACCGCGGTCATGCGTGGCGCGCAGCGCATGCACTGCACGGGGCACGTGCATGTCGCGGAGAATCGACGCACCGAACTTCGCCACGACGAGATCACGCCACTCGGCACGACCATTCCCATGATGGATCGCACGTCGAGACGGTGATCCATGGAGCGCCCGTGCCCCGGAAGAACCTCCCTGGCCCATCTCACCAGAACGCAGGAGTGCAGCCTGGCGGAATCGCAGCAACGCCGTCTGCTCGACCCGGCACTCGATCCGTTCGACGCCATGGTCGAGGGCGAGCTTCTCGAGCCTCGGTCGGAAGACCGACCAGAGATGCGCACGCCGGGAACTTGGACGCGTGCAATCAAGAACGAGCCGCGATGGGAGTGCCACGCGGGCTTCGCACCGCGGCGAGAGTTCCACGCGGCCTTCGTGCCGCGATGAGGATCCCGTGCGGCCTGGCTCCCGCCCACCCCCACGACTCCCCGAAGCCACCCCGATCGACGCATCGGTCGACAGATCGGCGGGCAGGCTCGCATGATGGAAGATCCATGTCGCGGAACGCAACCCTTCGCGACGCCTGCCGAGTGCCTTCACGAGCGCGTCGATCAATTCTCCGCAGGCGATGACGACCGTCTCGAGCCGGCTGCAGGGGCCATCGAAGTCGCGCACCAACACCAACGGCGCCGATGATCGGAGCGGAAGCAGCTGCTCGCCGGAGGCGGTCGGGTCGGAAAGCCGATCGAGTCCGAGTGCCTGATCGAGCCTGAGCAGGGCGTCATCCGCCGAGCGGAGCGTGCGCTGCCCACGGAGGCCCGAGCTCGATCCGAATCTTGGTTGCGAATTCTCGGCCGTCGCGTCGACCGTCGCATCGGCCGAATGACCACTGAACAGAGAAGGCTGCACGTGTTGCGTCCCTGCATGTTGCGTCCCCGCATGTTGCGTCCCCGCATGCCACGCACCGCTTGCCGCCGCATGGCGCGATCGGGTTGGCCCGCGCGGCGAGCCGGTGCCCGTGCCGCGGTTGGCCGAGCGGCTCTTTGCCCCCCGCTTCGCCGGATGCGCATTGCCGTCGTCTGACGAGGAGCCCATATGCGCACCACCCGAAAGTCGGGCTGCGACTCCTTCGCGTCGCAGTTGCGCGAGCTGTCCGACCGACTCGACCTCGACCGAGCGCAGCGCCGTTGCCGCATGTTCGGAGATGCGCAGCGACTCGACTGGAAGAGGATCGAGGAACTCGAGTTCCCTTCCGCGCGCCACGGCGATGCAGCGGGGTTGCGTCGCGACGGCGTGATGCGCGCCGTGTTCCGCATACCCTGTCAGACGCTGCATGCAGCGGGCGACGGCCGAAGCGGCGCCGACCGTCGACGCCGTCGCCACCTGGCATCGGAATCCCCTCCGACCAAGCGACGACGAGATCCTCTGCATGAGCCCCTGCTCGCTGCGGTGCTGACCGCGGAACAACTGGGCGCAGCCGGTGAAGTCGCCAAGGACGGTGTCCGGGGTCGTCGAGGTGACCAGGCGTCCTTCATGCCACGCGCACTGGCCTGCGGGCTCGACCGACACGACCGGGATCAGCCGCTCGATGCAGCGGGCAAGCCGCACGATCGCACGCATCGCCAGCGCGGGATCCCACTGGATCACCAGCAGACGGTCGCTGAAGGAGACGATTCGATCGGGCCAGGAGCGCCCACCGAGCGCGCGCACTCCGTGGCACCGCGCATCGGAGTGGCGGTCGCGCAGCGCCTCCAGCAGTGCATGGATCCGCGGAATATCCTGCGAACTCGCTCCATCGCCGGAGACCGGCGGACACATCGACTCCGCCTGACCCGCCGTCATCCCGACGCGGATGCCATGGGACACCGCCAGATCGCTGCACGCCAATATCTGCAGGGCAGCCACATGCACGAGGGGCACGGCCGCCACGGCTTTCGCCGACGCATCGAACCGCCCCATGCGAGATCCATCGGCAACGACCACCGTCGGCCAGGGGAACGCGGCGGCAGTACTCGATGCATCACACGTGGCAGCACGCGTGGCAGAGCGCGTGGCAGAGCGCGCGGCAGCGCGCATGGCATTCGTTGCGGGATCGGCCGCGACCGTCCCGTGCGAAGCCAGATCCTTCACGGCCTGCGCCTGTCGGGCGGCATCGATCTGTGAAAGTGCACGCTGCAGCAGGCCAAGCTCGAGATCGATGAGCCAATGCGGGAAGTGCACCGCGAGGAAGCGGCGCGATGGCGACCCGGAGTCGGCGATGGACTGGGTGCCGGGAACGGTGCTCGGCGGCGAAGCATGCATGGGAGTCGATGGCGGGCGTCATGCGGAACGGGCATGCCACGGTCGCCACGCGCCTCCTTCCCGCAGATTCTCCTGAAGACTCTCGCCCAGGAACATGCCGGACCTCGATGGAACAAACCCCGAATCCAGTCCGCGGGCATCGCCGTTGGCAGGCAGCTGCAACGCCGCATTGCCGAGGACCAGCGCCTGCAGCGCAGCCCACTCGCGGTCGCCGTGCATCGCCCGCGGCATGACGATGTCGACGAAGACGTGGCCTGACTCCACGTCGCCACGGGAGGGCTCCATGCGTCCGCGAGTCGACAGTGACGCCCCACCTCGGATATCAGCGCATGAAACATCAGCGCATGAGCGATCAGTGCTTGAACGATCACCGCACGGGATGGCATCGGCACTCTTCACGGCATCGAGCCGCATGCGCCAGGCGAAGTGACCGTTTGGATCCGGCATGTGCAGCGGGCACACCGACCATCGGGTGCTGGCGCCTCCGCCACGAGATGCACGGCGGCCGGCGATTCGGCTGGCACCACCATGCACCTCCGGCGGCGGAGTGATCACGAGCACCAGCGGCCGCATGGCCTCGTCACTGGCGCCACTGCACGCAGCGACGAGCCGTTGTTCGTCGGCGCGCAGCTGCGACGCGACATCAATCCCGGATGCCGTGCACGGTTCGGCGTGCATGGAATGGAGGGAAGCGGCGCCGCCCGCGGCCGCCAACTGCAGCCGACGCCATGCGAGGGTGTCGAAACCGGTTCCGTCGACGATGACGACGCCGGCCGCGCCCATGCGGATGGCCTGCTCGGCACACCACACGCGCTGCGGAACCGGATCATGCGGACACGCCCGCACACCTTCGGCGGCATCACGCACAAATACGAAGTGGTCGACCAGATCGTGCAGGGCGGCTGCATCCCCTGCCTGCCCTGCATCCCCCGCCTGCCCTGCACCATCGCACGGCGCAGGAATCTCGCACTGCAACGCGCATGCAAGCCCTTCGGGCGACGGATGGACCTTGTCGCCGATCCAGACGACACCCGCCTCGAGAAGCTCGCGGCATGCGGCGTTCGACGGAGTCGCTGCAGCCATGCAGCGCAGGATGTGCAGGATGCAGCCGAATGGAGCGAACCACGCGCCGTCCACAGGAACGCCCGCAGCAGGATCGGCGCCCCGATCCATGCACAGGGAGACGCCACGCAATTCATGCACCGCACCGCAGGCAAGCGCGCACGACCGGTGTGGCGCGCGCGCGTCCCGGTGCATTTCGAATGCATCGAGCATGACATATGGACGCGGCGACGCCCTCATGTTCCCCGCATGAACAGCACACATATGAACAGCACTCGCATGAACGGGCCCAGCATGCGCGACCTTCGCATGCGCGACCGCTCCGTCTTTCGTGTCAAGCTCTTTGTCGAGGCCTGCGCCGTACTCCACCGCGAGATCTTCCACCTGAAGAGCTCCCACATCGAGAGCTACTGCCTCGAGATCCGCACCCAATCCTGCGACAAGGCCGCGCCCCTCGCCACCGGCGGTTGCATCGAGGACAACGCGGTATGTCGAGCCGGAGAGCGAGGCTGCCGGCGCATCCGAAGGCGCGCGAAGATCCGCAGCTGCCAGATGCGCACGCACCGCGCGATCCGCATCGAACACGCGCGCCTTTCTTCCCTTGCCGCCCTTCCTGACCTCGACGCCTCCGACACCAGGGACACCGCCGGAACGACGCGCCGGATGCCGCGTGGAGCGAACGTCGGCGATCATGCCAGTCTTGACATCCGACTGGACATCAGTCTGGACATCAGTCTGGAAGTCAGACTGCACATCGAACTGCATGAATGAGCTTGTGGTGATCTGCATGGACATGAGACAACTCCCGGCATCCGTGGAGTGCGTGTCCATGAGCGGCCTCATGCGGGGCGCAAGGAGCACCTCAGACACGAGCGGAACACGCGCACACCGCGGCCTGCCAAAGCCTGTTCTTTTCGAAACCGTCCATTCGCAAAGGACCAACCGAACGATGTTCGGTGTTTGTTAGTATACCTGCGCACCGCCACGTGCCTAGTGGCTTGGTGCGAAAAATCGCAAAGTATGCGGGCGGCCCAGGCTCCTGCCCGACACGGACTCCGGCGCAAACGCCTCACATGCCAAGACTTGTACGCCCGTTCGCCCGGCGCGCGATCACCGACTCGATCGCCTCGACCAGTTCACCGATCTCGAAGGGCTTCTGCAGCACGCCCATGTCGCTCCTTCGGTGACCTGGCAGCGTGAAGCCCGGGTCGGACGACATGAACACCACCGGCAGCGGCGAGCCCACGATCGACTCGATCTGCGCATGGAGATCGACGCCCGACAGCGCCCCGAGACCGGACTCGAGCACGAGCACCGAGACCCGCTCGCGGTCGGTCGCGCGCGCGCGCTCCAACGCCACGCGAAGCGCGTGGGCGCCGGTCTCCGCCTCGATGACCGCGTGACCGGACGCGCGGAGCGCCTCGCCGAGCATGGGACGCAGCACCGCATGCGACTCGACGAGCAGCACGCGCTCGGGCGCGACCGCGTCGCGGCGGATGGCGACCGTTTCCGCCGCGATGTGCGCGGGAAGCGTCAGCACGAAGCGCGTGCCGCGACCGACATCGCTCTCGACCGACACCGTGCCGCGCGCGCCGCTGACCACCTGCTGCACCACCGCGAGCCCGATGCCGGTGCCCACGCCGGCCGGCTTGGTCGTGAAGAACGGCTCGAAGACGCGCGCGAGCAGCTCGCGCGGAATGCCCGCGCCGGTGTCCTCGACGGCGATGCGCGCCGCGACTCCGCCGCCGTCGGTGCGCAGCGGCGCGGCCTCGATGCGCAACCGTCCGCCACCCGGCATCGCGTCGCGCGCGTTGATGAGCAGGTTGAGGATCGCCTGCTGGAACGAACTCGGATCGAGTTCGAGCTCGAGGCCGTCGGCGGGACCGAGGTCGACGGAGATGCCCACCGTCCGCGGAAAACCAGGGCGCGCGAGCTCGAGCGTCTCCTCGATCGCGTGCCGAAGCGGGAAGCGGACGATCCGCTCCGCCGATGGTCGGCCGAGCGAGAGCATGTTGGTGGTGAGCAGCTTCGCCTTGGTGGTCGCGAGCTGCACCGACGCCAGCGACTCGAGGGCCGCGGGCGAGATGCCCGGTTCGGTCGCCGCCAGCGCGGCGTGCCCGCGGATCGCGACCAGGAAGTTGTTGAGGTCGTGCGCGAATCCGCTGGCGAGCAGGCCGAGCATCTCGAGCTTCTGGGCGTTGCGGAGGCGCTCCTCGGCGGCCTGCTGCTCGGTGACGTCGGCGATCGTGCCGACGAGGCGCGTGGGCCGCCCCGCCTCGAACTCGACCGCGCGGCCGCGCTGGCGGATCCAGCGCACCGTGCCGGCGGCATCCACCGTGCGGTGCGTGCACTCGTAGCGCCCGACCGATCCCTCGAGATGCGCGCGCCACGCGTCGGCGACGCGCACGCGGTCGTCGGGATGGATCCACGGCAGTTCCGCAGGGCTGCAGGGCGGAACCTCCGATGGCGCGCAGCCGAGCACGGCCGCGGCCGACTCGCTGAAGCGGGTCGACCCGCCCACGGCGCCGTCCCACCACGCGTCGGCGGTGGCGTCGAGGATCTGCCGCATCCGCTCGCGCTCGGCGGAGACGACCGCGTCGCGCGCCACCCGGTCGGTGATCTCGCGGATGGTCGCGTGGAAGATCTCGCCGGGACGCCGCGCGTCGAGGAACACGCAGAGCTCGATGGGAAAGCGCCGTCCGGCGCGGTCGTTGGCCGTGATGTCGATGCGGCGTCCGATCACGGGCCCGTGGCCGGACTGCGCGAACCGCTCCATGCCGCGCGCATGCTGCGGCGCGAGATCGCGCGGGATGATCGTCTGCGCGAGGGTGCGGCCGACGAACTCGGCGCGCGGGAATCCGAACAGCCGCACCGCGGCGTCGTTCACATGGACGACCGTGCTGGTCCGGTCGATCGAGACCACGGCGTCGGGAAGCGACGCGAGCAGCGATGCGTGGAAACCGTCGTCCGGTCCTTCGGGCATTGCCGCGGATGCTACCCATGCCCGCAAAAGAAATCGCGGCCCGCGGGAATATCCCGCGGGCCGCTGAGGAGAGGAGCCTCGGCACGCCGCTTGCGCGGCGCTCGTCCCGCCGTTCAGCTCCAGTTCGCCAGCAGGATCGCGAGATCCTGCCCATCGGTCCGTCCGTCGCCGTTGAAGTCGGTCGAGCCCGATCCGCCCCAGTTGGAGAGGAGCATGGCCATGTCGGCGCCGTTCACCACCCCGTCGGCGTTGGCGTCGCCGGGGCCCGAGCTGCCGGCCTGCGCGGGCACGGTCAGCGTGATCTCGCGGAAGCAGCACGGGTGGAAGGTCGCGGAGTGGATTCCGACGATGACCACGATCGTGGATCCGGCGGGCAGCGCGGTGCTGACCGTGATCGGACCGACGTTCGTCGACGCGTAGAGCGGCAGCGTCGGGATGTTGACCAGCGTCGGGTTGACCGTGGCCGGGTAGCCCGGGGCGACCGCCAGCGTGACCCATTCACCGGCGAAGGCGGGCGCATTCGCCAGGTTCATCAGGTTCATGCTGAAGGTGAACCCGCCGTTGCCGGGGAGGTCGGTCACCACCACGTCGGTGTCCATGCAGGTGCAGTCGGGGAGTTCGATGCAGATCTCCTCGCTGCAGCACGCGTCCTTCGCGCTCGCGGCGAGCGTCGCCTGGAAGCAGAAGGTCGAGCCGGGGACGCCGATCGAGATCGGGATGTCGATCACCATCGAGGCACCGGGCGCGAGCGGCGGGTTGAGCACGACCACGTTGTTCGGCGAGAACGCGAGGTCGCCGAGGATGAGGAGGTTCGCCGCCACCGGCGAGTTGTTGGTGATCTGGACGCTCCAGAGGTAGCCCATGGTGCCGTCGGCGTTGGGCACGCAGTCGATGTCGAGCGTGCTGAACTCGCAGGGCGCCGCGGCGTCGAGGCAGTTCACGTCGATCGAGCCCAGCATGGTCTTCTGGTTGTCGGTCTGCACGCCGTCGAGGTCGACCCAGAACGAGGCGGCCACGGTCTGGCCGGCCGCGTCCTGGCCCTGCAGTCCGTAGACCATCGGGCTCGGGTAGCTGATCGCGTCCGACATCGCCCACACCTGGTCGGCGCCGCCGGTCTCGTAGCCGACGCCGCCGGTCGAGTTCTCGCCCGAGAAGATGCCGATGCCGAAGGTGATGTCCTGCGACCAGGCGTTGTCGGCGCCCTGGCAGAAGCGCATCACGCGGGCATCGTGCGCGTTGGTCGAGGTGTCGCTGTACATCGAGCGCTCGGCCACGAGCATGCAGCAGTTGGCGTCGAAGGTGATGTCGGCGACGGGGTTCGAGTAGTTGGTGCCCGGACGCGAGGGAAGCGTGAGCTCGAGCGCCTGCGAGTTGGCGACGAAGTTGCCGCTGCCGTCGATGGCGACCGACCAGATCTGGTTGGGTCCGCTGCCGGGGCGGCCGGAGTCGCGCGACCACACGGAGTAGTACACGCGGCTACCGGCGGCCTTGACCGCCCACACGCGCTTGCCGAGACCGGCGAAGCCCGGACCGTCGGCCGGATCCGCGAGGTTCGCGTTGGGGAGCGCGCCGGTCACCGCGCCGCCGTGGGTGTAGGTGGACTGCACCTTGAAGCCCGCGCCGTTGGTGGGATCGATCGAGTAGATGCGGCCGTCCTCGAAGTTGGAGACGAAGAGGCGGCTGGTCGGGCAGCTCCACGAGAGCTGGCCGAGGCCGGGGTACTCCTCGCCGATCGGCTGCGAGGGATCGACCTGCTGCGGAAGCGCCAGCACGAGCGTCGGCGTTCCGGTCGCGCCGTCGATGCGGTAGACCGCGCCCGCTCCGCCGAAGCCGACCGGGTCGCCCAGGGCCGACCAGTTGTTGTAGACCGCGCTGTGGCCGACGAAGATGTTGCCCGCGCCGTCGAGCGTGACGCCGAAGATTCCACCGAGGTTCGCCATGGTCCACGCGGGGTGGCTGTAGCGGTCGGTGTTCCAGTTGGTGCCGACGGGCGCGGCGCCCTGGTTGCCGAGATCGACGAGCCAGAGCGCGGGATCGGTGCCGACCGCGTCGTAGTTGGTCGCCGCGGCGACCAGACCCGGGTCGAACGGAGTCGTGAGGTTGTCGACGAGCGATGGACGGCCGCCGCAGCACTCGCAGCTGACCGGGCCCGGCGGGTTACCGTTGCCGTTGCCTCCGCCGCCGCAGGGCGTGCCTTCGGTCTGGATGCGCACCTGGCCCAGCGGGCTCGCGCCACTCGGGCGCGCCGCGACCTGGATCATGTAGCGCTCGCCGCAGCGGACCTCGCAGGTCACATGGGACTGCTTGCCGCAGTTCGCGCCCGCATCGTCGTTGCAGCAGAGCGGGTGCAGGTCGCCCGGGCACGCGCAGCCGAGCGACGCCGGGTAGATGGCCACGCCGGTGTCGAGGTCGGTGAGCCCGCAGGTGCTGATGGTGACCATGCCGTCGACATCGCTGGTCCAGCAGAACCAGTAGTCGCGGGCGAAGGTGGCACCGGCCGGCGAGCAGGAGTTGATGCCGAAACCCTCGAGCTGTCCCTGGGACATGTCGAAGGGCGCGACCACGGAGCCGGACAGCGGCGTGGGGACGGCGCAGTCGTCGGTCGCGAGCGCGGGCGCCGCGGCCGCGAGCGCCGCGGCGAGGGATGCGAGGATTCGAGTCTTCATGGTGTTTCTCCGTTGAGGATGCGGTCCGATGGCGGGTATGCGACCGCGCCCGAGGCACGGCCCGTCACCACCTTCCTCGCTCGGCGGCCAGATCTCTCAGCAACCACCCGAGATTGGGAGAGGAACGGGAACACCCCCCCCCGCTACACTCCGCGTCCCGCCGCCGGTGTGGCGGAACTGGCAGACGCAGCGGATTCAAAATCCGCCGCCCCCTAAAGGCTTGCAGGTTCGATTCCTGTCACCGGCACTGACGACGCGCCCGCGGACACGCGGGCGCGCGTCGTTTCGAGCGCGATTTCCGGCCAACGGGCCGCGACGGGCATCGGGAGCACGCCCCGCTCCGCTAGATTGGTGCTCATGTGGCCCGTCCTCGCCCTGCACCTCGCGCTTACGCCGCCGGTTGACTTCGAACGCGAGATCGCCCCGCTCTTCGCGGCCAAGTGCCTTGCGTGTCACGGACCCAACAAGCAGCGAAGCGGATTCCGGCTCGATGTGCGCAGCATCGCGCTCGAGGGCGGCGAGTACTCCGCGCCCAACATCCGGCCAGGTGATGCCGACGCGAGCCCCCTCGCCCACTACATCGCCGACGCCGACCACGACATGGCGATGCCGCCCAAGAGTGGGCGCACGGGCGCGCGAATGACGGCCGAGGAGGTGGCCCTCATCCGCCGCTGGATCGACGAAGGAGCCGTGTGGCCCGACTCCGCCAGCGTTGCGGTCGCCGATCAGCGCGACTGGTGGAGCCTGGAGCCGATCGCGCGTCCCGAGGTGCCGGGTGGCGGGTCGAACCCGATCGACGGCTTCGTGCGCGCGCGGCTTCAGGCCGCGGGACTGGCCATGGCGCCCGAGGCGGATGCCCGCACGCTGTGCCGGCGCGTGTACTTCGACCTGACGGGACTCCCGCCCACGCCCGAGGAAGTCGACGCGTTCGTGGCCGACGAGGATCCCGCGAAGTACGCGAGGCTGGTCGATCGCCTGCTGGCGTCGCCGCGCTACGGCGAGCGCTGGGCGCGGCACTGGCTCGATGTGGTGCACTACGCCGACACCCACGGCTACGACAAGGACAAGCCGCGCGAGCATGCGTGGCCGTACCGGGACTATGTGATCCGCGCGCTGAATGCCGACACGCCGTACCCGCGCTTCGTGCAGGAGCAGATCGCGGGCGACGCGCTCTTTCCCGGCACGCGAGACGGCGTCGAGGCGCTCGGCTTCATCGCGGCGGGTCCGTGGGACTTCATCGGCCACGAGGAGGTGCCCGAGGAGAAGATCGACGGACAGTTCGCGCGGCACTTCGACCGCGACGACATGGTGGGCAATGCGCTGGGCACCTTCGCAAGCACCACGGTGCAGTGCGCGCAGTGCCATGACCACAAGTTCGACCCGATCCCGCAGGAGGACTACTACGCGCTCCAGTCGGTGTTCGCCGCGGTGGACCGCGCCGACAAGCGCTTCGATCCAGCGCCGGAGGTCGCCGCGGAGCGCAGCGCGCTCGGCGACCTGCGCACGCGGCTGGTCGAGGAGCGGCGCGCGCTCGACGCCGCGTTCGCCGCGGCCGCGGGCGCCGAACTGGCGGGGATCGACGCCGGCATCGCGCGCGCGGAGCGCTCCGGCGCGGCGCCCGAGTTCGGCTACCACAGCGAGATCGCGATGGATGCCGCCGCGGCGAAGTGGGTGCAGGTCGACCTCGGCGCATCGCATGCGTTCAACACGGTCGTGCTGCTCCCCTGCCGCGACGATTACAACGGGATCGGCGATGGCTTCGGTTTTCCGATGGAGTTCCGCGTCGAGTCGTCGGACGACGCCGAGTTCACCCGCGATGTGGTGACGCTCGCGCGCGGGACCGACGCCATGCTCGGCACGCCGCGCACCGCGCCGGTCGCGATCGACACGCCGGGCGCGATGGCGCGCTTCGTGCGCGTGACGGCCACGACGCTCGCGCCACGCAGCGGCGACTTCATCTTCGCGCTCGCCGAACTGCAGGTGATCGACGCGGCCGCGCGAAACCTCGCCGAGGGCCAGCCCGTCGCGAGCCTCGACAGCATCGAGATGGGCGAGCGCTGGCGCCGCACGAACCTCACCGACGGCATCGCGCCCGCGCTCGCGGCCGCGCCGGGCGGGATCGACGGACTCCGCGCGCGGCGCGACGAGCTCCGGCGCAGGACCGAAACGGAGTCCACCGCACAGCGTCGCGGCGAGATCGAGCGCGAGCTCGCGCAGGCAGAGTCGGCGATCGCGGCGCTTCCCCCGCAGCAGACGGTGTATGCGGGCACCGTGCACACCGGCGCGGGAGCGTTCCGCGGAACGGGCGCCAACGGCGGCCGCCCGCGCGAGATCCGCGTGCTCGCCCGCGGACAGGTGACGGCGCCGGGAGCGGTCGTGCAGCCCGCGGCGCTGTCGGTGCTCGACCCTCTGCTTCCCTCGCGGTTCGAGCTGGCCGCCGATGCGCCCGAGTCGGCGCGCCGCACCGCGCTCGCGCAGTGGCTGACCGATCCGCGCAACCCGCTCCCATGGCGCTCGATCGTCAACCGCGTGTGGCACTACCACTTCGGGCGCGGGATCGTCGACACGCCCAACGACTTCGGCCGCATGGGTGGGGCACCGTCGCATCCGGAGCTCCTCGACTGGCTGGCGGCGACCTTCCGCGACGACATGGGCGGCTCGCTCAAGTCGCTGCACCGGCTCATCGTCACCAGCGCCGCGTACCGTCAGCGCGCCGACCACGCCGATCCCGTCGCCGAGTCGCAGGACCGCGACAACCGGCTGCTCTGGCGCGCCAACGCCCGCAAGCTCGAGGCCGAGGCCCTGCGCGACGCGGTGCTCGCCGTCAGCGGATCGCTCGACCTCTCGATGGGCGGTCCGGGCTACCGCGACTTCGTGATCGAGCAGCCCGAACACTCGCCGCACTACCGCTACGACCTGGCCGACCCCGGCGACGCGAGCACCTTCCGCCGCTCGGTGTACCGCTTCATCGTCCGCTCGCAGATGCAGCCGTTCATGACCGCGCTCGACTGCGCCGATCCGTCGCAGCGCGTCGACCGCCGCAACCAGAGCCTGTCGCCCAACCAGGCGCTGGCGTACCTGAACAACGGCTTCATGCTGACGCAGGCCGCGCGCTTCGCGGAGCGCGTGCGGCGCGAGGCCGGGGACGACGCAGGCGCGCAGGCCGCGCATGCGCTGCGGCTCGCGCTCGGCCGCGCCGCCACCGACGACGAGCGCGTGCGCCTCGTCGACTTCACGCGGACGCACGGGCTCGAGAACACCTGCCGCGTCATCCTCAACCTCAACGAGTTCACCTTCGTCGACTGAGCGAACCATGCGCAACGACTCCCCCTTCCACCGCATGACGGCCCCGCGCGCGCTCTCGCGCCGCGACTTCCTCTGGCAGACGGGCGGCGGCCTGGGCGGCGTCGCGCTCGCCTCGATGCTCGGTCGCGACGCGTTCGCGCTCGCGGACGACGCCCTCGCCCCGGCGATGCCCGCGGTCGCACCGAAGGCCAAGCGCGTGGTCCAGCTCTTCATGTCGGGAGCGGCGAGCCATCTCGATCTCTTCGACTTCAAGCCCGACCTCATCCGCTACGACGGCAAGCCGAGCGACTTCGGCGAGAAGGTCGAGGCCTTCCAGGACGGACTCGGTCCGTGGCTGCGGCCGGTGTGGGACTTCAAGCCCTACGGCCAGTGCGGGAAGATGCTCGGCGAGACGGTCGCGGAGCTCGGCGCGCACGTCGACGACATCGCCTTCATCCACAACGTCACCAGCCGCTCGGGCGTCCACTCGACGGCCACGATGCTCGCGTCGACGGGCTTCCAACTGCCCGGATTTCCCGGCGCAGGCTGCTGGGTGAGCTACGGGCTCGGGTCGATGAACGAGAACCTGCCGACCTTCGTGGTGCTGCCCGACCACCGCGGCATGCCGTCGAACGGCGTCAAGAACTGGGACAGCGCGTTCCTTCCCAACCAGCACAGCGGCACGGTGATCTATCCCGGAGCCGAGAGCCCGATGGCCGATCTCCATCCGCATGCCGCGGGCCGCTTCGTACGCGAGGCCAGCGAGCGGGACGCCCAGGAGCTGCTCGCGCACCTCAACCGCACCCACGCCGAGGCGCGCCCCGACGACGCGCGGCTCGACGCGCGCATCAGGAGCTACGAGCTCGCGGCGCGCATGCAGCTGTCGGCGCCCGAGGCGGTCGACATGAAGGCGGAGCCGGAGCATGTGCTGCGGCTCTACGGCCTCGACCGCAACCCGGAGACCTGGGACAAGGACATCAACGACACCGAGGAGTCGTATGTGTTCGCGCAGAAGTGCCTCACGGCGCGCCGCCTCCTCGAGCGCGGCGTGCGCTTCGTGCAGGTGTGGAGCGGCAACGACAATTCGTTCCCGCGGCGCAACTGGGATTCGCACGAGGACATCCGCCGCGACCACGGGCCGCTCTCGCGCGGCATGGCGCGCGGCGCCGCGGCGCTGATCGCCGACCTCAAGCAGCGCGGCATGCTCGAGGACACGCTCGTGATCTGGACCACCGAGTTCGGACGCATGCCGAGCTCGCAGAGCGGCAAGGGACGCGACCACAACCCGTTCGTCTACACCAACTGGATGTGCGGCGGCGGCATCAGGGGCGGCGTGACCCACGGCGAGAGCGACCAGTGGGGCTACAAGCCGCTCGACCGCAGGAACCCGACCACCACCTACGACATCCACGCCACCATGCTGCACCTGCTGGGCATCGACCACACGAAGCTCACGTGGCGGCACAACGGCGCGGACAGGCGGCTGACCGACGTGCATGGGCACGTGATCGCGCCCATCGTGGCGTGAGGCCCGCGCTCACTCGTTGCGCACGCCCGCCGAGTAGTTCGGCGCTTCCTTGGTGATCGTGATGTCGTGCGGGTGGTTCTCGATGACCGTCGCGCCCGACACGCGCACGAAGCGCGCGTTGCGGCGGAACTCCTCGAGCGTGCGGCAGCCGCAGTAGCCCATCGAGCTGCGCACGCCGCCGACCATCTGGTAGACGTAGTCGGCGAGCGCACCGCGGTACGGCACCATGCCCTCGACGCCCTCGGGCACGAACTTGCGCGCATCCTTGATGCCCGCCTGGCCGTAGCGGTCGCTCGAGCCGAGGCTCATCGCGCCCTCGCTGCCCATGCCGCGGTAGCTCTTGAAGCGGCGCCCGCGGTGCAGGACGACCTCGCCCGGGCTCTCGTCGAGCCCCGCGAACATAGAGCCGAGCATGACGCACGAGGCGCCCGCGGCGATCGCCTTGGCGATGTCGCCCGACTGGCGGATGCCGCCGTCGGCGATCACGGGCACGCCGCGCGGATCGCAGGCGCGCACGGCCTCCATTACCGCGGTGATCTGCGGCATGCCGACGCCGGTCACGACGCGCGTGGTGCAGATCGAGCCCGGGCCGATGCCGACCTTGACCGCGTCCGCACCGGCGTCCATCAGCGCCTTCGCGCCGTCGGCCGTGCCCACGTTGCCCGCGATGACCTCGATGTTGAAGCGCTTCTTCACGCCCTCGACGGTCTCGATGACGTTGCGCGAGTGGCCGTGCGCGGTGTCGATCACCAGGACGTCGACCTCGGCGGCCAGCAGCTTCTCGGCGCGGTCGAACTGGCGCACGCCGATCGCGGCGCCCACCCGCAGGCGCCCGCGCGCGTCGCGGCAGGCGTTGGGATGGGTGCGCACGTTCTCGAGGTCGCGCATCGTGATGAGGCCCTTGAGCCGGCGCTGGCCGTCGACCAGCAGCAGCTTCTCCACGCGGGCCTGGCTCATCATGCGCTCGGCGTCGGCGGGCCGGGTGTCGTGCGGCGCGGTGACGAGCTTGTCCTTCGTCATCACCTCGCCGACCTTCGCCTCGCTGCGGCCGTTGAGGAACTTCATGTCGCGGCGGGTGAGGATGCCCACGACCTCGCCGCGGCTGGTGCCGTCGGCGGTCACGGGAAAGCCCGACACGCCCTGCTCGGCCATGAGCCTGGCGGCGCGGCCGACGGTGTCTTCAGGGCTCAGCGTGACGGGATCGACGACCACGCCGTTCTCGCTGCGCTTGACCTTCGCGACCTCGCGCGCC
>CAMBUI010000012.1 GCA_945870915.1 Candidatus Kuenenia stuttgartensis | reverse complement strand
TCCTCTTCGTGCGCGACACCAACGGCGACGGCCGCGCCGACGAGTCGCGCATCGTCGCCAGCGGATTCGCCGGCGGCGACAACCCCGAGCACGCGGGCAACGGACTGCACTACACGCTCGACAACACCTTCACCTGCTCGCAGCACCCGTTCCGCTTCGTGCCCGAAGGCGATGCGCTGCGCGCCGAGCCGGTGGCGCCGCACGGACAGTGGGGCATCTCGGAGGACGCCGTCGGGCGCCTCTACTACTCGCCCAACTCCGATCCGCTGCTCGTCGACCTCCAGCCCAAGCAGTACGCCGCGCGCAACCCGGGCATGAAGTCGTTCGAGGGCGTCCCTGCGCGCGCCGCGGCCGACATGCGCGTGCACCCGTCGCACCTCACGCCCGGCGTGAACCGCGCCTACCAGAAGGGCGTGCTCAAGGACGGCCGCCTCGCGAACTTCACCGGTGCGTGCAGCCCGCTCGTCTACGAGGGCGCGGCGATCGAGGGCATGCGCGGCACCGCGCTCGTGTGCGAGGTCGCCGGCAACCTGGTGCACCGGTACCGGCTCGAGGAGAAGGACGGCCGCGTGACCGCCGTGCCCGCCGACGGCGACCGCTCCTTCTGGACCTCGACCGACGAGCGCTTCCGCCCCGTCGCCACGGCGGCCGGACCCGACGGCGCGATCTATGTCGCCGACATGTACCGCGGCATCATCCAGCACCGCAACTTCATGACGACCTTCCTGCGCACGCAGGTCGACGCGCGCGGCCTCGCGCAGCCCGTCGACGCGGGACGCATCTGGCGCATCACCGCCACGCCGCGCGATGGCGTCGCCGCGTTGCACGATGGCGTCGCCGCTGGATCCGCACCCACCACCGACCTCTCGCGCGCCACCGGCGTCGAACTCGCCGCCGCGCTGGGTTCGGGCGAGAAGACGATCCGCGAGACCGCGCGCCGCCTCATCGTCGAGCGTTGCGATGCCGCCGCGATCGCGGCGGTCCGCGCGCGGCTCGTGGCCACGGAATCGGGCGCAGAGGCTGGAGGGAACGCTGGCAACGGCGCCGACGCCGCCATCCCCGCCACCGTCCCCGCCACCGTCCACCGCCTCGAGCTCCTCTGGACGCTCGCCGGTTGCCGCGCCGTCGACCGCGCGCTCATCGATTCCGAGCTCGCCAACGCCGACGCGACGGTGCGCGTCCACGCGGTGCGCATCGCCGAACGCACGCTGCCCGCGGCCGAACTCGCGGGCGTGCTCACGCGCGCCGTCGAGGACGGCGATCCCGCCGTGCGCGTGCAGGCCGCGCTCAGCGCCGGCGCGCTCGACCCCGCGCTCCGGATGGCGGTCCTCGAGCCCGCGCTCCGCCGCGACCTCGCCTCGCGCGCCATGCGCAGCGCCGCGATGTCCTCGATCGTCGGCGCCGAGCCGGCGCTCCTCGAGTCGATCATGCACGGCGCGATCCTCGACGCCGACTCGGTCGCCGCCCGCGCGTTCGCCGCCGAGCTCGCCGACATGCTGCTCGACGACGGCTCCGGCCGTCCTTCCGCCGAGACGCTGCGCGGCACGATGGCGTCGATCGCCTCCGTCGCGTCGCAGCGCCCCTGGCTCGCCAAGGCCATGCTCGAGCGGATCGCCGCCAAGCAGCGCCTGAACGCCAAGGAGCCCGTGCAGCTCGTCGCCAGCGTCCGTCCCGCGGGCTGGTGGGAGATGCTCGACGCCAACCATCCCGAGCTGCAGCTCGCCGTCTCGATCGACCGCAATGTCTTCTGGCCCGGCCGCGAGGATGTCTCGTTCGTCCCGCCCCGCATCGCGAAGGCGGCCACGATGTCGTTCGAGGAGTTCGGCAAGCGGCTGTACTCGAACTGCATGAGCTGCCACCAGGCGAACGGCCGCGGCCTCCCGCCCGTCTATCCGCCGCTGCGCGGCAGCGAGATCGTGCTCGGCGATCCGACCACGCTCGTCAAGATCCTCCTGCACGGCCTCGAGGGCAAGCTCACCGTCGACGGACAGACCTACAACCAGGTCATGCCCGCCGCTCCGGTCAAGGGCGACGACGAGATCGCGGCCGTCCTCACCTATGTGCGCAGCGCGTGGGGCAACAGTGCCGCCGCCGTCGACCCTGCCCTCGTCGCCAAGGTGCGCGAGGAGACCAAGGGCCGCAACCGTTCGTTCACCACCTCGGAACTCGGCCTCGACCGCTGAGCGGGTTCGTCATCGACGCACCAGCGCCGCCTCACCGCTCCCGCGCGAGCTCGACGTACTCCACGCCCGCCTCCGCGAGCAGGTCGCGGCTCTTCCGCAGGTTCTCCGTCCAGTGCTCGTCGCCCGCGCCCGAGGTGTAGGTCACCACGCGCACGATGCCCGACTGGATGATCGACAGCGTGCAGTGGACGCACGGCGCGAAGCTCGTGTAGATCGTCGAGCCCATCGGCGTCACGCCGTTGCGCGCGCACTGGATGATCGCGTTCATCTCGGCGTGGCAGATGAGGTCGTACTTCACCGGCCGCTCGAGCCGCTCGGGACGGTCCTCGATGCCGCGGGGCAGGCCGTTGAAGCCGGTCGCGACGATCTGCCGCGACGGACTCACGATCACCGCGCCCACGCCGCGCGACGGGTCCTTCGACCAGCGCGCGATGGTGTCGGAGAGTTCGAGGAAACGCCTGTCCCAGCGGAGCGCGCGGATCGGATCCTGCATGCGGGGAATGTAGCGCACGCCGTGCGCCGAACGCTCACTGACCCCAGTTGGTCAGCAGGATCGTCAGGTCGCGGGCGTCGACCGCCCCGTCGGCGTTGAGGTCGGCGCGCACGAAGGTCGGCGCCGCACCCCACGACGAGAGCACGATCGCGATGTCCGGGGCGCCCACCGCGCCATCGGCGTTCACGTCGCCGAGCGGCGGCGCGATCGGGTTCTCCAGCACCGCGCCGGACGCCGAGACGCGCACGCGTCCGAGCAGGCCCTCGTGGTCGGGATTCTGCGGCACGAACGGCACGCCCGAGTTCACGAGCACCGAGTAGACCCGGTTGCGCACCTGCGGCGGACGAACGACCGAGCCCGGCCAGTCGGGACGCTGCGCGCGGATGAGCGCCGCGGTCCCGCTCACGAACGCGTTGGCGAAGGAGGTTCCCTCCCAGATCGCGTAGTTGTTGCCGGGCACCGGCCCGATGATGCAGCGCGCCATGTTGGGCACGCCGTTCACGAGGTCGGAGTCGCCGGGCGCGGCGAAGTCGAGCTGGTCCTCGAAGTTCGAGAAGGGCGCCTTCTGGTCGTTCCAGTCGAACGCCGACACGCCGAAGGCGTTCGGATCGCACGCCGGGAACTCGCGCGGATCGGGCGTATTGCGGTTGCCCGCCGCGCCAGTCACGATCACGCCACGGATCGAGGCCTCGAGCACCATGTCCTCGAGCACCTTCGAGTGGTAGGTCTCGCCGAGGCTCATGTTCACCACATGGGCGCCGCGGTCGACCGACCACGCCACCGCCTGCGCGATGCGGAAGCAGTTGCCGCGGCCGTCGCTGTCGAGCGCGCGCGCCGACAGGATCATCGCATCCGGCGCCACGAGGTGGATCAGCCCGGCGACGAAGGTGCCGTGGCCCATCTGCTCGTCGATCACGCCGTCGTTGTCGCTGTCGACGCCCTGGGCGATGTCGCCCCAGCCCGGCGACTTCGGCACGAAGCTCGCGCCCTGCGGGCTGATCCGGCCGTCGAAGATCGCGTGCGACGCATCGATGCCGGTGTCGATCACCGACACCACGACGCCCGCGCCGCGCGAGCGCGCATGCGCGTCGTTGATGCCGAGCAGCGGCACCGCGTACTGGTCGAGGTAGCTGCCCGAATTCACGCCGACGCCCGAGAGCCAGAGGCTGTCGGTGTTGCCCTCGCCGGTCTGGCCGACGTAGTTCATCTCGGCCCAGGTCAGCGTGCCCTGCGCCACGAGGTTGAGCAGCATCGCCTCGACCTGGTGGTAGGTCTGCTTCGGGGTGAGCGCGTAGGAGATCAGGTAGACGGGCCGGCCATCGATGTCGTCGATGACGCCGACGCCCTCGAACTGCTGCGAGAGCGCCGACAGCGTCTGCTGCAGCGCCTTCGGGTTCGCGGTGCGGATGATCGCCTCGCCCGGAACCAGCGGATAGTCCGGCAGCCCGAACGCGAATGCGCCCGAGGCAAAGGCCGAGACGATGGCCGAGTGGATCAGTGACGACTTGATCATGCGAGTGACCCTGAGACGACGAAGGGTGCCCACCATGAAGGATGCTCCCATTTCCCGAGAGAGGCAAGCGCGGCTGCGCGAAGAGCGGCGGAAGGACGAACGCCCGCCGAGAATTCCCTGTGAAAGGCGGTCGATACCTCGAGCGCCGCCTGATCTCGGACCGACCAGAGGCCGGCGACGAGGCAGCGGGCGCCCGCGGCGAGGAAGGCGCGGCTGATGCCCGCCAGCTCGTCGGCCGCGTCGACCGCGTTGCGGCCGGTCTCGCAGGCCGCGAGGAAGACCACCTGCGCATCGAGGTCGAGGTCGACGATCTCGCGCACCGGCATCCATCCGTCGGCAAGCCGGAGGCCCGAGGCGTTCGGCAGCGCGCCGATAAACCGCCCGTGGCAGGCGAAGTGCAGCATCGAGCGGCCGCGGACGGCCTCTCGGACGCGCGCGATGGTCGCGTCGGCGCCCTCGATCACATCGGCGGTGCGGGCGGCGGTCAGCGCGCGCGCCTCCTGCTCGATCAGCGGCGCCTGCTCGTCGGCGACGGCGACGACCAGCGGCCGTCCGGTCGCGGCGGGGCGCGCGGGACGGTCGGCGCAGGCGATCGACGCGCTCGGCGCGGTCTGGATCTCGAAGCGCTCGATCAGGTACCGCTCGCCGTCGAAGAGCGCCGCGAAGGGCATCGCGTGCAGCGGACCGAAGGGCACGACCACCAGGCGCTTCGCCCCGTGCACCGAGGGAACCTGCTCGAGGACCGGTCCCAGCAGCAGGTCGTGCAGCGCGCGCGACAGCACCTTGATGGCGCGCAGGCTGCGCGCATCGGCCGCACGGACGCCCGCGCGGAGCTGGTACAGCAGCTTGTCGACCAGCGGACCGACATCCGACGCCTGCGCGATGCAGCGCACCGATGCGATCCCGCCCTTGCGCGCGACGAAGGCCATCAGCTCGTCGCCGGCGATGAAGTACGCGATCATCGCGTCGTCGTCGTCGAGCCGCGCGAGCACCTCGGCGGCGTCGAGCGGCTGGGCGAAGAGGCTGGCGACGCCGCGCGCGCTCTGGGCGCGCGTGACGAGCCGCTCCATCTCCTGCTCGGCCGCGCGGAGTTCATCCAGCATGCCCGGGGTCACGCCGCGGCGCTCGCCGCTCTCGGCGGCGTTGCGTGCGACACCCGAATGCAGCGCCGCGAGCCGCGCGCGCAGGCGCGCGATCTCGTCGCGGGTCCGGTCGGCCGCGGCCGCGGGGAGGGAATCGCCGCGCGGCGCGGTCGAGCGGTCGATCGAACGGAGCACCGCATCGAGCAGCACGCGGCTGCGCGCGCGCTCGACGGTGAGGAATGCGTCGGCCAGCGACTTCGAGTCGGCGCGCGCGAGCAGGTCGAGCGCGAGGTCCTCGTACACGCGCAGGCGCGACGAGGCGAAGGCGGAGCGCAGGCGGTCCGCCGCGAGCGAGCCGCGGAGGTCCTCGGCCAGCCCGATCGCGTGGGTCAGTGCGGAAATGGCGCGGTCGAGCCCGCCGGCGCCGCCGATGGCGCGCTCCGAGTCGGCCTCGACCAGCGACGCGTCGATCTCGACGGTGCGCACGCCGAGCGCGGCGGCGCCGACGCGGGCGTTGCGCGCGGTCTCGAGCGCGCGGCCGGAGTGTCCCAGCGCGAGCTCGGCGCGGGCGACCCGCACCATCGCGTTGGCGCTGTCGAGCGGGCTCGCGTCGCGCATCGCGCGGGCGGCCAGCGTGGCGGATTCGTCGGCATGGCCCTCGCGCAGCGCGATCTCGCTCGCAACCAGCGCGGCGGCGCGCATGCCGCGCGCATCGCCGATCTCCTCGGCAAGCGCCAGGGCGCGCGCCGCGGCGGGCTTCGCCTCGTGCATGCGATCGGCTGCGGCCAGGGCACGCGCGCGGACCAGCTGCCCGCGCGCCATCTCGGCCTTGAGTCCCTTGCCCGACGCGGTCGCGAGCGCCGCATCGGCGGCGTCGAGCGCCTCTCCGTGCGCGCCCAGCACCGCCAGCGCCTCGGCCTCCTCGAGCAGGAGGCGCGCGTGGTGGCCCGGCGCGATGCCCTCGACCATGCGCGATGCGCGCTCGAACTCGCGCAGCGCATCGCCGAACCGGCCCTCGCGGGCCAGCAGGTCGGCGCGGTTTCCCACGACGACCGCGTGTGCGAGCGGAAGCGCCGCAAGCAGTTGCTCGGCACGGTCGAAGGCGGCGTGCGCCTCCGCCAGGCGGTCGAGCTGCAGCAGCGTCTCGCCGCGCGTGTTCTCGATGGTTCCGCGCGCGGCGGGCTCCGACTCGGGGATCCCCGACAGCGCCCGCTCGAGGCACGCCAGCGCCTCGGCCTGCTCGCCGCGGATCTTGTGGACATTCGCGAGGTTGAGCTCCGCACGCGCCGCGAGGTCGCCGCGTCCCGCGCCCACGAGCGCATCGCGCGACCCGCGGCCGACCGCGATCGCCTCCGCGGTGCGTCCGAGCTTGGCGAGCGCGTGCATCGACGCCACGCCGGCACGCGCCTTCTCGATCGCGTCGCCGGCGGCATCGGCGGTCGCCTGCGCGTCCGCGGCCCGCGCCAGCGCCTCGTCGAGCCGGCCCATGTATGCGAATGCGGCGATCGTCGCCCGCAGCGCACGCGCCGCAGCCGAGGTCCGGCCCAGCGTCCGTGCGGTCGCCGCGAGTGCGTCGCCCGCGCGGATCGCGCGGTCGGGTGCGCCGGCGGCCATCCGCTCGCAGTCGTCTCCGAGTGCGACCAGCGCCGCGGCGTCTCCCCGCGGATCACGGGTGACCGCATCGACGCGCGCCGCCTCGGCGAGCGCCTCGAATCCATCGAGGGTCAGCGGCGTCGGGGCAGGCGTCATCCGCGCGGCTCCCGTCCGACCGTCGCCAGCCCGTCGGGGCCGAGCGGAAGAACGATCGTCGGATGGTCGGTGCCGTCGGACGCGTGCGCGCTCACGACGACCTCGTGCGACTCCCGCGGAAGCGGCAGCGCGAACATGCCGAGCGCATCGGTCTCGTCGGTCGAGAGCACGACGCCATGGGCATCGAGCACCGCGACCATGGCCTTGACCGGCATGTCGTCGCCGCGCGTCACCTCGCCGACCAGACGCACCACGCCGTCCTGGGCGGGCGTCCTCTCGGCGCGGATCATGAGCTGCGGAACACCGGCCGTCGCGTCGATCGTCGCCTCGAGGAGATCGGCTCCCCGGTCGTCGCGCACTCCGGCGAGCGCCAGCCCGCTGTTGGGGTCGAGCCAGCCGAGCACCACGGCTCCGGCGCGGTCGAAGACCTCGCCCAGGGTCGCCAGCGGCGAGCGGGTCGCCGCGCGCCTCGCCGAGAGCCGCGAACCCAGCGCCTTCGCGCGCTGGACCGCCTCGGCGGGGGGCTCGAGCAGATGGTCGTTCTCCATCGCGGCCACGATGCCGAGGAAGCTCGCCAGCGTCGCGCCCACCTGGGGTTCGCGCGCAGCCGCCTCCTGGACCCGGGCCTCGAGTGCAGGTCCACCCTCGCCGGACGCAACCGCCGCGATCTCATCGATCGTGACCTTGCGGTGGGGGATGGGGAATGGGGTCGTCATGATTGGATCGTCCTGTCTTGGGAGTCGTCGTCTCCCGTGACCTGCGCGTCAGAAGAACCCACAGTCCCGCGCCCGATACACGCCGCGGCGCGAAATCGTGCAATCAGCGGGGCTTGCGTCCCCAAAGTCACTCGTCATCCTCGCTCCCGCCATCGGAAACGCCCTTGGCGGGCGCCTCGCCGAAGCCGAGCCGTCCGAGAATCACACTCAGTTTTTCCAGACAGCGGGCTCTGGTCGGGCCGATCGACCCCACCCGGATGCCCAGCTTTTCGGCAATGAGCGTGTAGTTCGGTTCCCCGCCCGCGCCGAACAGCGCCTCCAGGAGGTCCTTGCACTTCCCGCCGAGCCGTTCGAGACCCTCGCGCACCAGCTGCTTCTCGAGCATGGCGCGCGCGTCGCCCGGATCGGTGCGGGTGTCGGCCGGGTCGACCGTCTTCTCGGGGTCGGCGTCGAGCGACCGCGCCCGTTCGGCCGCCTGCTTGCCCTGCCCCGACACCCGCCAGCAGCGGCGCTTGGTCGTGGTCACGATCCAGCTGGCGAGGGCGTTCTCGTCATTGATCGCGTCGATGTTCGAAATCAGCGTCGTGAAGACGTGCTGGAAGATGTCCTCGGCCTCCTCCGGCCGCATCCGGTGCTTCACGATCACCGACCAGACCAGCTTGCGGTACCGCTCGACCAGCAGCGACCACGCGGCGGCATCACCGCCACGGCAGCGCGCAAGGAGCGAGGCATCGGGTGCGAAGTCGGTCAAGAGGCCCGCAGTGTAAGCACTCGCAAACACGGAGGATGCCGCGCGTCGAGACCCCGCCGCGTCGCCTCGGGTCCTCCGGCGCCGCCGCGCCGGGCACACGAGGCCGCGCAGCACCCAATCTCCGCAGAATGTGCGGAGAATACGCCGCCAATCTCCGCACCGCTCCCGCGGCGAATTCCAACCGAAATCTGAGACAACCCCCATATGGACCCCATGGGCGCGCCCGTGAACGACGACTGCTCCGACCTCGCCGCGCTCGACGCCGGCGACCGGGAAGCGGGCGGACGGCTCTACGACCGACACGCTGCCGTGATCTTCGCGCTCTGCCGCGAGGAGACGGGTTCGCGCGCGGTCCAGGACGCTGAGGACGCCGTGCAGGAGACCTTCCTGCGCGCCTTCCGCATGCGCGAGCGTCTGACCGACTGCACCGGTTTCCGACCGTGGCTCTACGCGATCGCACGGCTCGTCTGCAAGGAACGACGCACCGCGCGCGCCAGGGAGCGCCGCGACATCGACTACGGGCTCGACGCCGCGCGCACCACCTCGACGGCGGGCGCGCGGTCCGGCGCCCACGCCGGCACCAACGAAGGACGCAGACCCATGCCCACCCACACCATGCAGGCGCGGCTCGAGCAGCAGGGCGGACCAGCGCCGTCCGCGCCGCTCGAGCGCCGCGAGACCCTCGCGCGCCTCGGCACCGCGATCGACGCGCTGCCCCCCGATGTGCGGCTCGCGCTGCACATCTTCTACATCGAACCCGATCCCGTCGACGCCGCCAAGCGCGCGCTCGGCATCTCCCGCGCGCAGTTCTACCGACTCGTCGCCGAAGCCCGCCAGCTCATTTCCGCGCAGCTCACGCGCGAGGACCTTGCCCGATGAACCAGCAGCACCACGACGACGACCACACCCCGCGCGACGCCAACGCCCCCGTCCGCGGCGACCGCCTCGACGAGCTCCTGCGCGCCTGGCACGACGAGCACAAGGACAGCGCGTGCGCCGTCCGCGACGCGCACCTCGCCGCGATCGAGCGCGACGCCGCGGATCCCCGGCAGCGCGGCGTGGCCGGGCGCATCGGTTTCGGCCAGTTTGGATTCGGCCGCCTGCTCTCCGCCGCCGCGGTGCTCGCGCTCTCCGTGCTCGCGATCGTGCTCTTCACCCGCAGCACCGAGCGCTCGGCGATCGCCGACGGCGGGCTGGTGCAGGTGGCCGAGGGCGGCGCGCTCGACGCGCTCGACGCCGACGGCAACACGCTCGGCCCCTGCCCGCTGCAGCACACCGATGTGCAGGTCGAGATCAGCGGGCTCTTCGCCCGCACCATCGTCGAGCAGACCTACGCCAACCCGTATCCGCGCACCATCGAGGCGGTCTACACCTTCCCGCTCTCGCACCGCGCCGCGGTCGACCGCATGACCATGGTCGTGACCGGACCCTCGGGCGAGAAGACCATCGAGGGCGAGGTCAAGGAGCGCTCCGTCGCCCGCGCGATCTACGAGGAGGCGCGCGAGTCGGGCTATGTCGCCAGCCTGCTCGAGCAGGAGCGTCCCAACATCTTCACCCAGTCGGTGGCCAACATCGAGCCCGGCGCGACCGTGCGCGTGCGCATCGCGACCATCGAGCTCGCGCAGCGCCGCAACGGCGTCGCGGAGTATGTGTTCCCGATGGTGGTCGGTCCGAGGTACATCCCCGGCCAGCCCGCGTCGATGCCGAGGCTTCCCGAGGGCTGGGAGGTGCGGCAGGGCGTGGTGCTCCGCGCGCCCGCGGGCCTCGAGGTCGCGGCCGAGACCCCGTTCGGCGCCGCGCGGCTCTCGCAGCTGCTCCAGTCGGCGGTCCCGGTGCGCGCACCGCGCCACGAGCTCGTCGATGAGCTCCTCCAGCTCGGCGACGCGGTCAACTTCACCGCGAAGTACGGAAACGGCAGCGCCGAGCGCGGCACCTACTTCCCCGTGCGCGGCCTCGGCGAACTCAACGGCCGCTTCTTCTTCGCGCCGCTCGGCGCCGAGCAGGGCACCGGGTTCGCGGGCGACACCACGCAGGTGCCCGATGCGTCGCGCATCACGCCGATGCCGGTCAAGCCGAGCGAGCGCGCCGGCCACGACATCAGCGTGTCGGTCGCGATCGACAGCGGCGGCCCTGCGATCAGCGACGTCTCGAGCGAGCTGCACGCCGTCTCGGTCGACGCCCGCGGCGCGTCGGGGCGCCTCGTCACGCTCGACGACCGCAGCACGATCCCCAACCGCGACTTCATCCTGCGCTGGAAGGTCGCCGACGCCGCCATCGAGCCGGCGTTCCTCACCCATGTGAGCGCGTCGTCCGACCCGTCGGTGAAGGGCGGCTACTTCGCCCTCATGCTCGAGCCGCCGGCGCGCGTCGCGCCCGCCGAGGTCCGCCCGCGCGAACTCGTGTTCGTGCTCGATGTCTCCGGCTCGATGAACGGCTTCCCCATCGAGAAGTCGAAGGCGCTCGCCCGCAAGGCGATCGCCGCGATGCGCCCGAACGACACCTTCAACTTCATCACCTTCGCGGGCGCGACCAGCGTGCTGTGGCCCGAGCCGCGCCCCGCGAGCGACGAGAACCGCAAGCTCGCCGAGGACTTCGTCAACGGAGCCTACGGCTCGGGCGGCACCGAGATGATGGCCGCGGTCAACGCCGCGCTCGTGCAGGACGGACGCAGCGGCCTCCTCCCGGCGCGTCTCCTCGACCTGCCCGCCGACGGCCGCGCCGTGCGCGTCGCCGTCGCCCACGATGCGCTGGTGCGCGCCGCTCCTCCGACGCCGGGTGCGCCGGTGTGGACGCTCGACGCCGGCGCGGGCCGCACCATCCCCGTCGACCTCTCGATCGCCGTGCCCGCGAACCCGCGCAAGCTGGCGCTCATCCTCGACGGCACCTGGGAGACGCGCGACGGCAACCGCGTGCTCGCCACCCGGTCGGCCCGCTTCGAGGACGCCGACGCGCGCACGCGCTTCGTCTTCTTCCTGACCGACGGGTACATCGGCAACGACCAGGGCGTGGTCGCCGCGGTGCGCGAGAACGCGCGCGCCTCGCGCGTCTTCAGCTTCGGCATCGGCAACAGCGTGAACCGCTTCCTCCTCGAGGAGATGGCGCGCGCGGGCCGCGGCACCTGCGAGATCGTGACCCTGTCCGAGGAGGCCGACGGCGTGATCGACCGGCTCGTACGCCGCATCGAGTCGCCGGTGCTGACCGACATCGAGCTCTCGGTGGCGGGCGACCTCGCGCTGCGCGACCTGCTGCCCGCGGGCGACCACCTGCCCGACCTCTACGACCAGGAGCCGATCGTGCTCCTCGGGCGCTTCGACCGCGCTGCGCGCGGGTCCATCACCGTGCGCGGCCGCACCGGCGCGGGGCCGTGGGAGCGCACCGTCGCGGTCGAACTGCCCGCGACCGAGCCCGGCCACGATGTCGTGAAGACGCTCTGGGCGCGCGCCAAGGTCGACGCGATCCTCGCGCCGCGGCTCGCGCAGGTCGAGTCCGAGACGCTCGACGCCGCGACCCGGCGCGCGGTCGTGCGCCTCGGCGAGTCGTACGCGATCGCCACGCCGTTCACGAGCTTCGTCGCGGTCGAGAGGAGCCGCGTGGTCGTCGGCGGCAAGCCGATGCTGGTCGCCGTCCCGGTCGAGCTTCCCGACGGCACCAACTGGGCGGGGTTCTTCGGCGAAGGCGTGCGTCCCGCCGACGCGTTCGCGTTCGAGCAGGGTGACGGCTCCCGCCGCACCGAATCGCTCGACAGGCTTGCCGCGTCGCGCGGAATGACGATGTGGTTCGACCACCCGGCGGCCGAAGCGGATGCGCCCGCGGTCGCTGCTGCGAAGAACGACGCGCCTGAATCGCTCGCGCGCGAAGTTGCCGACGCGAAGGTGGCCGAGAGCTCGACCGACCCGGTGGTCGGTGCCTCGGTGTCGCCTGCTGCCGGCGCAGCGCCGCCGCTTGCCAAGCCCGCGGCACCGCAGGATCCCTCGGCGATGCCGAATTCGGGTGGCGCCGTTCCGTCGAAGGGACTCCGCGATCAGAAGGACGAGGGATCCGCCGCGCGCGCGCAGTCGTCGCAGTTCTCCCGCCAGGAGAACAGGTTGCTCAAGCGCTCGACCTTCGGCGCCGATGCCGGCAACAAGCCCGGCAACCGCGCCGACAGCGTGACGGCCAATCGCGGTCGCCGCATGCCTGGTGCGCCAGTGGATCGATTCGGCGCTCCTGCGCCGAGCGGAGGTCCGGGTGGTGGAGGCGCGGTCGGCGGCCTGTCCGGCGGCGTCGCCGGCGGCTTCGCGGACACCAGCGGTCTGACCAGCGGTTCCGGCGGTGGCTACGGCGGCGGCGGTGGTGGCGAAGGCGGCAACGCGATCGACGTTGCATCGAAGGCGCGGATCGTCGAGAAGGACGAAGTGCGTTCCGCCGAGGGTGCTGCCGGCGCGCCCGTCGCGGACTCCGCCCCCGCACGCGGCGAGGCGGCCAGGCTGCGGCTCCTGGGCACGGCCGAGCGTGACCGTCTCGTCCAGGTGCTCGACCGGAGGCTGGTGCTGCTCGCGCTTGCCGAACTGGCGGGCGAATCGGCCATGACCGCCGAGATCGCACGTGATCTCGGCATCGCGCTCGAGAACGGCGCGATCACGGTGGCGATGAAGGTCGCGGTCGCCGGCGGCGATGCGAAGGCGATCGATCCAGCCACGCTGGCGTCGCTCCGCGCACTCGGTGTCACGATCGTCGCGCAGGACGCCGCGCGCGGGCTCGTCGTCGCCACGGTCACGCCCGCGAATCTCGCCGATCTGGCGGCGATCGCGGGCATCCGGCGCGTCGAGCCGGTCGTGCCGCGCTGACGGCCGCTCGCACGCCCACGATCGCCGGCGAATTCTCGCCCCGTTCGCCGCGACTGCCGATGAAAACGGCGTGTCGGCCTTCGGTCCAACTCCGATTCCCCCGACGCCTGGAGCAATCCAGGCGTCGTTCATTGCGCAGCAGGGCACAGGCGCGCGCCCGCGCGACAAGGCCCGGCCGCAGGAGGCCGACGGCCGGTCGGGCGCGGCCCGCGGCATCGTGCGCGACGAAGTCAGGCTCTCCGATCCAGCCGAGGCACAGGCCGTCGACAGCAAGCCCGACGCCGCGGAGGAGTGGAAGCACCAGCGCGGCGGCCAGCAGCGTCACCGCGACCCGCGCTTCCAGGCCGCGGCCCCGCGCCGCGACGGCGACGACAACGGCGAGCACACGCTCGACCTGAAGGCGTAGACAATCCGATGCGTGTTCAGAACGAGGGGGCGGCCCGCGCCCGCGCAGCGGTTCCGCGCCCGCGCAGCAGTCTCACGCCCGCGCAGCAGTTCCACGCCCGCGCCGCAGCTTCACGCCCGCGCAGCAGCTTCAAGCCCACGCAGCAGCTTCACGCCCGCGCAGACCTACCGCAGCGACTTCACGCCGAGCGCCTTGTAGATCCGGCGCGTGGCGTCGCTCTTGTTGAGCGTGTAGAAGTGGATCCCCGCGATGTCGCTGTCGAGGAGGTCCCGGCACTGCTCGGTGGCCCAGTGGATGCCGGCGCTCTCGATCGCCTCGGCGTCGCCTCGGCAGCGCGCGATCGCCTTGAGCAGCGCTGCCGGGAACCGCGTGCCCGCGGCGAGGTCGGCCATGCGCTTGAGTCCGGTTCCGCTGGTCACCGGCATGATGCCGGCGATGATCGGCGAACGGATGCCCGCCAGTTCGCACCGCGCGCGCCAGTCGTGGAACGCGTGGTTGTCGAAGAAGAGCTGGGTCACGATGTAGTCGGCGCCGGCATCGCACTTCGCCTTCAGGTGGTCGAGTTGCCGCAGGGTGTTGGGGGTCTCGGGGTGCCCCTCGGGGAAGCCCGCGACGCCGATGCCGAACCCGCGTCCACCGTTCACGCCCAGGCGCTCGCCCTCGCGGCGGATGAAGGCGACCAGGTCCGCGGCGTGGTTGAAGTCGCCGAGCGCGAGGATGCGCGCGCCCGCCGGCGGATCGCCGCGCAGGGCCAGCACGTTGCCCACGCCGTTGGCGGCGTAGAGCTCGAGGATCGCCGCGATCTCCTCGCGGGTGTGCCCGAAGCAGGTGAGGTGCGGCACCGGCTCGAGCCGGGTCTCGCGCTTGAGCCGCACGACGAGCGCGTGGGTGTTGTCGCGCGTCGAGCCGCCGGCGCCGTAGGTCACCGAGACGAAGCTCGGCTCGAGCGGCGCGAACTCCGCGATCGACCGGTAGAGCGACTCCCACCCGGCATCGGTCTTCGGGGGGAAGAACTCGAAGCTCAGGCTCGGGCCCTGTCCGGTCGTGTCGCGCGCGAGGATGTCCGCGATGTGCATTGCGGGGAGGGTAGCGGGACGGGGCGAATCCTGACACGCGGGGGCGTACCATGGGCCCCATGGCCCAGCGGAAGCCCAACGACCGACCCGCCATCCCGCGGCCCGCCGCGCGGCGGCTGTCGCTCTACCTGCGGGAGCTCTCGAGCCGGCTCGAGTCGGGCGAGCAGACCGTCAGCTCCAAATCGCTGGGGCGGTCGCTCGGGCTCACCGACGCGCAGGTCCGCAAGGACCTCGCCCTGTTCGGCCAGTTCGGACACCCCGGCCGCGGGTACGCCATCGCCGAGCTGATCGACTCGCTCCGCAAGATCATGGGTCGCGACCGCGCCTGGCGCGTGTGCGTGGTCGGCGCCGGCAACATCGGCCGGGCGCTGGTGTCCTACGACCGGTTCCGCCGCGAGGGATTCGAGATCGTGGCGGTGTTCGACGGCGACGGGTCGCTGTCGGGACGCGAGGTGGGGGGGATTCCGGTCCGCGCGATGTCCGACCTCGCCGCCGTGGTCGCGGCCGAGCGCATCAACCTCGGCATCATCGCGGTCCCGCGCGAGGGAGCGCAGCAGGTCGCCGACGCGCTGGTCGCCGCCGGCGTCCGCGGGATCCTCAACTTCGCCCCCCGCCGGATCGAGGTCCGCGAGGGAATCGGCATCGTGAGCGTCGATTTCACCGTCGCGCTCGAGCAACTCGCCTTCCAGGTCGCCTTCGGACGCGATGATGCCGACCGATCCGACGGCGACCACCCGCCCGACGCCGAGGCGCCGATGCGCGGGTGAGTCGGTCGGCCGCGCCGATCCGCCGCGACGACCTCTGCCCGCTGCCCACTGCCTGCCGCCCTCCGGCCTCCTCCCTCTGACCCCGACCCTCCGATCATGACCCGCTGCTCACACCGCCTCTCCGCGACCCTGCTCGCCACCGTCGCCAGCGCGCCCCTCGTGGTGCTGGCGGTCGGCTGCCGGGGCCGCGCCCTCGCGCCCAACGCCGCCGACGGCCTCCGCGCCGAGCTGGTCGAGCGCACCCGCGAGCGGGACGAGGCGCGCGCCCGCGCCGCCGAACTCGAGACCAAGGTCACCGAGCTCAGCCAGGCCCGCGACGCACGGATCGACCCCGAGGCCGCCGAGGCCATGCCCGCGCTCGCCGGCATCGCGCTGTCTGGGCTTTCGACCGCACGCCTCGTCGACGCCAACCACGCGAAGCTCGCCATCGTGGTCGAGCCGCGCGACGGACTCGGGCGATTCCTCCAGGTGACCGGCACCCTGCGCGCCAGCGTGGCGGTGCTGATCCCCGGCCGCGACCCGATCCCGGCCGGCTCGGCGACCCTCTCGCCCAAGGCGCTGCGGGATGCCTACCGGTCGGCCTTCCTGGGTACCCACTACACCCTCGAGATGCCGCTCGCCTGGGAGGGCGCCGAGAGCGCCCGGGCGGTGAGCGTCTCGCTCGAGTTCACCGACGCGCTCACGGGAAAGGCCTATCCCGCACAGGGAACCGTCCCCGTCGTCGCCGATCGGCCCGCAGGTCGGTAGGATCGCACCGATGCGCCGCAGCCCCCGCCCCCAACTTGGTCCCGTCGCGACGGCATGCGTTCTCGCGGCGGTGATGCTCGCCGGTGCCGGCTGCCAGAAGGTGCTCTTCCCGAGCGACCTGCCGCGCAACCAGTTCGAGACCCACGACCGCATGCGACAGCGCTACGTGCCGCTCGAGGAACCCGATGTGTTCGGCCGTCCGCAGCCGGCGCTCCGCGCGCGGCTCTCGCAGCCCGAAGAGTGACCGGTCGCAGGGGTGACCGATCGCAGGAGTGACCGATCGCAGGAGCGATCGGCCGGGACCGTTCCGCGCGCATCGCACGCGTGCGACGCGTTCTCGACCGCGCCCTCACAGACCGAACCACCGCGCTGCGTCGACCAATCGGGATGCGATCCGACGCCGCCTCCGCGACACCGCTTGCAATTCCTGCAGACCTTCGCGCGGCGTGGCCGATTTCCGATACTGTCCGCACCTCGCAGAGGAATCGCCCTTGGCACGGAAGCCATCCACGAAGTCGAGCAGTTCAACGACCCGCAAGCGCAAGGCTCACCCCAAGCGCACGGGCATCGTGTGGAGCGTCTTCATCGGCGCCATGACCCTCGCGGGCGGCGTCCTCATGCTCAACGACGGATGGAAGGCGATCCCGGCCGCCGGCCTCACCGGCGTGATCGCGCCGCCGCCCAAGATGACCCTGCAGCCCGGCCGCTGGTCGTCGATCGTCATCCACCACTCGGGCTCGCACACCGGCAGCGCCGAGTCGATCTCGCGCCAGCAGTCCCGCGACTGGGGCTTCCCGTCGATGGGCTACCACTTCGTGATCGGCAACGGCAACGGCGAGCACGACGGCGCCATCATCGCGGGCCAGCGCTGGTACTACCAGCAGAGCGGCGCGCATGTCGCCGAGCGCGCCGCCGGCGCGCAGCCCACCGCCGCGTGGTTCAACGACAACGCGATCGGCATCTGCCTGATCGGCAACGGCGAGAGCCGCGAGTTCACCCAGGAGCAGATGGACTCGCTCACCGGCCTGGTGCGCGACCTGCAGAAGAAGTGCGGCATCCCCGCCAGCAACGTCTTCATGCACTCCGACCTCGTGCCCGTCGCGAGCCCCGGCCGCGCGTTCCCGCACGAGATGTTCGCGCTCGAGATCTCGAACTGACCGGGCCGCACGACATTCCCGCGCCACTCCGCACCGTCCCCGAGGCGGTGCTGTTCGATCTCGACGGCACGCTCGTCGACTCGGTCGAGGACATCCTCGTCGCGGTCAACCGCCTGCTGGCCGAGCTCGGCATGCCGACGCGCTCGCGCGACGAGGTCACGATGTGGGTCGGCAACGGGGCGCGCATGCTCGTCGAGCGCGCGATGGCGGGGCGCTTCGAGGGATTCGCCGGCCTCGCCGACGCACCAGCGCGCCACGCGGCGGCCGATGCGGCGATGCCGCGCTTCCGCGCGATCTACCAGGACATCTGCGTCGACCACACGCTGCCGCTCGTGGGCGCGCACGAGTCGCTCTCCTACGCGCAGGCGTGCGGACTCGGCGTCGCGATCGTGACCAACAAGCCGCTCGCGCCCACCGAACGGATCGTCGACGCGCTCGGATGGCGTCCATTCGTGTCGGTCGTGATCGGCGGCGACTCGCTGCCCGTGCGCAAGCCCGATCCCGCGCCGCTCCACGAGGCGATGCGCCGGCTCGGCGCGCGCACCGCGTGGATGGTCGGCGACAGCGCGAACGACGTCGGCGCCGCGCGCAACGCGGGCATCCCGAGCATCGTCGTGCGCGGCGGCTACAACCACGGGAATCCGGTCGAGCGCCTCGACCCCGCCCCGGACGCGATCGTCGACTCGCTCGAGGACTTCGCCGCGATCCTCGGCGCCGCCGTGCGCCGCGGCGCAATTTCCTGAAAATTTCCCACTCGGGCCGCAGGGACGCGGATCGACTGCGTATCTCCATGGGGCGGACTTCCCCGCCCGAGCATGGAGGTCGTCATGATCCGTCGAAACGGAACCGGTCGAGGGCTCACCATTCCCGAGGTCCTCGTTGGAGCAGGCTGCGTCGCCGTGATTCTCGCCATCGGCACGACGGTGGTCGCGAAGGGCGGGGGCGTCTCGGACTCGCACTTCAAGCTCGCCGAGCTCGCGCAGGCGAACGAGTGCTACGCGAACGACTTCGGTGGCCGGCAGTTCGGCGTGATGCCCGCGACGGCGGGGCAGTACGGCGACACGTGCGCCACCTTCATCAGCCAGGCCTGGTGCCCGCGGCCAATCTACCTCGGCTTCAGCGCCAACGGCGCGATGTGGGGCTACTACATCGGCGGCGGCGGGTTCTGCGCGAACAGCGGGTATCCCGGCAACTGCGGGAACTGGTCGCTCTACCGTCCCATGAACTTCTCGGCGGCGGAGGCGGCGGTCGGCTCCTTCCGCATGCCGAACGTGGTCGGCTTCCGCGAGTACCTCTCGCACCGGTTCTACTCGCCCGAGTGGTACGCGGAGGACGACCCCGGCTATGCGTGGGCCTCGACGCAGTTCAACGCCGACGACGAGTTCAACTTCGACGGCACGAACTACCGTGACTCGAGCTTCTGCTTCTCGCCCGCGGCCATGCTGCATCCCGGCGTGCTGCGCGCACGGGCGGAAGGCGGCTTCCAGGCGCCCGCGGGATTCTCCGACAGCTACCGCGCGCCCGCCGTCACGCAGTGCACGCATCCGTCGCTCAAGACGCGCATGTGCGAGTACGGCTGGTACCGCGGCGCGCCGACGACGGGACTCGCGTTCAACGCGGGCCGCAAGAGCGCGCCGTGCACGCTCTTCTTCGACGGCAGCGTGCAGTCGGTCTCGATGCTGCACGCGGAGGCCGACGACACCATCGTGCGCGCCGGCAGCAAGAGCGGCGACGGACTCTGGTCCGACGACACGCCGCTCGGCGTCGACGGCTGGCAGCCGACGGCCCCGGTCGACGGCGTGCGCACGAGCTTCCACATCCTGACCACGAACGGCATCCTCGGACGCGATCTGCTCACCCGCGACTGAAAGGAACCCCGCCATGCGATCCATGCAGCACCTCAACTTCCGGAGCGCGAGCTCCCCGACCGCCACCCCCCGTCGCGCGCTCCGCGGCTTCACGCTCGCCGAGGCGGGCGCCGTGGCCGCGGTCGTCGCCATCGCGACCGCCGTCACCATTCCCGTGTTCCGCCGCGTGGGCTGCAGCGCCGGGCGCGCCCAGTCTGCGGCGCAGCTCGCCACGCTCGCGGCGGCGCACACTGCGTACGCGGCCGACTTCAACGACCGCCAGTACACCGCGTGCCCCGACAACCTCGGTGTGTTCGGCGGCAGCTTCAGCACCTACCAGGCGCAGCTCGGCTGCATCCCGAACATGACGATCGGCACCACCTCCGGTGGCGAGACGCTGACCCTCGGCCACGGCAGCGGTGATTGCCCGGGCGTCCCGGGCGGGGGTCTCTTCCAGATCCCGCTCGACATCGCCTCGACCTCCATGGTGGGGTCGTACCGCTGGACCAATGTGCGCGAGTTCAACGGCTACGTGAATGGCCGCTTCTACGACCAGACCTTCTACGCGCCCGACGATCCCGCCATGACGCGCAAGGTGCAGAAGTGGATCGACGAGGGGCGCGATGTCGAGCGGGACGCGCAGAACGACATCCTCAACACGACCTACGACTACTCGCCGGCCGCGATGTATCACCCGCGGGTGTTCGGCGACGGCACCCTCGCGAGCGCTCCGAGCTACCAGAGCCCGAACGCGGTCGCGAACGGCGAGGGCTACCGGTCGCCGAGCAACTCGCAGTGCCAGTATCCGTCGCTCAAGACGCGGATGCTGGAGCGGCACTGCATGGAGCCGTATCTTGGGCCGAACCCGGCGTACGCCGGCGGCCGCACGCCGTACCTCTGGACGCAGTCGTTCCGGGCGCGCGCGCAGGCGCTCTTCTTCGATGGGTCGGTGCGGCTGTTCACCACGGCGGAAGCGATGGACGCCGAGGGGCGCGCGCGCGTACCGGGCTCCACCACGATCCGGGCGCGGCTCTGGGTGCGCAACAGCATCTACGGGGATGGCTTCGGGGCCGCGCAGGCCGACGACTTCGTCGTGGACACCGGAGCGCACTACCTCACGGCAGGAGGCATCCGTGGCCGCGACACGCTGTCGCCCCCGTGATCACGGACGATGACCAAAGCCCCTTCATGACACAGCGCGCGTCGGTCCCGACGCGCGCTGTGCTTGTTGGATTCAGTTCGCAGCGGCGGCGCCCGACGACGGATTCGCGGGAGGGCCACCTGCGGGGCGTGCGCCCTCCGGTCGTCCACCTGCGCCGCCGCCACCGCCGCCACCACGGCGACGACCCTCACCCGAGGGAGGACCACCTGCTCCGGCGGCGGGAGCGCCGCCGCCTTCCGCGGGGCTCGCGCCCATCGGCGGGCGACCGCCGGCGGGAGCGCCGCCGAAGCCCGGCGCGCTCGCGTTGGCCATCTCGAACACGCTCGGATCGAGCTTCGAGGTGATCTCGAACGACTTCGGCTCGCGGAGCAGCACGCGGTCGCCTGCGGCGACGCCCTTCGTGAGCTCGATGTTGAGCTCGCTCGCGCGGCCGAGCTCGACCTGGCGCTGCGCGAAGCCCTCGCCCTCCTGCACATAGACGAACGCGACCGGCCCCTGGCGGAAGATCGCCTGCACGGGAATGTTGAGCGCGTCCTCGACGCGGCCGAGCAGGATCTCGGCCTTGCAGCGCATCGCGGGCTTGAGGCCCATCGAGGGATCGGCCTCGAGCGCGGTCTTGACCGTGTACTCGCGGCGGTTCGGGTCGCGCCAGCCGCCGCTCGCGGCGAGCACGCTCACGGTGGTCACGCTGCCCGACACCGGCTGGTTGGGCAGCGCGTCGCTGAAGAGCGTCACGCGCTGGCCGGGCTTGATGCGGCCCGAGAGCGCCTCGCTGACCTTGAGGTTCGCGACCATGCGCGAGGTGTCGGGCAGCAGGATCACGAGTTCGTTGGGCTTGAGCTCGGTGCCGACCTGCGGGGGCTGCGCGTCGCCGCCGCCGCGGCCGCCGTTCGAGCTGTCGATGCTGGTGGCGTACACGATCAGGCCGTCGATCGGCGCGGTGAGCGTGGTGTACGAGATCTGCGTCTCGAGGTTCTGCAGGCGGTCCTTCGCGCTCGCGAGCTGGAAGTTCGCGCTCTCGAGATCGGCCTGCGCCTTGACCAGCTCGGCGTTGAACTTCTCCTCGACGCGCGAGCGCTCGGCGCGCGCCTGGTCGAGGTCGGACTTCTTCTTCGCCTCGTCCTGGAAGTAGGTGTACTTCTCGTAGACCTCGAGGTCGAGCGCGGCCTGCTTGACCTTGGCCTCGGCCTCGATCATCGCGATGCGGTCCTTCTCGAACTCGTCCTTGGCGATGTAGCCCTGCTGGACGAGCTTCGCGCTCTCCTCGAAGCGGCCCTTGAGGCGGTCGAGGTTGATGCCCGCGGTCTCCTTGGCGAGGCTGAGGGTCTGGCGCTTGTTGACGACCTCGCCCTCGAGCCAGCCCTGCAGCGCGAGCTCGGCGATCTTCACGGCGACATCGGCCTTGTCGAGCTCGCTCTGCTTCTCGCCCTGCTTGATGGCGAGCGCCTGCTGGGCGGCGACGGCCGCGCTGTTCGTGGTGTTGACCTTGTCCTTCGCGTCCTTGATCTTGTCGAGGATCTCCTCCTGCGCGAGGCGGACGAGCACATCGCCCTTCGAGACGCGGGTGCCCTCGGGCGCGATCTCGGTGATCACCGCGCGGGTCTCGAGCTTGTTGCGCAGCTCGACCTGCTGCTGCGCGGCGAGCTCGCCGCTCACGGGCAGGACCATGTCGAACGAGCCCTTCTCGACCGTGTGCAGGTCGCGGGCCGCGAGGGTGCGCGCCGCGGCCTCGTCGCCGGACGCGCCGCCTCCGCAGCCGACGGGCACCGCGGCGATGACGGCGGCGCAGCCCACGGCGAGGAATCGGAAGACGGTGTGTTCGGTGCGGCTCATGTCGGTCTCACGGTGAAGTGTCGATCAGGCCGGGCCCGGTCTCCTCCGACACATCCATGCCGGGAAGCGGGATCAGCATGCCATTGGGCGCGATACGCATCTGGCCCGTGGTGTTGAGGTAGCGGAGGATCGCGAGCTGCAGGTCCTTCTTCGCGTTGTCGAGCGAGTCCTGCGCGCGGCGGAGGGCGTCGAGCGCCTCGGTGCGGTCGCGCGCGGTCGCGCGGTCCGGGGCGGCGTCGATGGCGGCCTGGCGGTTCATCGAGGCCTGGACGTTCTTCTCCTGCACGGCCTTCGAGAAGAGCGAGCGCTCGATGCCGCGCGCGGCCTGGCGGACCTGCACGGCCGCGTCGTCGCGGGCCTGGTAGTACTGGCGCTTGGTCTGCTCCTGCAGGATCTGCGCCTGGCGCAGGCGGAGGTCCTCGTTCACGCGGTCGAGCGGGATCGAGTAGGACAGGCGCGCGGTGAAGTCGTCGTAGCCCGGGTCGAGGCCGAGCCCGCCGCGGTCGCGCGTGGGGTCGGTCGGCAGGTTGTTGGCGATGAAGAGGTCGAGGTCGCCGAGGGTCTGGTTGCGGGCCACATCGACCTTGCGCGCGAAGTCGTCGACCAGGTCGCGCTGCGTCTGCAGGTCGAGGCGGTAGCGGAAGGCGAGGTCGAGCGACTGCGCCATGTCGACCCGGGGCACCGGCAGCTTGAACTGCGTCGGGTCGATGCGCACCGAGGTCTCGACCGGCATGCCGATGCGGGCCTTGAAGCGGTCGAGGGTGAGCCGGTACGCCTCGCGCTGCGAGCTGAGGCGGTCGAGCGCGAACAGGGTGTTCTGCGTGGCGAGGTCGGCCTGGAACGGTTCGGTGCGGCCGCTCTCGACGAGCGCCTTGGTGCGCGCCTCGACGGCGGCGCTGCGCTCGACCTGGCGGACGCCGTTGGCGATGCCCTGGAGCTGGACCACGAGCTGCAGGTAGTCGGCGGCGAGGTCGTAGTAGTAGTCGCGGCGGAACTGCTCGAAGTTGCGGGCGGCGTAGACCAGGTTGCGGCGGGCCTGGATCAGGTTCTCCTGCGCCACATCGCCGAATCCGCGCAGCAGGGGGATGTTGGCCGAGAGGACCACGTCCGCCGACTGGGTTTCGTTGGACGAGAGGTAGTCGTCGAGCTGCTGGGTGGCCTGCGCCACGAACGCGGCGCTCACCTCGCCGCCGAAGGGCAGCCGCTGGCTCACGCCGAGCTCGTTGACGACCGAAAGCGCGTTGTTGAAGCGGCTGCCGCCACCCGAGGTGCTGAATCCCGCGCTGGTGACGTTCGAGGGCAGCGGCTGCCACTGGTGCTCTTCGATCAGAAGTCGAATCGCGGCAAGGAGATACGACTCCTCGGCGGTCAGGTACTCCTCGGCGTTCTCGAGGCTGTAGGAGACCGCCTCGTCGAAGGTGATCAACTTGGCGTCCGGGTCCTCCTCCGACATCCGCTCGAAGCGCCGGGTGATGCTCGCGGCGTCCTCCTTCACGGGCGGGACGGTCTCGAAGGCAAGCGCGCTCACATCCGGATTGTCGGATGGTGGGCGATCGACGCCTTCGGGGTAATCGGGGAACTTCGAACCGCTTTCATAGCGGTTCGCATCCATTTCGGGGTAGATCGATCCGCCACCGAGCTGCTCGGCGCTGGTGCGAAGGCGCTGGTTGGTCTCGCGGTCGAGCCGCTCCATGCCCGACTCGCAGCCCACGAACGGGGCCAGCGCGAGCAGGATCGAGAGGGAGAGCGGTCCGCTCAGCAGATGTCGGGCAGGGATTCGGGACATGGAACCGTCAGGCTGGCGGAGAATGGACCGCCGAGGGAGAGGTTGTACCGCATCCGGGCCGCAACCGCTGCGCGCTTCGTCGGCAAGTTGGAACGGGATGCCGACCTTTTGCCGCGACTGCGCGTTTCTGCGAGAGTCGCAGCCGGCCCCAACGCCCGAGATCCGATCTCCATGCCCGCAGTCTCGTTCGATTCCAAGAGCTTCCTCCTCCCGACCGGCCGCGGGGCCGCCATCCGTTTCGCCGTCGTCGGCGCGGCGTTCGATCCGACGCTGGTCGATCCCGAGCGCTGGGTCTCCACGCTTGGAACGCTGCGGCACGCCGGCTTCAACACGGTTGTGATCCGGGTGCCGTGGCTCCTGCACGAGCCGACGCCCGACCGCTTCGTCTGGACCGGTGCCTGCGACCTGCGGCGCGCGGTGCAGGCGGCGGGCGCCGCCGGGCTCAAGGTCATGCTGCGGATCGGACCGTGCGTCGGCGGCGGCTTCGCACGCGGTGGCCTGCCCGGGTGGGTTGCCGCCTCCGGTGAGCGGGCGCGCGAGGCGCATCCCGCGTTCATGGCGCGCGTGACCAGGTACTGGCATGCGCTTGCGCCCCAGTTCGTCGACCTGCAGGCCAGCCGCAACGGCGGCGGTGCTCCGCGGCCGGTGATCGCGGTCGGCATCGAGGACGACTGGCGCTGCCTCGACACCGCGGTGGGTGGGGCGTACTTCGGCGCCCTGGTGCGCTTCGCGCGCGAGGTCGGCATCGACGTGCCGCTCTTCACCGCCAACAACTGCTGGTACGCGCACGAAGGCGTGATCGACGCCTGGAGCGGCGGTGGAGCGTCCGCGGGGGAACTTCCGCACACCGCCGACGAGCTGCGCCAGGTGCATCCCGAGGCGCCGCCGTTCTTCCTGCACGCGGTCGGGGCGGCGGCGGGCGGGACAGCCGCCGCAGTCGAGATGGCGCGGCTCGTCGCCGAGTCGGTCGCGGCCCGCGCCGACTTCGCCTGCGAGGTCGTCGACGCGCGGCATCGGGGCGCCACCAGCGCGGCCGGTTGCGCCGAACGTGAGGCGGTCGACCTGTTCCCGCTTCGTCGTGCGCTGGTGCTGGCGAACACCTTCGGCGGATTGCTCGCGACCATGACACCCGGCGTGGCGCGGGTCGAGCCCGATGGCCGCACCGTCGTGCCGCTGCAGGGGTCGGCCGGCGAGCGCATCGATGTGCTGCTCCCGGCGCAGGGCGAGAAGCGGCGGAGGTCGTCGGCCAAGACGGACGGGCGGGCAGGCGGCAAGGCAGCCGGCAACGCAGCCGGGGCCGCCCCGCATGACATCGCCTTGCGCGGACACGGACTCGCGATCGCCGGCGCGCGGCTCGAGCTCGGCGGCGGATCGCTGGTGGCGCTCCTCGACGACCTCGTCGTCGTGACCGGCCCCGCACGCGCGAAGCTCGCCGTCAAGGTCGACGGCAGCGAGGCGATGCTTGCGGTGCCCGCCGACGGTGCGGCGCCGAAGGTGACGAAGGTGCGCGGTCTGCGCGTTGCGACGGTGCCGGTGTCGCTCGCGGCGGGCGTGGGACTCGCCGACGACGCGATCGAGTTCGTCGACACCACCGGCGCGCTTCTCGCGCGGATCGCCCGCGACGGATCGGTCGTGCGCCACAAGCCGAAGGCGTCTTCGGTCGGCGCGGGCGCGTCGATCCCACTGGCCGCGGCGCGGTGCGTGGTCGAGACAGGTCTGCTCGACGGGACCCACGCGCGCTTCGCGCCGGTCGCGGCGCCCGGTCCGCTCGGCGAATTCGGCGTCGGGTCGATGCACGGCTACTACTGCGCGCGCTTCACGCCGCCAAGGCAGAAGGGTCGCGAGGTGTGGGTCGATGGCGGCGGTATCGCGCGATCGACGCGCGTCGCGGTCAAGCCGCGCGGGATCGCGCTGGTGGTCGAGGCGCGCGGCGATGCGCTGCCGGCGACCGGTGGCCACCTCGGCGGACACGTGGGGATCGTCGGTCCGCTGCGCGAGGTCGCGCCGCTGACGGGCGTGAAGGGCGCGCTC
>CAMBUI010000011.1 GCA_945870915.1 Candidatus Kuenenia stuttgartensis | reverse complement strand
GGCGACCAGGCCGCCGCGGCGGTCGGCAGCGGCATCGTCGCCGAGGGCACGGTCTCGTGCTGCATCGGCACCTCGGGCGTCGTGTTCGCGGCCAGCGACCGCTGGCGCGCCACCGCCAACGGCGAGCTGCACGCCTTCTGCCACGCGGTTCCCGACCGCTGGCACTTCATGGGCGTGATGCTCTCGGCGGGCGGCAGCCTGCGCTGGTTCCGCGACACGCTCGCGCAGGACGCGGTCGCCGAGGCGCGCGTGCGCGGCATCGATCCCTACGAGGTGCTCGCCGAGCGCGCGTCGCGCGTCGCGATCGGCTGCGACGGTCTCGTGTTCCTGCCCTACCTCACGGGCGAGCGGTGCCCGATCCCCGATCCGGCCATCCGCGGCGGGTTTGCCGGCCTCGACATCTCGCACGGCCGCGACCACCTCGCGCGCGCGGCGTTCGAGGGCATCACCGCCGGGCTCGCCGGCAATGTGGCGACCATGCGCCGGCTCGGGGTGACCGTGAGCGAGGTGCGCCTCTCGGGCGGCGGCGCGAGGAGCCCGTTCTGGCGCGCGATGTGCGCCGACATGTTCGATGCCTCGGTGTGCCTGCTCGCGAGCGACGCGAGCGGCGCGCTCGGCGTGGCGCTGCTCGCCGCCGTCGGTTCGGGCGTGTTTCCCTCGGTCGACGCGGCCTGCGCCGCGACGGTGCGCACCCGCGACCGCCTCGCGCCCGACGCGGCCCGCACACGCAGCTACGCGGCCGTACAGGCCCGCGCGACGCTCGCCGCCGAACGCGCGCTGCGCGTGCGGGCCTGAGCGGCGCCTTTGCAGACCTGAGCGGCGCGCGGCCTCACCCGTGCGGCATCGCCTCCGGTTGAGGTAGCATGACGCGCCGCGCGCCCGCGCGCGCAGACCGCACCATGGCCGTGTTGATCACCATCCTCCGCTGGCTCGTCGCGATCGTCGGCATGGCGGTCGTCGCGTGGATCGCCTGGAAGCTCGTCAACCGGCAGGAAGCGCGCGACGCGGAGTTCCAGCGGAAGCTCGACGCCGACGACGCCCGCGCCTCGAAGGGCCGGTTCGGTCCGCCGCCGAAGATGTGAACGGTGCGCGGTGCGGGGCGGGCGTCGGAATGCGTGCCATCGCACGGTTCGCCGCCCGTCCGCGCGCAGGCCTCGCGCCTCGCGTCGTCCCCGATGGGTCAGACGCTCGCGAGCAGCCGCGGGAAGAGCTGCTTGTCCCACGGATTCTGCAGGTTGTCGCCCGGGCACTCGGTCGGCGACAGCTGCTGGTGCGTGAACACGCCGTGGTTCTTGTCGATCACGCCGCCCTTGCGCTTCTGGCGCGGAATCTTGTACTGCTTCTGCAGCTGGACGACGAACTTCTGCAGCGTGGCCAGCTGCGCCTGCGTGGGCTTCTGCCGCTCGAAGTTGCCGAGGACCATCACGCCGACGTTGCCGGTGCGGTTGTCGACGCCCTTCCAGTTGCGGACATGGCTGCCCTGCCAGCGCAGGGAGCGACCGGCCCAGACGCGTCCCGCCGGATCGATCACATAGTGGTAGGCGATGTCGTCGTGGCCGACGCCCATCTCGCCGCGCAGCACGGTCTGCAGCTCGTCCTTCACCTCGGCCACGCCGGTGTCGGTGAACACGCCGTTGCCGGTGTGGTGCACCGTGATCTTGCGGATGTCGCCGAGCGGGTTCATGTCCTTCGGGTTCGGGCAGAACGGCGTCCACTGGGTCCGCGCGATGACCTTCCCGTTGAAGCCGGCGGCCAGCGCCGGCGACGACGGCTTGTCGGCCGGTCCGACGACCGTGCGCTTCGGGTCGCCGCCGCGCGCAACCGCGGGCGGCGTCGTGCGTCCGGTGCCCGCGCTGCGGTTGGAGAAGGGCGCGCGCGCCTGTGCGTCGGAGGCCTGCGGCGAGGCGGGCTGCGCCCAGCGCTGCGGGGGGAGCTTGCCCTCGCTGGTCCAGATGCCGGGGGGCAGCTGCTGCGCGCCCGCTCCGGAGCCGCTGCGCGCGACCGCCTGCGTTCCACCGCCCGTCGCACACGCGGCGAGGAAGCCCAGGCTCGCGAGCACGAAGCCGCGACGCATGATCTGCGACGGACTCGGCACCTCGCCGAGCGGCTCGGCCGCCGGGCCCGCGCCGTGCAGCGACACGGACGCCGCAACGTCGGACGGATCGCGGTGGAGCGCGGCGGGTCGATGGAACGGCTCAGGCTGCATGACGGTCTCCGGAAGCGCGGGAAAGGCGCGGATAGATCGGCGAAATCCGTCGCCGCAGCCCAGAAAGCGCACGCGCGGCCGGACCGTGCGCTCAGGCCTTCAGCACGCGCCGCAGCTGCTCGACGCGCGGCTGCAGGTTCCTGCCCGGACAGGCGGTCTGCGCGTCCTGCCACTCCTTGTGGGTGTAGACGCGGCCGCGCTTGATGCCGTAGGTCGAGCGCAGGTCGGCGACCACCCGCCGCAGCGTGGCGAGCTGCGCCGGCGTCGGCTTCTGGCGGTCGAAGTTGCCCATCACGAGGACGCCGATGTTGCCCTCGTTGTGCTTGCTGACATGGGCGCCCTGGTAGCGCACGGCGCGCCCCTGCCAGAGGACGCCGCCGCGGTCGATGATCAGGTGGTAGCCGATGTCGGCCCAGCCCCGCCCGAGGTGCCCGACGCGGTAGTGCTCGAGCCGCGCGGCGACGTCGGCGGTCCGCGCCGACCAGATCAGCTCGTCGAGGCCGTCGTGGTGGATGGTCACGCAGGTGACCGGCAGCATCGGGTTCAGGTTCGCGCGGTTCGGCGCCGCCTTCGCCCACAGGAACCGCGGCTTGGCCCACGGAAGCGCCGCCTCGCCGACCGGATTGAACTCCTTCGCGCCCCCTGCCTTTCCACCGGCGGCCGCGGAGGCGTCTCCCCCGAGGGAGGCCTTCGGATCGGTCGCGGCCCTCTCCGCGCCGTCCGTGGACACGGTCGGCGCCGCAGCCGCCACGGTCCCGGGCGGGAGCGGCGGCTCGCGCCACTCGGCGTCGGGAAGCCGCGCGACCTTCTTCGGCGTCGAGGCACAGGCCGCCAGACCGAGCACCGCGAGCGCCGACGCGCCGAGGAAGGCGCGTCGGGCGACCTCGCCCAGCTCGAACGCGAACTCGCCCCGCGCCACGGCCGCCGCCAGGAGCTCCTGCGGCGGGCGCATCGCAGCGGTGCGCTGCGGATCGGGGAACGGGTCGCTCGGTTCGCGTCGCGAAGCGGCGGTCGGAAGCTCGGTCACGGACACCTCTCCTTGCGCGCGGCGGGTCGTCCTCGGACGGGGCTTGGAGTGTAGGAGCAATCGGCGTCCGGGGTGTCGGAAGGCGCCCGCCGCGGTGCCCCGCCGACGCGCGCGCCCGCCCCGGGGAAGGGTGCCCGGACTCCAACGATTTTTCACGGTTTTTTCGGTGGTTCCGCACGCCCCGCACCGCCGTCCGATCGCGGCGAATCGCCCCGTTTTCTGCTAGGATTTGCGCTCCGCGGAAGGCTCCGCAACCGGACGCGGGACGGGGCCGACGGAACCCGCCATCGCGTGCGCCACCGAGCGTCTCGGCGGAACCGAACGCCAGCGCCGCGCGCCCGTGCGACGACGAAGCCACCCGAACGAGAGGCTACGAGAGTGACCATGAGCGAGACCGCCAACGGGCGATCGATCCCCAGCGCCGACGGCCCAGCCGACGCGGCCAACTACACCTCCGAGTCCATCCAGGTGCTCGAGGGCCTCGAGGCGATCCGCAAGCGTCCCGGCATGTACGTCGGCGGCACCGGACTCAACGCCCTCCACCACCTCGTCTACGAGTGCGTCGACAACGCGATCGACGAGGTCATGGCGGGCTACGCCACCACCGTCACCGTCCGCATCGGCGTCGACGGCTCCTGCACCGTGATCGACGACGGCCGCGGCATGCCCGTCGACCCGATGAAGCACGACAACCCGGCGATCAACGGCCGCCCCGCGGTCGAGGTCATCCTCACCGAGGTGCACGCCGGCGGAAAGTTCGGCGACAACGCGTACAAGGTCTCGGGCGGCCTCCACGGCGTCGGCGTCAAGTGCGTCAACGCCCTGAGCGAGTGGACCGAGGTCGAGGTCTACAAGAACGAGCGCACCTACCACATCGGCTTCGCCCGAGGCGAGGTCGTCAAGCCGCTCGAACTCGTCGAGACCCTCGAGAAGTCGGCCGCCACCGAGCGGCGCAACGGCACGCGCATCTCGTTCCTGCCCGACCCGCAGATCTTCCCCGACACCGAGTTCCGCTACGAGACGCTGGAGAACCGCCTGCGCGAGCTCGGGTTCCTCAACCCGGGAGTCAAGATCCGCCTGATCGACGAGCGCGTCGACGCGAGCGGCCAGCGCCGCGACGTCACCTTCCACAGCCCCGACGGCATCGGCGGCTACGTCGCGTGGCGCAACGAGCAGAAGACCATCCAGAGCCCGGTGATCTCCTTCTCGGCCGACGACGCCGCGCAGTCGCTCCACGTCGACTTCGCGATGCAGTACGTCGACTCGAACTCGGAGCTCACGCTCGCGTTCGGCAACAACATCCCCAACCGCGACGGCGGCACCCACGTGCAGGGCTTCAAGAGCGCCCTCACCCGCGTGGTCAACGGCTACGCCCGCAAGAACAACTTCCTCAAGGACCTGGTGCCCTCGGGCGACGACCTCCGCGAGGGCCTCGTCACCGTGGTGAGCGTCAAGCTCCCCAACCCGCAGTTCAACAACCAGACCAAGGAGAAGCTCCTCAACCCCGAGGTCGAGGGCTTCGTCTCCAACGCGCTCGGCGAGAAGCTCACCGCGTGGCTCGAGGAGCACCCGAAGGACGCCCGCGAGATCTGCATGCGCGCCGTGCTGGCGGCGCAGGCGCGCGAGGCCGCCCGCAAGGCGCGCGAGCTCATCAAGCGCAAGGGCGCGCTCGACTCGGGCGGCATGCCGCACAAGCTCAGCGACTGCTCGTCCGACGACGTCGAGAAGACCGAGCTCTTCATCGTCGAGGGCGATTCGGCAGGCGGTTCCGCCAAGGGCGGCCGCGACCACGTGCACCAGGCGATCCTCCCGCTGCGCGGCAAGCTGCTCAACGTCGAGAAGGCGCGCCTCGACAAGGTGCTCGGCTTCGAGGAGATCCGCATCCTCATCCAGGCGCTGCAGTGCGGCATCGGCGAGGACTTCGACATCTCGAAGCTCCGCTACGGCCGCGTCATCATCATGACCGACGCCGATGTCGACGGCTCGCACATCCGCACGCTGCTCCTCACGTTCCTCTTCCGCCAGATGCCGGAACTGGTCCGCCAGGGCAAGGTCTTCATCGCGCAGCCGCCGCTCTACCAGATCGTGCGCGGCAGGCAGGCGACCTACGTCCTCAACGACAAGCGCATGAACGAGAACCTCGTCGACCTCGCGCTCGCGCACGCGACCTTCGCCGTGCGCGACGCACGGACCGGAGAGGTGCAGCACCGCGTCCAGGGCGACGAGATCCGACGGCTCGTCCGCGCGCTCGAGCGCCTCGAGGAGCTCGTCACCGTCTCGCAGCGCCGCGGCATCCCCTTCCCCAAGCTGCTCGCCGCGCGCGGCGCCGAGCCCGGCGGCCGCCGCCCCCTGCCCTCGTGGCACCTGGCGTGGGCCGAGGGCGACCTGCTCTTCCACGGCGAGGCCGACGCGCGCGCCGCCGTCGTCAAGCACGGGCTCGTGCTCGACGACGTGGTCACGCCCGACATGAAGCTCGACCGCCGCCGCATCGCGAGCCTGCGCGAGCTCCACGAGAACCGCGAGATCGAGCGCATCATCGGGCAGCTCGTCCAGTGGAACATCGACATCGCCGACTGGGACCGCGTGCAGGTCGAGACCGTGACCGGCGAGAAGGAGCCGACGCGCTACGCGTGGCTCGTCGACAGCGGCAAGGATGGAGGCAGCAAGGATGGCGGCAGCAAGGGCGCCAAGCCCGGCGACGCCGGCTCCGCCGCGGGCGAGGCCGGCGCCGCCACGGGCGAGGCCGTTGCCGCCGCGGGCGAGGCCGACGAGGAGAAGTCCGGGCGCCGCAAGGACTCCGGCATCGTCGAGGCCGCGAGCGTGCCGGGCATCGTCCGCGCGCTGCTCGAGGTGGGCCGCCGCGGCATCGAGGTCAAGCGCTTCAAGGGCCTCGGCGAGATGGAGGCCGAGCAGCTCTGGGAGACCACGATGGACCAGGCGCGCCGCACCCTCGTGCGCGTGACGCTCGAGAGCGCGAGCGAGGCCGACGCGCTCTTCACCCTGCTCATGGGCGAGGATGTCGAGCGCCGCCGCGCGTACATCGAGAAGCACGCGCTCGAGGTCAAGAACCTCGACGTCTGACCGGTCGCCGCCGCGGCGGATCCCTCCGGTTCCGGTGACGCGGAAGGCGGCCGCGCGCTGCGGCGCGGGTCCTCGCGCCCTGCGACAAAAAGCGGACCGGCCCGCGTGGCGGGCCGGTCCGGTTTCGTTCTCACGAGGAGTGACGAGCGTCGCTTCGCGCGCGTGACTTGGCGCGCGTTACTTCACGCCCATCACTTCACGCCCTTGGCCAGCAGCTCGTCGATCGTGGCGCGGATCTTGTCCTCGTCCGACGGGTGCATGCCGGCCTTGTAGACCTTGCCGTCCTGGTCGAGGATCGCGACGAAGGGGATCCCGCGGATGCCGAAGTCGGGATTGAAGACATCCTCCTTGGTGACCGCGACGGTCCAGGTCACGCCCATGTCCTTCATGAAGACCATGAGCTCGGACTTCTCCTTCTCGGCGTCGCCCTCGCACTGCACCGGCTCCTTCTTCTGGTGCGCGACCATGCCCTGCAGGCTGGTGATGCCGACGATCTCGACCTTGTCGGCCGGATAGTGGGAGCGCATCTCGGCGACCTTCGGGAAGCTGCCGACGCACGGACCGCACCAGGTCGCCCAGAAGTCGAGCACGACGACCTTGCCCTTGAGGTCGGCGAGGCCCTTCCACGGCGAGGTGCCGTCGGTCCGCATGACCCAGTCGCACTGCATCGACGGAACCGGGAAGCCGACCAGCTCGCCGCGCGCGGCGGCGCCGTTGAGCGTCTTCGACATGCGCTCGAGCATCTTCTGCTCGCGGCCCTGGGCGGCGACCGACTTCTTCGCGATGCAGTCGAGGACCGCGGCGCGGGCGGCGGCGGCCTTCTCCTTCGAGAGACCCTTGTTCGCGAGCTTGAGGTAGCCCTCGGCGGTCATCACGATGTTCATCGGCGCGTCCGGGGTGAACCGCGCGCCGTACAGCTCGAGGATGGCCGCGCGCTTCGCGATCTCCTCGGCGGCCACGTCGTCGGCGATCATCTCGAAGACCATGCCGGCCTCGTCGGTGCCCATGCCCTCGATGAACGCGGGGTGGTCGAGCAGCGCGATCCCGGCGGCCCCGCCACCGTCGCGCATCCCGTACGCGGCCGACTGCACGGCGGCCTTGAAGCCCGCGACGGTCGGCTGCTTGGCGCGGTCGGCGAGCAGCTTCATCATCGACTCGCGGCCCTTGGTGGACATGCCGATCAGCGGCTCGACCGCGGCCAGCTGCTCCTCGCTGAGCGTCGCGAAATCGAGGTCGGCCAGCGCGGCGTCGGCCTGCGCGGCCACATCGGCCTGGATCTGCTTCAGCTCCTCGTCGCTCGGGCTCTCGACCTTCTCGTACTTCTTCTGGAGCGACTCGAACAGCGCGGCCACCCGCTGCTGCAGCGCCTCGGGCGAGGGGCTCGCCTTCTGCGCGGCGGTCTTGTCGGACTGCGCGGCGGGCTTCTCCGCGGGCGCGGCGGGCTTGTCCTGCAGGGCGATGACGGGCGAAACGGCGAGGCAGAGGGTGAGGATCGGCAGTCCGAGCATGGGTTCTCCTGGTTCGGGGACGGTAGCCAATCCGAGGTTCTGCGTGTCGGCGACGGTGGTGGTTTTCGGGCTGCGTGCGATGCGGCGCGGGGCGGGGCGGCGGTTGGCTTGCCTGTCCCAGTTCCGGGCTGGCTTGCCTGTCCCAGTTCCGCGGACGGACGGATGCTTGCCTGTCCCAGTACCGGTTCCGCACGGATCCGCTGTTGCTTGCCTGTCCCGGTTGCGCGGTTGCGGGTCAGCGGTCGATGGCGCCGGCTTCGGCGAAGCCCTTGCGGCGCAGTTGGCAGGCGTCGCAGCGGCCGCATGGGTCGCCGGCCGGGTCTGGGTCGTAGCAGGAGACGGTGCGGCCGACGGGTACGCCGAGCTCGAGCGCGAGGCGCACGATGCCGGCCTTCGAGAGTGTCTGAAGCGGCGTGTGGATGCGGAAGTGCGCGCCGTCCTGCGCTCCCGCCTTGGTGGCGAGGTTGGCGAGGCGTTCGAATGACGCGATGAACTCGGGGCGGCAGTCGGGGTAGCCCGAGTAGTCGATGGCGTTCACGCCGATCGCGATGTCGCTCGAACCGAGCGTCTCGGCGTAGGCGAGTGCGAAGGCGAGGAAGATCGTGTTGCGCGCGGGCACGTAGGTGATCGGCACGCCGTGGGCGATCGACGACTCGTCGCGGTCCTTCGGCACGGCGATGTCCGCCGTGAGCGCGCTGCCGCCGAAGGCGCGGAGGTCGATCTCGGCGACCTTGTGCTCGGCCGCGCCCAGCGCCGCGGCAAGCTCGGCCGCGCGCGCGAGCTCGACGCCGTGGCGCTGCCCGTAGCGGAAGCTGAGCGCGTGGCACGCGTAGCCCTCGCGGCGCATCCAGGCGAGCACGGTGGCGCTGTCGAGGCCACCCGAGAGAAGGACGACGGCGCGTTTCATGCGGTGGATCCTGCGGTTTCCGGCGTCAGACCGGGCTGGGGACGCTCTCGAGCAGGCGCTGCATGATGCGCCGCGTCGTGAGCGTGTCGCCCTGGTGCATGTAGGTGCGGCTGATCACGCGGTGCGCGCAGACCGGCAGCACGTTGGAGACGATGTCGTCGGGCACGCAGTAGTCGCGTCCCGCCACGAACGCCGTGGCGCGCGCGGCGGCCGCGAGGGCGAGGGCGCCGCGGGGCGAGACGCCGACCTGCAGGTCCTCGCTGTTGCGGGTCGCCTTCGCGATCTCGATGATGTAGTCGACGAGCGCCTTGTCCATGCGCACGGCGTCGGCCTTGCGCTGCAGCTCGAGCACCTCCTCGGCGCCCATCGCGGGACGGAGGTCGGGCAGCGCGGTGCGCGCGGGCTGGCGGAGCAGGATCCGCGCCTCGTCGTCGGGCGAGGGATAGCCGAGCGACAGCCGCATGAGGAAGCGGTCGAGCTGGTTCTCGGGAAGGAAGTAGGTGCCCTCGAACTCGTAGGGATTCTGCGTCGCCACCACGAGGAACGGCTGCGGGAGGTGGTGCATGCCGCCCTCGGCCGACACGGTGCCGTCGCTCATCGCCTCGAGCATCGCCGACTGCGTGCGCGGGGTGGTGCGGTTGATCTCGTCGGCAAGCACGACGTTGGCGAAGATCGGTCCCTGCCGGAACTCGAAGGAGTGCGTGTCCTGGCGGTAGATGCTGGTGCCCGTGACGTCGGACGGGAGCAGGTCGGGCGTGCACTGGATGCGGCTGAAGCTGCAGCGGATCGAGCGCGCGAGCGCGTTCGCGAGCACGGTCTTGCCCACGCCCGGCACATCCTCGATCAGCACGTGTCCGCGCGCGAGCAGGCAGACGATCAGGCGGTCGACGGCCTGCACGTTCCCCATGTAGACGGAGATGATGTTCGCGCGGAGCGCCTCGATCCTGTCCTGCATGGGCGGCGAGTGTACCGCCCCGCTTGCCTCCGACCGTCGGACGGGACACACTGCGCGCCGATGTCCTCGCCCTCGCTCCGCTCGTCCCTCGCCTGCGTCAAGTGCGGGTACGACCTCGAGGGTCTCCCGGTCGACGCGAAGTGCCCCGAGTGCGGGCAGGACATCATGGCGACGCTCGCGGTGCGGCTCGATCCCGCGACCGAGGCGCTCGAGCGCTCGGGAACGCTGCTGCGGACGGCCTGGGGCGTCTATCTCTCGAGCGCGGGCAGCGTGGCCGCGTGCGCGGTGGGCGCGGCGCCGATCATCGATGCGGTCCGGGCGCGCTTGCCTGTCCCAGTTTGGGCGCACGGTTGGGTTGGGCCGGGGATCGATGGCGCACGCGCGGTGCTTCCTGCGGTCGCGCTGCTCGGGGCGCTCGTCGGATTCGCGGGTTCGGTCTTCGTCCTGCCCTGGCGGAGGGAGCGGCCGATCGTGCTGGCCCGCCTCGCGGGTGGGGCAGGGTTCCTCATCTGGGGAGCCGCGGCGGTGCAGCCCGCGTCCTTCGCCTCGGCGCTGCTTGCCCTCGCGGGAACGGCGGCGGTGGTGGCCTCGGTCACACCCGTACTCCGGCAGCTGGTCCCCCACGCGCGGCTCTTCCGGACGGCGCGGCACGCGACCCAGTCGACGCGCGACCTCCTGATCTCGACCGCGGTCACCGCGGGTGCCGGCGCCCTCGCCCTCGCGCTCGCCGACCGGCGGGGCGAGGCGGCCGACTATGCGGTCTTCGCCGGCGCGGTGTCGCTGGCGAGCGCGATGCTGCTCTTCGTCGGACTCTGCTACCGGATGGCGAACGCCTTCTGGATCCTGCGGTCGGTCCGCACCCCGCCACCGCGGCTCGACGACGTGCTCGGCGGCGTGGGTGATGACGGGGCCACCCGATAGCCGTCTGCCAATACGGCAGCGCCGTCCGAGACCGCTCCCGAGTTGTCAGGCCGCCGCACCGGACCCGCGGGGGATCGGATCACCGTAAGCCTATTTCCGAAATGAACTTCCGCCGAAATCGCGGCCCGCGTAAGGCGCCCCGCGCGGCCCTTCGTCGACCCCCTGCCGCTGGTACGCCCTTTGTATTGCGGCTCGCCCCGAGTGGAACTCCGCCGGGCCCCCGGGCCTGGCGTGCCTCCACCCGGCGCCGTGCATCGCTGTCTCGCGAAGCACGGTGCAGACAGTCCGTCATCGTCACTGCGTGAGTGAGACCTTCATCCCGAAGATTCGGAGAGCGACCACGATGTCCGCCAAGGAACTTTCGTTCGACAACGAAGCGCGTAAGAGCCTGCTCGCCGGCGTTGAGAAGCTGGCAGCAGCCGTCAAGAGCACCCTCGGTCCCCGCGGCCGCAACGCCGTCCTCGACAAGAGCTGGGGCGGCCCGACCGTCACCAAGGACGGCGTGTCCGTCGCCGAGGAGATCGAGCTCCGCGACAAGGTCGAGAACATGGGCGCCAAGCTGGTGAAGGAGGCCGCCTCCAAGACCTCCGACGACGCCGGCGACGGCACCACCACCGCCACCGTGCTCGCCGAGGCCCTCGTGAAGGCCGGCTACCGCCAGATCACCGCCGGCGCCGACCCGAACGCGGTCGTGCGCGGCATGAAGAAGGCCGTCGCCGCCGTCGCCACCCGCATCGGCGAGGGCGCGCGCCCGGTCGAGAAGGTCTCCGGCGGCATCGGCGCGGTCGCCTCGATCAGCGCCAACAACGACGCCAGCGTCGGCAAGATCATGGCCGACGCCTTCGAGAAGGTCGGCAAGGACGGCGTCATCACCGTCGAGGAAGGCAAGTCCCGCGAGACCACCATCGACGTGGTCGAGGGCATGCAGTTCGACCGCGGCTACCTGAGCCCGAACTTCGCCACCAACACCGAGCAGATGACCTGCGAGTTCAACCAGGCGCTCGTCCTCGTGTACGAGGACAAGATCGACTCGCTGGCCAAGTTCGTGCCCTTCCTCGAGAAGGTCATGGAGGCCAAGAAGCCGCTCCTCATCATCGCCGAGGACGTCACGGGCGAGGCGCTCAGCGCGCTCGTGATCAACAAGCTGCGCGGCGTGCTCAACGTCTGCGCGGTCAAGGCGCCGGGCTACGGCGACCGCCGCAAGGCCATGCTCGAGGACATCGCGATCCTCTGCGGCGGCAAGGCGATCATGAAGGACCTCGGCATCGAGCTCGACAAGGTCACCATCAAGGACCTCGGCCAGGCCAAGAAGATCGTCGTCGACGGCGACAACACCACCATCGTCGAGGGCGCCGGCAGCACCGCCGCCATCAAGGGCCGCTGCGAGCAGATCCGCCAGGAGATCGCCGGCACCGACTCGAGCTACGACCGCGAGAAGCTCCAGGAGCGCCTCGCCAAGCTCGCGGGCGGCGTCGCGCAGATCAACGTCGGCGCGTCCAGCGAGGCCGAGCTCAAGGAGAAGAAGGCCCGCGTCGAGGACGCGCTCCACGCGACCCGCGCCGCGGTGGCCGAGGGCGTCGTCGCCGGCGGCGGCACCAGCTACATCCGCGCGCTGCCCGTGCTCGACAAGGTCCGCAAGGAAGTCAAGGGCGACGAGCTCGCGGGCGTCGAGGCCGTGGCCGAGGCGCTCTGCGTGCCGCTGCGCACCATCGCCGAGAACGCCGGCGAGAAGGGCACGGTCGTCGTGTCCAAGGTCAAGGAGATGAAGGGCGACGAGGGCTTCAACGCGCTCACGCTCGAGTACGGCGACCTGGTCAAGCAGGGCGTCATCACCCCGGCCAAGGTCGACCGCACCGCGCTGCAGAACGCGGCGAGCGTCGCCGGCCTGATCCTCACCTGCGACTGCGCCGTCTCGATCAAGCCGCAGCCGAAGGGCGCGGCTCCCGACGACCACCACCACGACCACGGCCACCCCGGCATGGGCGGCATGTTCTAAGCAGCACTCCACGGATCCGAGGCGCTCTTCACGGATCCGAGGAGGGACTCCTCGGATCATGAGGGGTGATTCCCGGAGCAGGCACCTGACGATCCCGCGCGGCGCCACACCGGCGCGCACACACCAACGAACCGACTTCACGAGAGACTTCACACCATGTCCGTCCGTCCACTCGAAGACCGAATCCTCATCAAGCCCACCGAGCCCGAGACCAAGACCGCCAGCGGCCTCTTCCTTCCGGAGAGCGCGAAGGAGCGCCCGATGCAGGGCACCGTCGTCGCCACCGGCCCCGGCCTCCTCATGGAGAACGGCGAGCGCGCTCCCGTCGCCGTCAAGAAGGGCGATGTCGTCGTGTACGGCAAGTACTCCGGCACCGAGATCGAGATCAAGAACCAGACCCACGTGATCATGCGCGAGAGCGAGCTGCTCGGCGTCATGGCGAAGTGACCCAACCGACCGAAACCAGAGGCATCCACCATGGCAAACAAGCAGATGAAGTTTGACGCTGCGGCGCGCGCGGAACTCAAGCGCGGCGTCGACCAGCTCGTCCACGCGGTCGCGGTGACCATGGGTCCCGTCGGGCACAACGTGCTCTTCGCGAAGACCTACGGCGGACCGTCGATCACCAAGGACGGCGTGACCGTCGCGAAGGAAGTCGACCTCCCGTCGCCGTTCGAGAACATGGGCGCCAAGATGGTCCAGCAGGTCGCCAAGAAGACCGCGGACATCGCGGGCGACGGCACCACCTGCGCGACCGTGCTCGCGGGCGCCATCTTCAACGGCGGCCTCAAGCACATCGCCGCGGGCGCCAACGCCGTGGCCGTGCAGCGCGGCATCAACGCCGCGGCCCAGGCCGGCTGCGACGCGATCAACGCGATGGCGCAGAAGTGCAAGGGCAAGGCCGATCTCGAGAAGATCGCCACCGTCTCCGCCAACCACGACACCGTGATCGGCAAGCTCATCGCCGAGGCGATCGACAAGGTCGGCGCCGAGGGCGTGTGCGAGATCGAGGAGGGCAAGACCGCCGAGACCACCCTCACCTACGTCGAGGGCATGGCGTTCGACAAGGGCTTCCTCTCCCCCTACTTCATGACCGATCCGAAGCGCGGCGAGTGCGTGCTCGAGAACCCGCTCATCCTGATCTACGAGAAGAAGATCTCGATGCTGCAGGACCTCCTGCCGCTCCTCAACAAGGTCGCGCAGGCGGGCAAGCCGCTGCTCATCATCGCCGAGGAGGTCGAGAACGAGGCCCTCGCGGCGCTCGTGGTCAACAAGCTCCGCGGCGTGCTCAACGTGTGCGCCGTGAAGGCGCCCGGCTTCGGCGACCGCCGCAAGGCGATGCTCGCCGACATCGGCGTGCTCACCGCGGGCGAGTTCTTCGCCGAGGATCTCGGCCGCAGCCTCGAGGACGTCGAGCTCAAGGAGCTCGGCGGCGCCAAGAAGGTCGTGATCTCCAAGGAGGAGACCACCATCATCCAGGGCGCGGGCAAGGCCAAGGACATCGAGGCGCGCGCCGCCCAGATCCAGGCCCAGATCGACCGCACGACGAGCGACTACGACCGCGAGAAGCTCCAGGAGCGCCTCGCCAAGATGACCTCGGGCGTGGCGATCATCTCCGTCGGCGGCGCCACCGAGGTCGCGATGAAGGAGGCGAAGGACCGCGTCGACGACGCGCTCCACGCCACCCGCGCCGCGGCCAAGGAGGGCTACGTCCCCGGCGGAGGCGTCGCGCTCGTGCGCGCGTCCGACTCGGTGCTCGAGGCCAAGAAGAAGGCCAAGGGCGACGAGAAGTACGGCTTCGACATCGTCGCCGCCGCGATGACCCGTCCCTGCGAGCAGATCGCCGAGAACGCCGGCCACGACGGCGACCTCGTGGTCGAGAAGATCCGCGACTCGAAGTCGAACATCGGCTTCAACGCCGCGACCGGCTCGTACGAGGACCTCGTCAAGTCGGGCATCATCGACCCGGCGCTGGTCATGAAGACCGCGCTGCTCAACGCCGCCAGCGTCGCCGGACTGATGCTCACGACCGACGTGATCATCACCGAGCTCAAGGACGAGACCGCGCCCGTCGAGGGCGCCGTCGTCTGACGGACCGACCGCGAACACTCCGCCCGCACGCGGGAAACCGCGTGCGGGCGCTTCACAGAACGCCTCCGTCCGGCCGCGCGCGTCGGACGGGACACGAGCAGCAGGCGCACGGCCGCGTCCGTCGCCGGGACCAACGCATGCCGCAGACACGGTGCTACTACGAGATCCTGTCGGTCGAGAAGGCCGCGTCGCAGGACGACATCAAGCGGGCCTACCGGCGCCAGGCGATGAAGTGGCACCCCGACCGCAACCCGGGCAACGCCGACGCCGAGGTCGAGTTCAAGGCCTGCGCCGAGGCGTACGAGGTCCTCTCCGACCCCGAGCGCCGCCAGCTCTACGACCGCCACGGCCACGCCGGCCTGCGCCAGAACCCGGTGCACGACTTCCGCTCGCGCGACGTGAGCGACATCTTCTCGATGTTCAACGACATCTTCGGCCAGCAGGCGGGCGGCCGCGGCCAGCGCGGTCCCGCGCGCGGCTACGACCTCGAGACCGAGGTCGAGATCGAGCTCACCGACGCCTTCGCCGGCTGCGAGCGCGAGGTCGAGTTCAAGCGCCTCGACGTGTGCGAGCCGTGCTCGGGCTCCGGCGCCAAGCCCGGCTCCAAGCCGTCGAGCTGCCCCGTCTGCGGCGGCCACGGCCAGGTCGCGCAGACCGGCTTCGGCGGCATGTTCCGCATGGTCACCACCTGCCCCGAGTGCCGCGGACGCAAGCAGGTCATCACCGAGAAGTGCGAGAAGTGCCGCGGACAGGGCCGCGTGGCCACCAAGCGCAAGCTCGGGATCCGCATCCCGCAGGGCATCTCCGACGGGCAGGTCATCCGCCTCTCCGGCGAGGGCGAGCCCCCGCCGCCCGAGGTGAGCGCCGAGGGCAAGGGCCAGCGCGGCGACCTCCACGTCGTGGTGCGCGTCGCCGACGACGAGCGCTTCGTCGAGCGCCGCGGCGCCGACCTCGTCATGGTCCAGCCGATGGCGTTCGCCCAGGCCGCGCTCGGCGCGACGGTGAAGGTCCAGGGAATCGACGGCAAGGACGTCGACCTGGTGATTCCTCCCGGCAGCCAGCACGGCGACGCGGTGGTCGTCGAGCGCGCCGGCATGACCGAGCTCCAGTCGAAGGAGCGCGGCGACCTGCACGTGGTGCTGCAGCTCGTGGTGCCGAAGAAGCTGACCGACGACCAGCGGCGGCTCCTCGCCGAATATGCTCAGACGGAGAGGCTCGACGTGCACGCAGGCGAGTCGAGCTTCTGGAAGAAGATCAATCCGTTCGGCGGCTGATGCCGCGGAAGTGCTCCATGGCTGACGAGACCACACGCGACCCCGCACACGATTCCGCGCACGATCCCGCGCACCAGTCCGCGCACCAGTCCCACGCGACCGACGCGGGCGCCACCCAGACCGACGACTCCATGTCGGAGCTCGTGCAGGCCGTGGAGCGGCTCACCGCCGAGCGCGACGAGGCGGTGGCGGCGCGCATGCGCTCGCAGGCCGACTTCGCGAACTTCCAGCGGCGATCGGTCGAGAACGAGGCGCGCGCGCGCGTCGGCGGGCTCGTGCAGCTGACCCGCGCACTCATGCCTGTCCTCGATCACTTCGACCTCGCCCTCGCGCAGGACCACGCGAAGCTCACGGTCGAGCAGCTCGCCAAGTCGATCGAGATGACCCGCGCCGAGCTGCAGAAGGCGCTCGAGCAGAACGGCATCGCCCGCATCGAGCCGACGCCGGGCACGACGTTCGATCCCCTGCAGCATGATGCGGTGATGCGCCAGCCCGCCGAAGGCATCGCGCCCGGCTGCGTGAGCATGCGCTTCCAGACCGGCTGGCGGCTCGGCGAGAGCGTCCTGCGCCCCGCGAAGGTCGCGGTCGCGCCGGAGGCCTGACGCGGACGTTCGCGGTCCGAGTGAGATGGCCGCGTTCGCGGCCGGGACGACGATGGCCGCCTTCGCGGTCGGGAGCAGCGGGCCGCGTTCGCGGCCGGGACCCACCTTCACCCATGCCCACCTACGAGTACATCTGCCGCGCGTGTGGACATGAGTTCGAGGAGTTCCACTCGATCCTGGCGGCGCCGATCCTTGCCTGTCCCAGTTGTCGCAAGAAGAAGGTGGAGCGGAAGATCTCGGGCGGGGGCGCCGTGATCTTCAAGGGCGGCGGCTTCTACGAGACCGACTACCGCAGCGAGAGCTACCGTTCGGGCGCGGACGCCGAGCGAAAGGGAGCCGAGAGGAACGGAGCCGAGGCAACGGCGACCGGCAAGGCCGAGGGTCCGTCCGAGGGCAAGTCCGAGGGTAAGTCCGAGGGCAAGTCCGAGGGCGCCGCGGGGACCGCGCAGGGTGGCGATGGATCATCGAGCCGGACGGGCAAGCCGTCGTCCGAGTCCGCGAAGGGCTCGTCGACGGGAACCACCGCCGCCGACGAGCCGAAGGGCGCCGCGTCCCGCGAGGCCAAGGCGCCGTCGAAGCCCGATGCCGCCTCCGCAGCGGCTGCCGCCGAGAACCGGCGCATCGAGTCGCGCGCGACCCATGCGTCGCGCATCGGCCGCGGAGTGGGCAACATCGTCTCGGGGAAGCCCGCCCCCAAGAAGAAGCGCTGACGCCCCGCCTGCGCGTGCGCCGTACACTTCGCGCATGCCCCTGCGCTTCAAGAGCCGCATCCTCGACCACCTCGCCCACAAGAGCTACATCCCGATCTACATGAAGGAGATCGCGCGGCAGCTCCGCGTGGCCGACGAGGACGAGCCCGCGTTCGGCGAGGCGATCCGCCAGCTCGCCTCCGAGGAGCGGCTCGAGATCGGCAAGGACGAGAAGATCCGCCTTCCCCGCCTCGGCGAGGAGGTGGAGGGCGTCGTGAAGATCACGCCGCGCGGCTTCGGCTTCCTCAAGACCGACATCCAGTACCGCGAGGGCGATCTGTTCATCCCCGAGGGTGAGACCAAGGACGCCGTCAGCGGCGACCGCGTGCGCGTGCGCGTCGTGCGCCGCGGCGACCGCTGGAACCGCGGCTCCGGCGCCGCACCCGCGGGCGCGCGCGACGACATCTTCGGCCGCGTGGACGAGGTGCTCGAGCGCGGGCAGTCGCGCTACGCCGGCACGCTGGTCAAGCGCGGCCGCGAATGGCTCGTCGAGCCCGATGGCCGCTCGATCCGCGAACCGATCGTCGTGCGCGACCCGGGCGCCAAGAACGCGAAGGAAGGCGACAAGGTCGTCGTCGACATCCTGCTGTGGCCCGAGGAGGGCGCGCTGGCCGAGGGCGTGATCCTCGAGGTCCTCGGCGAGGCGGGTCGCCCCGACGTCGAGACCCAGGCCGTGATCGCGACCTACATGATCCGCGAGCAGTTCCCGCCCGAGGCGATCGACCAGGCGCGCGACGCCGCCGTCGCCTTCGAGCGCGCGACCCACGCCGCGGCCGCCACCGGCGCCTGGACCGACCGCGAGGACCTCACCGCGCGGTTCATCTTCACCATCGACCCGCCGGACGCGAAGGACTTCGACGACGCCATCTCGATCGAGCAGAACGAGACCACCGGCCACTGGGAGCTCGGCGTGCACATCGCCGACGTGGCGCACTTCGTCACCCAGGACTCGGCGCTCGACGCGGAGGCCACCGCGCGCGCGACCAGCGTGTACCTCCCCCGCCACACCGTCCCGATGCTGCCCGAGACCCTCTCGAACGGCGTGTGCTCGCTCCAGGAGGGCGTCGCGCGCTTCACGCTGAGCGCGTTCATCACGCTCGACGACGAGGGCAAGGTCGTCGGACAGCGCCTCGCGCGCACCGTGATCCGCAGCGCCAAGCGCCTGACCTACATCGAGGCGCAGGCGCTGATCGACGGCAAGCTCGACACCGCGCGCCAGCACGCGAAGACCGACACGCAGTACTCCCTCGAGCTGATCGAGAAGCTCAAGATGTCGGATCGCCTCGCGCGCGTGATCCGCGCGCGCCGCGAGAAGGCCGGCATGATCCACCTCGACCTGCCCGAGGTCGAACTCGTGTTCGACGACGCCGGCCACGTGGTCGACGCCGTCAAGGAGGACGACTCGTTCACCCACACCCTGATCGAGATGTTCATGGTCGAGGCGAACGAGGCCGTCGCGCGCACCTTCGCCGGCCTCGACACGCCGCTCCTGCGCCGCATCCACCCCGACCCGACCTTCGGCGACATCGAGGAGGTGCGGCAGTTCGCGCGCCTCGCCAAGTGGCGTCTTCCCGACGAGCCGACCCGCAAGGACCTCCAGGCGCTCCTCGAGGCGACCCGCACCTCGCCGGCCGCGCGCGCCGTCCACTTCTCGGTGCTGCGCTGCATGTCGAAGGCCGTCTACTCGCCCGCGCTCATCGGCCACTACGCGCTCGCGAGCGAGCACTACGCGCACTTCACGAGCCCCATCCGCCGCTATCCCGACCTGCTCGTGCACCGCGTCGTGCACTCGTACCTCGACATCACCGAGAACGGCACCGAGTCCGGCGGCGGAAAGCGCCGGCGCCAGCTCGCGCGCCAGCTCGCCGACGACCCGCGCGTGCTCGACGAGTCGCGGCTCATCGAGCTCGGACGCCACGCGAGCGACCGCGAGGTCGCGGCCGACGCCGCGGAGAAGGATCTCCGCACCTTCCTCGTGCTGCAGCTGCTCCACGAGAAGCACCTCGGCGAGGAGTTCGACGGGACGGTCACCGGAATCATGCCGAACGGCACCGTGTTCGTCTCGATCGACCGCTACCTCGTCGACGGCGCGATCCCGAGCCGCGACATGAAGGGCGGCGACGGCCGGGCCGACCGCTTCAACCGCGACCCGCGCAGCGGCCGCCTCGTCGCGCAGCGCAGCGGCGCGTCGATCGGACTCGGCGACCGCATCAAGGTGCGCATCGCCACGGTCGATCTCCGCGGCCGCCAGCTCAACCTCGAGATCGCCCGCTTCGGACGCGCGGCGATCGAGGTCGAGGCGGAGCTTCCGACGTCCGGCGACGCGGGCGCGCGGCTCGTCGGCGGCCAGCGCGAGTACTTCGAGCCCCGCCCCCGCGAAGGCGGCAAGACGGGCCGCACGGGACGCGACAGGTTCGGCCACAAGTCGGGCTTCAAGCAGGGGCGGCGTGGGCGCAAGGGCTGACCCACGACTCGGATACGACTCGGACAGGCAAAGCACGCCGCACCGCCCAGCCAAGACACAACTAGACACAACTCGGACAGGCAAAGATGTGCCGGTCCCATCACCGCGTGGCCGTGCCCAGATTTCTCGCGCAGCGCCCATGCGCACGAGATCGCCTGCCGCACGTCGGACCGTGCGCAGACTCGGTCGCGTCCTTCGATCGATCAATGTCGGTAGCACCGTGCCACGCGGAGCGTCCGCTCCTGGATCGCCTCACGCGGCATCCACATCGGCGACCGGCTGGGCGGAGACTTCCGGTTCACTCCTCAGGAGCCCCACCCACAGGCGACCTCGCCCCCGGCGGCGAGCCTCGCGCGCAACGGAGTCCGCATCGCCGTAACAGGTGCCACGCGACGTTGCGACGAGGCGCGGCGGAGCGTCGCGTGAAGCCTCGCGTCGGGGAACCGACCGCGGGTGCATTCGAGCCCAAACAGCACCGACGCATGCATCGACGAACTCGACGGTGGCACGCGTTCCTCGTGAGGCTCGGCCACTCACTTGGAGAGCCGGTTCCACCTCTGGCGCAGAATCGCCGGGAACCTCGAACGCCTTGAGCAGTGCAGCCCGTAGCGGCGAGTCGGCGTCGGGCTGGATGCGCCCCGACTTGTCCGGCCGCGCAAATCTCCCGCTGAGATTCAGGTCGTGAAGGTGACTTACCAGCGTCAGCGCGTCATCGCCTGGCTCGGGCCCGAGCGCGGAGCCTGCCCACGCACTCGACCGGACCAGGGCTGGACGCGGCGGACGCCGCATGCGCTTCGGCCGTCGCGACCGGTCCTTGGACGCGTCCACGGCAGCGCTTCGGGAGGCGCGACATGGAATCGCCGGCCTCCACCCCTCCCCGAGAACGTGAGCCGCCACGAGTTCGGGCGTCAGCGCATCGCCATGCGCCCGGCCCACCTCGCGGAGCGCGCCCACGAGGCGGCTCCACTGCACGGATGCCGAAGTCCACGCACTTTCCTGGACCGTCGCAGCCGCGCCTGCGTGCACCTCGTTGAGCTCGATGTAGCGCGCGACATGGACGAGCCCCTGGAGATCGAGAACCCGCGGGGACTTGAACCGCCCTTCCCAGAAGTGGCCGGTGACGCGGTCCTGCCGGTTCCACATCCGGGCGCACGGCTCCTTGAGCAGGCGGTGGAGGAATCCGAGGCTGCAGAGATCCGCCCGCGCGCGGGCGATGCCGACCGGACTCGCGAGTATCGCACCGATCTCAGCGGGGGTCGGCGGAGCATCAGGCGCGATCCCCTGCTGCCGACGCACGCGACGGTTCTGCAGGAGCGAGGCCCGGCGCTCGGCGACCTCGCGATCCGACCACTTCGCCACGATGTCCGGGCGGATCGCAAGGAGCAGGTGGATGTGATTGCGCATGACAGCGAAGGAAACGACATCGACCGCCATCCAGCTCGCGAGGAACTGAAGGCGTGTCACGATCCACGCGCGGCGCGCAGGATCCTCGATCAGGGACTCCCGACGAACGCAGCGCGAGATGCAGTGATAGACACCGGGCGAACCGGCATCGACGATGTCGCTTCGACGACAAGTCACGAACCGAATCTACACCCTGCGGCGCCACCCCCTCGAAAACGATGCACAAAGTTCTTGGCGATTCTTGCGCTGGGCGTAGGGCGTAGGGAGCGGAACAAGCGGAACAAGGACAGGCAAGGAAGATGAAGCGCGTTCGAACTTGAAGGGAAGCGGTCGCGAGGCCGGGTGCTTTGCCCGTCACAGTTCGTGGGTACCTTGCCTGTCCCAGTTCGCGTGCCACCAGTCCGCCCGAGTTGCTTGCCTGTCCCAGTTCGCGCACAGTTCGCGGTTCGCGCGTCAGTTCGCGCTCAGAGATCCCAGTCGCCGAGCGCGACCGCGAGGTCGCCCGCGTCGACGACACCCGTGTTGTTCACGTCGAGGATCGGGTTGAACGCACCCCAGTAGGCGAGCAGCTCGGCGAGGTCGCGCGCGTCGACCGTTCCGTCGCGCGTGAAGTCGCCGGGGACGAGGTCGACGGGGGCCGTGAATTCCGCCGACTTCCCCTGCGCAGGCAGCGTGGCGTCGACACGCGCATCGCGCTCCACGCCCTCGGCGTCCACGAGGCGCACCACCCACGCGTACGACGGAGCCCCGGGCGTCCCGCCCTGCTCGAGCGAGATGCCGTTCACGCCGAGCCCTGCCGACGCCGACTGCACCGCGGCGAGTGCGGCGATCGGAGGGCACGAGACCGGCGAGCCGGGAGCGACCATCGCCGCGCGCGCGATCTGTCCGCCGAGCGGCGCGAACACCGCGCCGGGGATGAGAAACCCCTGCACGACCTCGTGCCGTGTCATGTTGCCCGAGACGCGGTTCACGAGCAGCACGCGCACGGTGATGCCGTCGAACCGCTGGAGCGCGGTCGCCTCGATCACCGTCCAGCCCCCGCCGGTGACCCATTGCGCGTGCGCGATCGCGCCGGCCATCTCGGCCACCGAGACCGTGGGCTCGATGCCGAGGCCGGGGACGACCGGAGGGATCGTGGCGCCTGTGATCGAATCGATCTCGATCAACACGGGTGCGTCGAAGTAGCTCACGCGGAATGCGAGGATCCCGCCCTCGTAGAGGAGCTCGATGCGCTCGGTGTCGGCGCGGCCGGCGGCCAGGTTCGCGGCGACCTGCGCCTGCGCGAAGTCCGCGGTCGCGTAGTTGAGCCGCTGGATCGCCTGCTGCGTGGCGGCGCGCTCGTCGGGCGGCATCGGGGCGGTCGCGAGGTCGAGCAGTGCGCCGGTGTCGCGGTCGATGGTGGCCGTGGTGAAATCCGTCGGCGGCACGTTGGCGAGGTCGCCCTCGTAGACCCAGGTTCCGTTCCGGGTGCGCTGGCGCAGGGCCATGAGCTTCTGACCAGGGGCGAGCGCACGGCACGCGGCGGCGGCGGCGGGAAAGCCGATGTCGGCGCGGGCGGTCTCCGCGGCTCCCGCGAGTGCGAGCAGCGCGGCCACCGCGCAGCTGAGGTTCGCAAGGGAGTTGACAAGGGAGGTCGTCCGCACGGCCCAGTCGTCCTTCTGGTCGAAGGAACGAGCGTAGCAGACGGCACCGGGTCGACAAAGGGGAAAGCCCCGCGTCAAGGGCGTCAAGGGCGAACAAGGGGCGAACAAAGGCGAACAAGGACAGGCATGTCCATCGCATGTCCATCCGGACAAGCAAGGCCGCCAAACAAGGACAGGCAAGAACGAGGACAGGCAAGGACGGAAAGCCCCGCACCATGACCCCCTCGCCGCCCGAAGTGCAAAAATGCAGCCTGCGCTGGGGCAATGGGCCGTCCCAGCGCAGGCGGTGCAGTGATCTGCCGCAGGGCCGCGTGGCGCGGCTGCGGAGTCGTCGGATCGATCAGCCCCAGTTCGAGATCACCGCGGTGACCTCCTGGGCGCCGACCATGTCGTCGCCGTTCACATCCATGATCGGGTTGACCGAACCCCAGGCGTTGAACACCTCGGTGATGTCGAGCGCGTCGACGATGCCGTCGCGGTTGTAGTCGCCCTGGCGCGCGGTGACCGGCGCGGTGGCGAAGCGGAAGCCGTTGCCGATCGCCTGCGAGGCGTCGACGATGTAGTCGATCTCGATCATCTCGGCGGTGATGAGGTTGATCTTCCAGCTGACGGTGTTGCCGGTCTTCTCGGTCTCGACCTCGAACTCGACCTCGGCGATGCCGGCGCCCGGGTAGGCCGCCTCGGCGGCGCCGATCGCGGCCGACAGGCCGGTCACGACGAGATCCCAGTTGCCGCGGATGGCGGCGACGCGCGAGGCCTGGTTGCCCGCGGGCTCGAAGTCGCTGGCCGAGAGCACGGCGTCGCCCGCCACGCGGACGACCGAGAGCATGCTGCTCTTGAGGTCCATGAGGAGGACCTCGACGATGTTGCCGCCCTTCTCAGCCTCGTTCTCGAGGCCGATGGTGACCCAGCCCATGCCCTTGTGGCCCTCGGCGAGGCCGATGGCGGACATGACGGAAGTCGAGGGGTTGGTCGGATCCATGTCGTCGTCGGCGCCGTGGTGCGGGATGACGCCGCCGGTGACGCTGTCGATGTACATCTTGGTCTGGCCGTCGAAGTACTCGACCTGGTAGGCGAGGATGCCGGCCTCGATGTCGTAGGCGACCTTCTGCACATCGCTGCGCGCGCTCGCGGTGTTCGCGGTGTCGATCGCGGCGGCGAAGTCGACCTGGACCTCGTCGAGGCGGTCGGCGATCGGCTGGAGGTTGGCGCGGTTGGCGGCGGAGACCGCGTTGATGTTGAGGCGGATCAGCGCGCCGGTCTCGAGGTTGAGGCGAGGCTCGTAGCGGGTCGTCAGGCCGGCGTTGTAGAGCTCGCCCTCGTAGACCATGGCGCCGTTGCGCTGGCGCTGCTGGATACCGAAGAGCGTTCCGAGCGGCGCGGCGGCGCGGGCGCCGTCGACGGCGGCCGAGAAGCCGATGTCGGCGGTGGCGGTGGCGGCAAGCGAGGCGGCAACGAGGGTCGACGTGACGGCGATCGTCCGGAGGGACATTTCTAGGCTCCTGTAGCGGTGTTCCCGGAAGGGAAGGTCGGGTGCGGCGGCCCACTCGGTGGCCGCGTTCGCTCCGCGGGCAGAACGACTCGCCCGGCGGACAGCCCAACGGAGCGCCCGCCCGCCGCGCTGATACGAAGCAGCATCGCAATCCCGCGAATTGCAAGATGTGCGCCCGCAGGGGCTTGGGGGAGGGGTCCGCACGGCCGGTCCGTCGGGGATCCGCCCCACCCGACCCCGCCGCGCGTGCCGGATTATCCGACGGCGCCCTCGATCACGTGCCCATGCACATCGGTGAGCCGCATGTCGCGACCGCCGAAACGGAAGGACAGGCGCCGGTGGTCGACGCCCATCAGGTGCAGCATCGTCGCGTGCAGGTCGTGGATCTTGAACGGCTGCTCGACCGCGCGGTAGCCGAATTCGTCGGTCGCGCCGATCGCGGTGCCGCCCTTCACGCCGCCGCCCGCCATCCACACGGTGAAGCCGAACGGGTTGTGGTCGCGTCCGTTCGAGCCCTGTGCGAAGGGCGTGCGTCCGAACTCCGCGGCCCACACCACGAGCGTCGACTCGAGGAGCCCACGCCGCTTCAGGTCGAGGATGAGCGCCGCGATCGGCTGGTCGACCGCGTGCGCATTCGCCTCGTGCCCGGCCTTCAGGTCGCCGTGCTGGTCCCACCGGTCGCCGATGGTGCGCGGGCAGGTCACCTCGACGAAGCGCACGCCGCGCTCGACCAGGCGCCGCGCCAGGCAGCACTCGCGCGCGTAGACGCGGGTGTTGGCGTCGGGCGAGTCGAATCCGTAGAGGTCCTTCGTCTCGCGGCTCTCGCCGTCGAGCGAGGCGAGCTCGGGAACCGCGGCCTGCATGCGGTACGCGAGCTCGTGGTTCCTGATCGCGCTGTCGACCGCGTCGCTCGCCGCGTCGTGCGCGAACGCACTGTCGAGGCGCGCGATGAGCTGGCGCTTGCGCTCCTGCGCGTCGAGCGCCTCGCGGGGCGTGGCGTCGGCGATCGCCTCGCCCACGGGCCGCATGATCGATCCCTGGTGGCGCGCGGGCAGGAATCCGGCGGTGAAGCAGTCGAGACCGCCGGGCGGGATGAGCCCGCCCTCGAGCACGACGAATCCCGGGAGGTTGTCGTTCTCGTCGCCGAGCCCGTACGAGCACCACGCGCCCATGCCGGGCCGGCCGGGGATTCCCGCGCCGGTGTGCAGCAGGTAGTTGGCGTTGGTGTGCTCGCTGAACTCGCTCGTCATCGAGCGGATCACGCAGAGCTCGTCGGCGACGCCCGCCACGTGCGGAAAGAGGTCGCTCACGGGAAGCCCCGACTCGCCGTAGCGGCGGAAGCGCCACGGCGACGCCAGCGTGTTCCCGTTGTTGTTGAACTGCGTCGGCGAGGTCTTCATCGGGAACGGCTTGCCGTCGAAGTCGACGAGCCGCGGCTTCGGATCGAAGGTGTCGACCTGAGACGGACCGCCGTCCATGTAGAGGAAGATCACGCTGCGCGCGCGCGCCGGGGCGTGGGTCGCGGCGAGCGCGCGTTCGGCAAGCATGTCGGCGGCGTCGCCGGCGAGCGCCTCGCGGCCGAAGAGCCCGGCGAAGGCGAGCATGCCGAATCCGCCTCCGAGCGTGCGCAGCGCGTCGCGGCGCGAGGGTGCGGCCGGATGGAACCGGCGGCAGTGATGGAGCTGGTGGCTGTTCATCGGAGGAACACGAACTCCTTCGCTCCGAAGAGCGCGTGGGCGAGGGCGGTGTATGCGGCGGCATCGCGTGCCGCGGGATCGGCGGCGTCGCCGGCGCGGGGGGCCACCGCGCGCTCGCCGTCGAGCAGCGCGCGCGCGGCGTCGATCTCGTCGGGACGCGGTGCGCGCGCGAAGGCGGCGGACCACATCGACGCGATGCGCGCGTCGTCGCCGGCACCCTGCTGCGCCGCGAGCCGCGCGCCCCAGAATCGCGCGAGCTCGTGCGCGAGGTCGCTGTTGAGGAGCGCGAGCGCCTGCGCCGGC
>CAMBUI010000010.1 GCA_945870915.1 Candidatus Kuenenia stuttgartensis | reverse complement strand
CGAGGTCGGGCGCCACATTGAGGGCGAATCCGTGCATGGAGGCGAAACGCGAGAGCCGCACGCCGATGGCCGCGACCTTGCGCTGCGGCGCGCCCCCCTCCCCGACCCAGACGCCGGTCGCCGACGCGTCGCGCAGGCCGGCGATCCCGTCCTCGGCGAGGGTGTCGATGATGCACTGCTCGAGCCAGCGCACGTACGGGTGCACCTTGAGCCCGAGCCGCTGCAGGTCGAGGATCGGGTACGCGACCAGCTGCCCGGGACCGTGGTAGGTGACATCGCCGCCGCGATCGGTCTCGACCCGCTCGATGCCGTGCCGCGCGAGCAACCCATCGCTCGCGAGCACATGCTCGGCCGCGCCGACGCGCTTCGTCACCGTGACCACCGGCGGATCGTGCTCGAGCAGGAAGACCGTCATCGGGACACCCGACCCGCGGCCCGCCACCAGCTGCTCGTGCGTCGTCCGCTGCAGTGCGAGCGCATCCCCGTAGCCGATCCGGCCGAGGTCGAGCACGCGCAGGTGGCTGGTTTCGGCGAGCGGCGTCACGATGGCTCCGGGAGAGGGCACCAAGCGTACGGGCGAAACACGATTCCGTACAATCGGCTCCGTGCCGAAGATCCACCCCACCGCCGTGCTCGAGGGCGACATCACGCTCGCCGACGATGTCGAGATCGGACCGTACTGCGTGCTCCGCGGGAGGATCTCCCTCGGCGCCGGCACGGTGCTGGTCCAGAACGTCCACCTGAACGGCCCGCTCGAGATGGGCGCGGGCAACGCGTGCTACCCGGGCGTCGCCATCGGCTTCGCGCCGCAGGACAAGGGATTCCACCACGCGAAGGACGGCGCGGGCACGGTGATCGGCGACGGCAACACCTTCCGCGAGAACGTCACCATCCACCGCGCGACCCGCGAGGACCGGCCGACCCGCGTCGGACACCGGAACTTCTGGATGGCGGGCAGCCACGCCGGCCACGATGTGCAGATCGGCAGCGACTGCGTGTTCGCCAACACGACCCTCTTCGGCGGCCACGCCGAGATCGGCGACCGCGTGGTGACGGGAGGCTCCGCCGCCGTCCACCAGTTCACCCGCGTCGGCCGGGGCGCGATGCTGGGCGGGCTCGCGGGCGTGAGCAAGGACGTGTGCGCGTTCTTCACCGTCACCAACACGAACTACGTGGGCAGCTACAACCGCATCGGCATGCGCCGCGGCGGGGCATCGCCCGCCGACATCGACCTGGTGCGCGAGATCTACGGCATCCTGGTGCGCAGCCGCAAGCCCTACTCGCAGCGCGTGCGCGCCCTCGAGGCGCTCGCGGGCAGCCCGATCGCCGACGAGTACATCGCCTTCGTACGCTCCTCGAAGCGCGGCATCATGACGCGCCACGGCCGCGAGACCACCTCGCGCGGCTCGGCCGCAGGCGACGACGAATGAGCACGCTGCCGGGGCCGCTCTTCGCCACCGCCACGCGCGCGCGGCTCGGCGACGCCACGCTGGAGTTCGCGGTGCTCGGCTCGAGCTCCTCGGGAAACGGGTCGTTCCTCCGCGTCGAATCCCCGCGCGGCGCGCGGCAGATCCTGATCGACGGCGGCCTCTCGCCGCGCGCGACCAAGGGCTTTCTCTCGGCGCTCGGCCACGACCTCGCGGCGACCAGCGACCTGCTCTTCACCCACTTCGACCACGACCATGCGAAGGCGGGCTGGGCGCGCGCCGCCGTGCGCGACGGCATCCGCCTGCGCTGCTCGCACCGCCACCTGCCGATGGCCCGCGAGCGCGGCTATCCCGAGGTCTGCACCGAGGCCTTCGACGCGCGCGGCGGCGGATTCGACCTCGGCGAGATCCGGGTGATCCCCTGCGAGAACCCCCACGACGACGGCGGCACCGTCGCCTTCCGGCTCGAGACCCCGGCGGGCAGCGTCGGCTTCGCCACCGACCTCGGCCGTGCCTCGGGCGCGCTCATCGAGTCGCTCCGCGGCGTCGACATCCTGGCCATCGAGTCGAACTACGACCGCGCGATGCAGCTCGCGTCGAACCGCCCGGGGTTCCTCAAGGACCGCATCATGGGCGGCAAGGGCCACCTCTCCAACGAGGAGTGCATCGACGCGGTCCGCGCGATCGCGTGGCCGCGCGAGCCGGAGCACATCGTCCTCCTCCACCTCTCGCGCGAATGCAACTGCCCCGACCTCGTGCGCGGACTCTGGCGGAACGCCCTGCCGGCGCTCGAGCCGCGCCTCACCATCGCACGCCCCTTCGAGCCGATCGCGCCGATCCGCCTCGGGCGCGCCGGCCCATCCCGTCCATGACCCGACTCGAGCCCATCGCCTGGATCGCCCTCGTCGCCCGCTGGGTCGAGGTCGCCCGCGCCAGCCGCGCGATCCCGTCCGCCGACGCCCGGCTTCGCGACTCGATCGCACCGCTCATCGCCATCGAGGCGACCACCGCCGCGCTCGGCGAGCTCGCCTCGGTCGCGGAGCACGAGCGCGCCCATGCCCGGGACCTGGCGGAGATCTCGATCCGCAAGGCGGCCGAGGAGCTCGACCGCCTCTGGCGCGGCGATGAATGGCCCGACGAGATCTCCGAGGCCTGCGCGCTCGCCGAGCGCGCGCTCCGCCACGCGGTCTACTCCGGCCTCGAGGAACTGGTGGTGACCGGCGACGGCGCCCTCGAGCTCGACACCCTCGACGCCGCCGCGCTCGGCTTCGACGAGGAAGACGCCGCGACCCACCGCGGCACGCTCGCCGCGATGCCGCCCGGGTCGATCGCGATGCCGGGCGAGCCGATCGCCTGGTGGTGCGGGCGGCCCGCCCCCGCGTTCGACCATCCGCGCGTGGTCCGCCGCGCCGCGGCCGCGCCGGTGCAGGTCTACCGCGAACTCGACGAGCGCGGCCGCTTCGTCGCCGACCGGATCGCCTCGATCGAGGACGATGTGGCGGCGGGCCTGCCCATGCTCACGCCGCTGCTCCTCGAGGGGACGCGCATCGGGCGCTTCCTCCAGCCGCGCGACGCGTGGCTCGCCATGCAGCGTGCGGCCCTCGCCGGTCGCCCGGCGATCCCGGTGCACGACGCCCGCGCCCTCTGATCCCCGGCGCGTCGGCGCGGAAAAACCGATGCACGCGCACCGCGCGCCTCCGCTACCCTCCGCGCCTCGATGTCCGACGCGCTCACCCACGAATGCGGCCTTGCCTTCGTCCGCCTGCGGAAGCCCATCTCCTTCTTTCAGAAGGAGCGCGGCGACGCCCTCTGGGGCCTCCGCAAGCTCTACCTGCTGATGGAGAAGCAGCACAACCGCGGCCAGGACGGCGCCGGCATCGCGTGCGTCAAGTTCGACATGCCCGCGGGCGACGCGTTCCTCGAGCGCGAGCGGACGGCCAAGCGGAACCCGATCGAGCGGCTCTTCGACGACGCGCTCTCCCCCGCCCGCCGGCTGGGCGAGGCCGAGATGAACTCGCTCGGCGAGGTGGCCCTCAAGCGGCAGTTCCCCCTGCTCGGCGAGGTCCTGCTGGGGCACCTGCGCTACGGCACGCACAGCGGCAACTCGAGCGCGATGTGCCACCCCTACCTGCGCCGTTCGAACGCCGAATCGCGCTCGATCGCCATGGCGGGCAACTTCAACCTGACCAACTCCTCCGAGCTGTTCCGCAAGCTGGTGGAGTACGGCCTCCACCCGGTCGGCGACAGCGACACCGGCGTGGTGCTCGAGAAGATCGGCTACTTCATCGACCGCGAGCACGCGCACCTCGAGGCCACCATGGGCGAGGGCTCGTTCCTCAACCTCTCCGGCTCCGCGCTCATGGAGGAGATCTCGCGCCAGCTCGACCTCGCGCGCGTCCTCCGCAAGGCGACCGAGGTGTTCGACGGCGGCTACGTCTTCGCGGGAATCCTCGGCAACGGCGACAGCTTCGTCTGCCGCGACCCCGCGGGCATCCGGCCCGGCTTCTTCCTCGTGAACGACGACTGCATCGCCGTCGCCAGCGAGCGCGCCGCGCTGTCGACCGTGTTCAACACCGATCCGCGCGACATCGAGCCGATCCCGCCCGGCCACGCGATCATCATCAAGAAGTCGGGCGAGTACGCGATCGAGCGCTTCGCCGAGCCGCTTCCGCTGCGCCAGTGCACCTTCGAGCGCATCTACTTCTCGCGCGGCAACGACCCCGCGATCTACCGCGAGCGCAAGCAGCTCGGGCGCAACCTCGCGCCGCGCATCGTCGACATGCTCGGCGGCGACCTCGACCGCGCGGTGTTCGGCTTCATCCCGAACACGAGCGAGACCTCGTACTACGGCCTCGTCGAGGCACTCGGCGAGGAGCGGCAGAAGATGGCCGCCGAGACGATCTGGCGTCAGGTCGAGGCCGGGACCGCGACGCGCGCCTCGATCCACGCGGCGCTCGAGGGCCGCGTGCGCGCCGAGAAGGTGGCGCACAAGGACCAGCGCCTGCGCACCTTCATCACCCACGATGCGGCGCGCAAGGACCTCGTCAACCACATCTACGACATCACGCGCGGGACCGTGTACCCCGACGACACGCTGGTGGTGGTCGACGATTCGATCGTGCGCGGAACGACGCTGCGCGAGTCGATCATCACCATGCTCGCGCGGCTCAACCCGAAGGGCATCATCGTGGCGAGCGCGAGCCCGCCGATCATGTACCCCGACTGCTACGGCATCGACATGAGCCAGCTCGGCCGCTTCATCGCCTTCGAGGCGGCGGTCGGGCTCGCGCGCGACACCGGCCAGGCGGGCGTGCTCGACGAGATCGCGGCCAAGTGCCTCGAGCAGGCCTCTGCGCCCGCCGAGCGGATGAAGAACCACGTCGGCCTGCTCTACGGGCTGTTCAGCCTCGCGCAGATCGAGGGCAAGGTGGCGCAGCTCATCCGCAGCCCGGCGCTCGCGTGGAAGGGCGACATCCGCCTCGTCTACCAGTCGGTGGAAGGTCTGCGGATGTCGATGCCCGACCACACCGGCGACTGGTACTTCACGGGCGAGTATCCGACTCCGGGCGGTTATCGGGTCCTCAATACCGCGTATCTCAATTGGCGCCGCGGCGCCGACGGCCGCCGGGCGTACTGAGCGACGCCGCGTGCGGCTCCAGCCCTGCGCGCAGCAGCCGGACCGCCGCGAAGGCTTGACGCGGCGCGCCCTTTCCGTTCTACTCTCCCCTTCCCCCACAGGGCATCCATGGCGCACGGGCGCCGCAGATGTTGATCGACCACGACTTGCTTTCGCGCGAGACTGCGCCGAGCAAGCCACCTCCGCAGGAAACTGGAAGAATCATGTCGCGCTATCTCGGTCCGAAGGTCAAGCTCTCGCGCAAGGTTGGCGTCCCCGTTGCGGACATCCCGAAGCACACCTCGAAGCGCCAGCTCACGACCCCCGGCATGCACGGCTTCCGCGGCCGTCGCCAGAAGGACTACGGCATCCGCAAGGATGAGAAGCAGAAGGTGCGCTACCACTACAACGTGCTCGAGCGGCAGTTCCGCCGCTACATGCGCGAGGCAGGCCGTCGCCAGGGCAACACCGGCGAAGTGCTCCTGCAGCTCCTCGAGCTCCGTCTCGACAATGTGATCCGCCGCGCCGGCTTCTCGCGCACCATCTGGGGCGCCCGCCAGCTCGTCGCCCACGGCCATGTGCTCGTGAACGGCAAGAAGGTCGACCGTCCCTCGTACGCGATGGAGATCGGCGACGTCGTCACCCTCCGCGAGGGCATCCAGAAGCTCGCCCGCGAGCAGATGGAGTCGATCCCGGGTCACCAGGTCCCGGGTTGGCTCGCGGTCAATCCGTCGGAGCTCTCGGCGAAGTGCGTCTCGCGTCCGACCTCGGACCAGATCCCCTTCGACGTGAACACCAACCTCATCGTCGAGTTCTACCGCTAAAGGTCAACTCGACTCCTGAAGGACATCTCGCGAGGCCGGAGCCCAGCTCCGGCCTCGCTGCTTTTTGCAGCCTCGCTTCTTCGACGGTCGCGCCTGCCCGCTGGGGCGCGCGTTTGCGGCAGGTTCCGTGCTCGACCCGGGCGCCGATCCCCAGCCGATCCAGCGCCGATCGAGCGCCGATCCGGCGCGGTTCCCGAGCCGCCCCCCTTCCGACCCTGCGGCCCGAGCACGGCGCCCCGCATCCCCAAGCATCTGCGACTTGGGCTTTTCCATCGAAACCCACCCGATCTTTCTGTCCCGAGGTCGGCGCCTTTCCGATACCTTCCCGAACTCCCATGCTCAAGCTGCTCCGACAGTACAACCAGTGGATCCTCGTGGTTGGCGGGACCCTCCTGCTCATCACGTTCCTCATGCCGTCCGCCATCCAGGGCCTCGCGCAGCGCAGCGCTGTGTCGGGTGCGACCTGGGCCACCTACTCGGGAGGCACCGTCACCGGCGCCGATCTCGAGCAGGCGCAGCAGGAACTCCGTGTCATCGAACTGCTGGGCAACCAGACCCTTGCGTTCCTCGGCGCCGACAAGGAGCCCGCGCACTGGTGGCTGCTCGTGCACGAGGCGAAGCTCGCCGGACTCGTCGGCGGCCAGGGCGACGGCGAGGCGATCCTCGCGCAGATGTCGGCCGGTCAGAACGTCTCCGCGCAGCAGGCGCTGTTCAACCTCGTCAAGGCGAGCGGAACGAACGGCGACGTCGTGCTCGAGACGCTCAGCAAGATGCAGGGCGTGATGCGCCTCGTGAACCTCTCGGTCGCCGTCGACCGCGTGAGCGACCGTCGCCTCAAGCAGTCGGTCGCGCGCTCGCTGCTCGCGGTGTCGGGCGACATGGTCGTCATCGACGCGCGCAGCAACTCCACCATCGAGGTCGCCGCCCCCGGCGACGACCGCCTCAACGAGCAGCTGCGGAAGTTCGCCGACACCGCGCGTCCCGCCGAGGCCGCGATCGGCATGGACAAGTTCGGCTACAAGGTCCCGAACCGCTTCAAGCTCGAGTGGATCTCGATCTCGAAGGCGGCCGTGGCCGCGTCGACCGCCAACTCGCCCGACCTGACGACGCTCGCGCTCAAGAAGCGCTTCGCGCAGAACCCGTCGAAGTACGGCGCCGCCGATGCCTCGAACTTCGCCGCCTTCGAGACCGTGGTGCGCACCGCCGTCACCGATGAGCTCGTGAAGGAGCGCCTCGACGAGATCGCGAAGTTCGCCGGCGACCAGCTCGGCCTCGCGCAGCGCTCGCTCAAGCGCGACGGCGCGTACTTCGTGCTGCCCGCCGACTGGAGCGCGCAGATGCCGTCGCTCCAGGCGCTCACCCAGACGATCGCCTCCGAGTTCGGCATCGCCGCGCCGGCCTACCAGTCGAGCGGCGACGCGTGGACCACCGTCGCCGAGCTCGAGGCCATCCCCGGCCTCGGCTTCGCGCGCACCGACAAGTTCGGCACGCCCGTCCGCGTCGCGCAGCTGGTGAACGCCGCCAAGGAGTTCGGCGCGCCGAACCTCGCCACGCCGTTCCAGCTCAACATCGCCAGCCCCGCGTTCGTCTCCGACAGCGGCGACGTCCACTTCGTGCGCATGATCGCCGCCGAGGCCTCGAAGGCCGCGGCCGACCTGGCCGACGCGCGCGCGCAGGTCGAGAAGGATGTGCTCGCGCTCGAGCGCTTCAGCTGGCTCGAGACGAACCGCGCGTCCCTCGCCTCGCAGGCCGCCGCGGAGGGCATCCGCGCCGTCGCGACCAAGTTCGGCGCGAACGTCGAGTTCGCCAAGGACATCGCCGAGACCAACCCGCAGTTCCTCCGCTTCGGCATGCGCATGGGCACCGGCCTCCCGACGCTCAACAACGACCCGAAGGCGATCGCCGCCATCATCGACGCCGCGTCGAGGATTCCCTTCGCGGCCGACATGAGCACCGTGCCGGTCGCCGAGCGCACCGTCGCCGTCGCCGTGCCCGACAAGCTGTCGATGGTCGTGCTGCAGGTCACCTCGATGACCCCGGTCACCGAGGAGAAGTACGGCGAGCTCGCCGCCGACATCCAGACCCCCAACGGCGCGTCGCTGGTGAGCGTGACCCGCGATCCGGCGCTGGCGATCGATCCCAAGACGCTCTTCGGCTACGAGGCGCTCGCCAAGCGCTTCGACTTCAAGCCGAGCCGCGAGGAGTCGGACATCCCGACCTCGGGCGCGCCCGTTCCTCCGCTCGACCCCGCGAGCTGATCGAGACCGAACATCATGACGACCGAACCCCTCCCCGCGATCAAGTTCGAGGACTTCGCGAAGCTTGACCTTCGCGTGGCCACGGTGCTCAGCGCCGAGCCGCATCCGAACGCGGACAAGCTCCTCAAGATCCGACTCGACGACGGCACCCCCGAAGGCCGACAGGTCTGCGCGGGCATCCGCGCGTGGTACGACCCGGCGAGCCTGGTCGGCAAGCAGGTCGTGATCGTCGCCAACCTCGAGCCGCGCCAGCTGCGGGGCGAGGTCAGCCAGGGCATGATCCTCGCCGCGAGCGACCTCAAGCCGCTCGCCGAGGGCGCTGCGCCGTCCGGCGAGGCGAAGCCAGGCGCGGATGAGCGCGATGTCGTCGTGCTCATGCCGCAGCGGGCGGTCAAGGCGGGATCGCGCGTGTCGTAGTTGGTGGGCAAGTCCGCGCTCCGGCGCGGACTTGGCCGCGTGCATGTCGCGCCGTTGGTGGGCAAGTCCGCGCTCCGGCGCGGACTTGGCCGCGTGCATGTCGCGCTGTTGGTGGGCAAGTCCGCGCTCCGGCGCGGACTTGGCCGCGCGAGTCCTGCTGCATCAGAGTTCTTCGTCTTCGGGAGGGATCGCGGGGACGGCGCCGTCGGTGCCGCTGTCGACGCGTTCCTGCCGGGTGATCTCGGCATCGTGGATGCGCCAGCCGTCGCGCTCGGCGGTCACGGTGAAGCGGCCGTCGTACTCGTTCGTGCGCTCGTGCGCGTGGCCCCAGTGGGTGACGCGGCCATCGACCTGCCAGCGCGCCGAGATGGTGAACGCGGCCACGCGCCGGCCATCGAACTCGATCTCGCCCTGCGACTCGACGGCGGTGGACAGCGGACGCACCGCGACCACGCGGCTCATCGCCCCGCCTTCCTCCTCCATGACCAGCGCACGGCGCACCGAGAGGTAGGTCTCCTCCAGCAGCCCGCCGGAGACGCTGCGCGCGAGCGCGTCGTAGACCGTGCGCTCGTCCTCGTAGTCGAACGCGCGGTACAGGTTGGCGTGCAGCGACTCGAAGGTCGCCGCAGCCTCGCGCTCGGCGAGCTGCGGCGCGGCGCGCGTACCGAAGGCGAGGAACGCCGGCCCGGTCGGACGGAGCACGATCGCGACCGCGGCGGCGAGCAGTCCCAGGCCGAGCGCCACGCGGGGCGGCTTGCGCGCGAACGCCGCCGAGCCGAATCCGATCGCGAACAGGACGAAGGCGAGCGTGGTCCACGCGGGCACGAGCGGCCGTGGCGCCGCGGGCGCAGGCACCGCCTCGAGCCGTGCGTCGATCCCACCGCTGGGCCGATGCCAGGTGAACCCGGGTTCATCGCGCGTGAAGAGCAGCTGCGAGCGCAGACCGTCGGCCGTCCACTCGGCCGCGATCTCGAGCGGAGGCTTCGCCGCCAGCACGCTCAGCAGGTCGGGCGGATACGCCGGCCAGACCACCGAGATCTCGCCCGGCGGCGCCTTGAGCGGAAAGGCGAGCTCGAACGAGACCTTCCGCAGCCCGCGCCAGCCGCTGATGGGAAAGAGCGGCAGCAGCACCTCGTCGGGATCGTTGACCGTCATCGCCCGGACGGCCGGCGCGACGCGGACACGGTCGACCGTCACCGGCATCTGCGCGGCGAAGTACGCATCGAGCAGCGGCGCCAGCTGCGGGAGCTCGCTCGGGTCGATCCGCTCGCCGTCCTCGCGCGGGAACTGGAGCATCCAGTCGAGGAACACCAGGTTCATCGAGATCTCCGCCACGAACGCCTCGGGAGTCACGCGGAACTTGAGGTCGCAGTGCGGACCGTCCTGCGGGTGTCGCGTCGATTCCGCGCCATTCGCTCCGAAAACGACATCCATGCGCGTGCGTTCCGCGTCCGCCGTGGTAGAACAATCGCCTTGCCCCGCGATCGCGGCGGCCAGCATCGCAGCTCCGAACCACGCCGTCACCGAGGAAGCCACCCATGACCCCGACCCCGCTCCACGCCTCGCCGCTCCCGCGCACGCTCCTGCGCTCGCTTTCGTCGGCGGTCGTCGTCGGCTCGATGGCGGGCGTGCTTGCATGGTCCGCCATTGTGGCGACTCCGCGCGCGCTTGCCCAGGATGCGGCGGCAGCCCCGGCCGACGCGGCGCCGGCCCCCGGCACCGGCACCGGCACCGGCACCGACCGCCCGCAGATCCACACCACCATCGCCGCCGCCGATCCCGATGTGCAGGCGTTCAACGAGCACCTCATCATCCTCGCCAGTCCGTGGATGGAAGGCCGCCTGCCCGGCACCAAGGGCATGGAGCGCGCCATGGACTACATGGAGGACCAGTTCCGCAAGGCGGGACTCGAGCCCGCCTTCTCGCCCTCCGACGGCTCCGCCAGGAGCTACCGCCAGCCGTTCTCGCTCGGCGGCAAGCGCGAGGTCGTCGAGGAGACCATCACGGTGAAGTGCGGCGCCGATGAGAAGGCGCTCGCCGTCGGCAAGGACTTCAAGCTCACCTCGCTCGGCCGGAGCGGCACCGCCGAGGGCGCGGTCGCGTTCGTCGGATACGGCATCGAGGACGGCCCCGAGGGCTACAACAGCTTCGCCGAGGGCCACACGCTCGAGGGCAAGATCGCCCTGCTCCTCCGCTTCGAGCCCATGGACGCGAACGGCAAGAGCCGCTGGTCGAACGGCGACGGCTGGTCGGGCCGCGCGGGCTTCGCCGGCAAGATCGCCGCGGTCGCCAAGCGCAAGCCCGCCGCGATCCTGGTCGTGAACACCCCCGGCGCCGACGATCCCCGCATCGACAGCCTCACCGCCGGCGGTGGGCGGGCGATGGCCGATGTGCCCGTCTTCATGGTGTCGACCGCGGCCGGCGAGGACATCGTCGCGCGCTGCGGCGGCAACCGCACCCTGATGGACCTCCGCAAGCTCGCCGACGAGCCGAAGGCGGGCGAGGCCGCGAGCTTCGACCTCGCCGACTCGAAGCTCGCCGTCGCCGGCCGCACCGAGGAGCGCCCGGTCAAGGCGGAGAACGTCGTCGCGACGCTGCCCGGCCGCGGCGCGCTCGCCAAGGAGGTCATCGTGATCGGCGGCCACCTCGACCACCTCGGCATGGGCGACTTCGGCTCGCGCGAGGGTCCCGGCAAGCTCCACCCCGGCGCCGACGACAACGCCTCCGGCGCCGCGGGCATCATCCTGCTCGGCGAGAGCCTCAAGAAGGCCTACGACGCCGCCCCCGCCGACGCGTCGCTGCGCACCATCGTCTTCGCCGGCTTCAGCGCCGAGGAGAGCGGCCTCATCGGCAGCCGCTTCTACGTCGACAACCCGATCTACCCCATCAAGGACACCGTCCTGATGATGAACTTCGACATGATCGGCCGCATCAAGAACGGCCGCGTCGCGGTCACCAGCTCGGGCAACGCCAAGGGCATGACCGAGTGGGCCAAGCCCTTCTTCGACGCCTCCGGCATGACCGTCGTCCACACCGCCAGCCGCGGCGGCGGCGGTGGCGGCGGCAGCGACCACGCGAGCTTCCAGGCGGTCGGCGTGCCGATCCTGTTCGCCATCTGCGCCGACTTCCACGAGGACTACCACACCTCGCGCGACACCTACGACCAGATCGACCGCGAGATGTCGGTCAAGGCCGTGCATCTCTGGCACGAGCTCTGCTGGGACATGGCCAAGCGCGAGGCGCGGTTCGAGATGGACGAGGCCGCCCGCGGACCGATGCGCGCGCAGCCCATGAAGGTGCGTGCCGGCATGCGCACACGCGAGACCGACGACCAGTCGGGCCTCGACGTCGTCGACGTGACCAAGGACGGCAGCGCCGACAAGGCCGGCATCCGCAAGGGCGACAAGATCGTCAAGTGGAACAAGAAGGAGATGAAGGACCGCCAGGCCTTCGTCGACGACCTCCGCACGCATGATCCGGGCGCCAAGGTGCAGGCGGTCGTCCTCCGCGACGGTCAGGAGATCACGATCTACGTCGAGCTCCAGGCCGCGCAGACGGCGAGCTGACGCCCCCCGCTACAGCAGCCGCAGCTCGTCGCGCAGGATCGCCGCGAGCTCGTAGTTCTCCGCCAGCACCGCGGCGCGCAGCCGCGCCTCGAGCTCGGCGCGCTGCGCCGGCGGCAGCTGCGGAACAAGCGTGTCCCGCATCGTCCGCAACGCGATCACATCGCCGAGCGACTCGAAGCCGTCGGCGATGCCAAGGCGCTCCGCCGCAACGCAGAGCGCCTCGAGCCCTGCCTCGATCGCGGCCGCGGCGTCGCGCGTGCGCCCGATCGCCATGAGCGCCATCGCGGCGCATCGCGTTCGCAACACGAGGACCGAGAACCTCGCGCCCTCCGCCCACTCGCGCTCGGCTGCGGGCCCATGGTCGACCAGCAGCCCGGTGCCCTCGACCAGCGACGATGCATCGCGATGCGCCCGCGCCGCGTCGCCGACCGCGAGGAACGCCACCGCGCGCTGCTGGATCATCACGAGTTCGAGCCGAACCGCGGCGCCCTCGGTCGCCGTCAGGCCGCCCACGGCCGCCACCAGGCTTGCCTGGTGCCGCGCGCGGGCAGCATCGAGGGCGCTGGGCGCGCCATCGGGCCGCCCCTCGACCTCCATCTGCAGCGCGCCGAGCTCCACCCGCACCTGCAGCAGTTCGCGCCCGTCGTCCCCCTGCACGAGGCGGGCGTTGACGCGCCCGGACTCGAAGGCGAACTCGCGAAGGAAACCGGTGAGGTCAAGCGTCATGACACGTTCTCAACCGTATTCATCGGCCTCCCCAAACCGAAAGTTCGGTCCACTTGTCATCATCCGACCTGTTCGGACGGGAGCGGAGGTGTATGCTTTCAAGCGTCGGCGGGGCCGTGCCGACCACCGAACGGAGGTTGTGTTCCGAAGGTCAGTTCGCAGGGTCTTCCCGGGTGCGCGCGGCGCGAAAGCAACGCGTGGACATCGGGCGGACGAGGCGAGTGAGAGTCCCGCCCACAAGGAAGTAGGGCGTACGAGGGAGCAAAGGATCCGAAGCGCATGACGCGCTCCCGGATCTCGTGGCGTCATGTCGTCGACGACCGCGGCTTCCCCGTGCCAACGAGGGACGATCGCCCGCATCGGGCCTGCAGCAGGACTCGGAGCACTTTTGTTTGCTCTTCCGGTAGCGAGGTTCAAATGGGTCGCTCGTCACTCCAGTCAGACCTTCATCTCTATCTGAAGCAGATCAACGAGGTTCCCTTGTTGAATGCCGAGGAGGAGAAGGTGCTCGGCTGGCGCATCATCAACGACAACGATTCATCCGCGAAGGACCGGATGATCCGGGCCAATCTGCGCCTGGTGATCTCCATCTCCAAGAACTACGTCAACCGCGGGCTGTCGCTCGCCGACCTCATCGAGGAAGGCAACATCGGCCTGATCCGCGCCGTCGAGGGCTTCGACCCCGCGCAGGGCGCCCGCTTCTCGACCTACGCCTCGTGGTGGATCAAGCAGGCCATCAAGCGCACGCTGATCAACGCCGTCCAGCCGATCCACATCCCGGCCTACATGGTCGACCTGATCGCCCGCTGGAAGGAGGCCTCGCGCCGCCTCGAGGAGAAGCTCGGCCGCCAGGCGACGACCCAGGAGCTCGCCGACGACCTCAAGATCCCGGTGCGCAAGCTGAATGTCGTGCGCCGCGCGGTGCGCGCCTACAACGCGCCCAGCCAGTCCCCCTCCGGCGAGGGCGGCGAGGGCATCGAGCTCCACGAGTTCTTCGAGGACCACCGCCACGGCAAGCCCGAGGAGTCGGTCACCCAGCGCGAGGAGTTCCGCCTCGTCCTGCAGCTCCTCGAGGAGATCGACGAGCGCGACGCGCGTGTCATCCGGCTCCGCTACGGCCTCGAGGGCAAGGAGCCGCTCACGCTCAAGCAGATCGGCCACGAGGTCGGCCTCACGCGCGAGCGCGTGCGCCAGATCGAGGTCGAGGCGCTCCGCCGCCTGCAGCAGAAGATCACCGACGAGCGCCCGCTCCGGTTCCTGCGCCAGATGATGCAGGAGCGGACCACGGACGACGGTCGCGACGCACGGCCGGCCCCGCGCAGCATCCCGATCCAGCGCCGCGACGCGCGGCTTGGCTGACGACGGAACGACTTCGAACGCGGGGATCCCGACCCCGGGATCCCGACCCAGGGATTCCGAAGGGGGATTCCCGCCGTTTGGAACCATGTGACAACGCCCCGCGCACCCGCGGGGCGTTGTGTTTCGTGGTCCGCGACCGCCAGCGCGCCGCGCCGCGGACGGTCGGTCGGTCGATCGATCAGGTGTTGCTCAGGATCAGGTGTTGCTCAGGAACGGCGACTTGGTCACCACCGCGGGCGTCGTGCCCTTGCCCGCGAGGTCGACCTCGAAGGCCGTGCCCTCCGCGGCCATCGCCGCGGGCACGTACGCCATCGCGATGCCGCGGTCGAGGCTCGGCGAGATGCAGCCGCTGGTGAGCTCTCCGACGACCTGGCCGCCGGAGAGGACCTGCATCCCCTGCCGCGGCGAGCGGCGTCCCTCGACGAACAGCGCGACCAGCCGGCGCTTCGGACCCTCCGCCTTGATGCGGCGGAGCGCCTCCTGCCCGATGAAGGTGCCGGTCCGCTCGTCGTCGGCGGTACCCGTCATGCCCTTGTCGAACTTGATGGCGAACTCGAGGCCGGCCGACACGGGGTCGATCTCCTCGGTGATCTCGTGGCCGTACAGCGGCATGCCCGCCTCCATCCGCAGCGTGTCGCGCGCCCCGAGGCCGACGGGCTTGACCACGCTGGTGTCGCCGCCCATGTCCTTGAGCACCATGCCGAGCGCGAGCTTCGCCATGCCGGCGGGCAGGATCACCTCGACGCCGTCCTCGCCGGTGTAGCCCGTGCGCGAGACCAGCAGCTTGATGACGACCAGGTTCTTGACCATGAAGCGGTAGCGCTTCATCGAGGGGATGGTGCTCGACATGCGCGAGATCAGGTCCATGGCCTTCGGGCCCTGGATCGCCACCATCGCGGTCGATTCGGTCTCGTCCTCGAGCTTGAACGAGAAGTCGCCCTTGCGCTCGGCGAAGTGCTTGAGCAGCTTGTGGCGGTTGGAGGCGTTGCAGACCATGAGGTACTCGTCCTCGTCGACGCAGTAGACGAGCACATCGTCGCGGCAGCCGCCCTGGTCGTTGCAGACGAGCGAGTAGCGCACCATGCCCGCCGACATGCCGAACACCTGGCGGGTGCAGACATGGTCGAGGAACTTCCGCGCGTGCCGGCCGCTGAAGCGCAGGCGGCCCATGTGCGACACGTCGAAGAAGCCCGCCGACGAGCGGCACCACTTGTGCTCCTCGATGATCGACCCGTAGGCGATCGGCATCTCGTAGCCGGCGAACTCCACCATCTTGGCCTTGTGGTCGAGGTGGAGGGCGTGGAACGGCGTGCGCTTGAGGGCGTCGGCGGCGGTGGTCATAGATCCGAAGGGTAACGCGCCCCCGCGGCCGCCGCTAGCGCGCGGACGCGCCCGCGAACCCTCCCGCGAACCGCTATCCTGCGCCGCCAATGCCGTACGAACCGCGCGATCCGCACCACAGCCCCCGCCACCGCAGCGCACTCCGCCGCGGGCTCGCGGCGGCGGTGATCGCCGGCGCGATCTGCGGCACCGCGCTCGCACAGTCGCCGGCCTCGTCGATCGACGACGAGCAGCTGGCCGACCGCCCCATCGCGCGGCTCGTCTTCAAGGGACTCGAGCGCGTGCCCGAGCGCGAGGTGCTCAACAACATCCGCGTCGCGGCGGGCCAGCCCTTCGATCCGAAGTCGGTCCGCAACGATGTCGCGACGCTCTACCGGCTCGGCCAGTTCGGCACCATCCAGGCCAGCGCCACGGTGCTGCCCGACGGCTCGGTCGAGCTGACCTACACCTTCGCCGAGCAGCCGATCGTCAAGGACCTGCAGGTGGTCGGCAACAAGCTGATCTCCGACCAGGAGCTCCGCAAGTCGATCCCCCTCTACGCCGGCGGTCCGCGCGACGACTTCCTGCTCGAGCAGGCCGTCGCCCGCATCAAGGACCTCTACAAGAAGCGCGGGCACTACCTCGCCGAGGTCACGGTCGACGAGTCGCGGCTCAAGGACACGGGCATCCTGATCCTGCGCATCGTCGAGGGACCGCGCGTCAAGGTGAAGGAGATCGACTTCACCGGCAACGACTCGATCACCGCCAAGGAGCTCGGAGGCGAGATCCGCACCCGCACCGCGGTGCCGCTGTTCGCCAAGGGCGAGCTCGACGAGGAGATCCTCGTCGACGACGTCGCCGCGCTCGACAAGTACTACAAGGACCGTGGATTCGTCGATGTGCGCGTCGACCGCCGCGTCGAGATCTCCGCCGACTCGAAGGAGGCGAAGGCCGTCTTCGTGGTCTCCGAGGGCCGGCGCTACCGCCTGCGCTCGGTGGTCGTCGAGGGCGTCGGCGCCGAGGGACCGAAGCCGCTGGTCGTCTTCAGCAACGACCAGATCAACGACCTGCTGTACATCCACCCGGGCGACATCTACTCGCGGCTCAAGCTCGACAAGTCGATCGCCAGCGTGCGCGACAGCTACCTGCTGCTCGGCCACGTCGATGTCGACGTGACCGACCGCACCGTGCGCGTGGGCGAGCAGCCCGAGGTCGACCTCCTGCTCTCGGTCCGCGAGGGACCGCGCACCGTCGCGGGGCTGGTCAACATCCAGGGCAACTTCCTGACCAAGGACAAGGTCGTCCGCCGGCTCGTCCGCATGCAGCCGGGCCGCGTGCTCGACGGCCGCGAGATCGAGCGCTCGACCGAGCGCGTGCGCGCGACGCAGCTGTTCAACGATGTCCGCGTGACCGTCCAGCGCCCGCGCGCCGAGGACCAGGATGCGCTCGATGTCGAGCCCGCCGCGGGCGCCGCGTCGACGCCCGCGCCGGGCGCGCAGGCGACCGCGGCAACCGACCCCGCCGCCGACCCCGCCGCGCAGGCGCGCCTCGCGCTCGTCCGCAGCGAGGTGCGCGATGTCCTCATCGAGGTCAAGGAGCGCAACACCGGCAGCGTGAACTTCGGCGTCGGCCTCGGCACCGACTCGGGCGTCTTCGGCGAGTTCAGCGTCAACCAGCGCAACTTCGACATCGCCGACACGCCCGAGACGCTCGACGAACTGATCGCCGGCCGCGCCTTCCGCGGCGCCGGCCAGCAGTTCTCGATGTCGATCGCGCCCGGCAACGAGGTCTCGACGCTGTCCTTCGACCTGCTCGAGCCGCATCTCTTCGAGAGCGACTACGCGCTGCGCGGATCGCCCGCCTACCGGATCCGCCTGTACCCCGACTACCAGGAGACGCGCGCCACCGTGCCCGTCACCCTGTCGCGCAAGCTCGGCGACTTCTGGACGGTCGGCCTGACCGGCGGCTACCAGTGGGTCGAGCTCGGCGAGTTCGATCCCGACGCCGCGATCGAGGTCTACGAGGACCGCGGGCCGAGCTCGTTCCTGTCGGGCGGGTTCTTCGTGAAGCGCACCGACGTCGACCGCCAGATGCGCCCGAGCCGCGGCTCGAACTCGGAGTTCAGCGTCACGCAGTTCCAGAGCTTCGAGGACATCGACCCCTTCACGGTGCTGCGCGCGGGCTACACCCAGTTCTTCACGGTGACCGAGGACCTGCTCGGCAACCGGACCACCCTCAAGGTCAACACCGACGCCGCGTACATCGTCGGCGACGATGTCCCGACCTACGAGCGGCTTTACCTCGGCGGCCGCAACTTCCGCGGCTTCGAGTTCCGCACCGTCAGCCCCAAGTCGCGGGGCGCCATCGACCCGACGCTCCCCGCCCCGAACGACCCGATCGGCGGCAACTGGCTCTTCTTCGCCGGCGCGCAGCTCGAGCACCCGCTGGTCAAGGACGCCTTCTCCGGCGTGATGTTCGTCGACTCCGGCACGGTCACCGAGGAGGTGAGCCTCGACCAGTACCGGCTTTCGGTGGGCTTCGGCGTCCGCCTCTACATCCCCGCGTTCGGGCCGGCGCCGCTCGCCTTCGACTTCGCGGTGCCGCTGCTCAAGGAAGACACGGACGAGACCCAGGTGTTCAGCTTCTCGGCCGAGATCCCCTTCTGACCGCGCGGATCGGGAATGCCGACGCGTCCCGCGGGCGTCCGTACAATCTGCGCCCTCCGCGCCCGTCCCCAGAGAGATCCTCCATGCATCGCCCGAACCTCATCGCCATCGCCGCCGGTGCCGCCATCGCCGGCGCCGCATTCCTCGCAGGCAACGCCGAGGCGCGCCGCCCGGTGGTGCTCGCCGCCGCCCCGACCGCCGTCGGCGTGGTGAACATGGCCACCGTCTTCGACCGCCTCAACGAGGCCGCCGAGTGGGACGTGAAGCTCAAGAACCTCGAGGCCCGCTTCATCGAGGAGGGCCGCGCGCGCAGCGCCGCGCTCGAGGCGATGGACAAGGAGATCAAGGCCATGTCCGAGGGCGAGGCGAAGGAGCGCAAGCTCGACGAGTTCCGCCTCAAGCGCCTCCAGGCCGAGGCGTGGAACGGCATGAAGGAGCTCGAGCTCGACCGCGAGCGGAGCCTCAAGTGGCAGGCGGTCTACCGCGCGGTGCGCGAGGGCTGCGCCCGGCTCTGCGAGAACGAGAAGCTCGACCTCGTCATGGTCGACGACTCGAAGATCGAGATCACCGCGCAGCGCTCCAAGGACGCCCCGCCGCTCGAGACGCAGGTCAAGGCCCAGATCACCCAGCTGCGCGTGCTGCACTCGACCCGCACGGTCGATGTCACCGAGAAGCTCATCGTCCAGATCAACAACAGCCGCCCCAAGGCGGGCTGAGCGACCCGGGAGAACCAACATGGCACGCAGCACGCACAGCAACACCGGTGGTCTTCCGAGCGCGACGGGCATGTTCCGCGGACTGATGCGGCCCGAGCTCCTGCTCGTCGCCGTCTTCGCCGCGATCGCGGGGGCGTCGCTCCTGCGCGCGTCGGGCGCGGGCGCCGCCGAGCCGGTCAAGGTCGCCACCGTCGACCTCGAGAAGACCTTCAACTCGCTCAAGCGCTACGAGGCCGAGCAGGCGAAGGTCAAGCTCGTGGGCGAGACCCTCAACAAGCAGGTCAAGGAGGCGGAGTCACGCGTCCGCGAGCTCGAGAGCGAGATGGAGAGCTTCAAGGAGGGCTCGAAGGAGCAGGCCGATGCGATCGGCAAGCTCCAGGCGGCGGTCGGCGAGCTCCGCGCCGTCCAGCAGTTCGCCAACGCCAAGCTCGAGCTCGAGAAGGCGCGGGCGCTGCGCGAGACCTACTTCGCGATCAAGGACGCGGTCCGCCGCTTCGCCGAGAAGGAGGGCTACGACTACATCCTCCTCGACGACTCGGTGCCCGAGATGGACCCGGCGAACGCCGCGCGCACCATGTCGCAGATCTCGGCCCGCCGCTTCCTGTTCGCGAGCCCGAAGCGCGATGTGACCAACCAGCTCGTCGGCATGATGAACGCCGAGTGAAAGGAACACCGCGTGGCGAACCCCGCTGATGGCCAGTCCCGCCCCCCCGCCGCGTCCCGTGCGGACCGATCCGTGGCCGCGCTCGCGGCGCTCGTGGGCGCGACGCTCGAGGTCCCCGAGGACTTCGACACCTCGGCCATCGTCGAGTCGCTCGAGACCGTCGAGCGCGCGGGCAGCCGCTCGCTGACCTTCGTCGGCAGCGCCAAGTACGCCAGGCTCCTCGAGCGCAGCCCCGCCCTCGCGGCGGTGGTGAGCGCCGATGTGCCGCTCGGCGAGGCGGCGCGGCAGCGCGCCATCCTCCGCGTCAAGAGCGCCGACCACGCGATGATCGCGATCCTCGAGCTGTTCGCCGAGCCGGAGCTGCTCCCGCCGCCGGGCGTCGACCCGAGCGCGCGGATCCACCCCACCGCGACCATCGGCGAAGGTGCGCGCGTCGGTCCGTTCGTCAGCATCGGCGCGGGCGCCTCGGTCGGGGCGCGCACGGCGCTGCTCGAGGGCGTCTCGGTCTACCAGGGCGCCCGGATCGGCGACGACTGCGTGCTGCACGCCCATGTCGTCGTGCGCGAGCGCTGCGTGATCGGGAACCGCGTCATCCTGGCCTCCGGCGTCGCCATCGGCACCGACGGCTTCGGCTACCGCCCGAGCCCCGACGGCCGCGGCATCGCCAAGATCCCCCACATCGGCAACGTGCTGATCGAGGACGATGTCGAGATCGGCGCCAACAGCTGCGTGGACCGCGGCAAGTTCGGCGCCACCCGGATCGGTGCCGGAACCAAGATCGACAACCTCTGCCAGATCGGCCACAACGTCGACATCGGCCGCTGCGTCGTCATGAGCGGCCTGACGGGCGTCGCGGGAAGCACCCGGATCGGGGATGGCACCCGCATCGGCGGCGGCTGCGGCATCGCCGACCACCTCAACATCGGCCGCGGAGTCTCGCTCGCCGCCCGGTCGGGAGTTATGAGCGACATCCCGGACGGCGAGACCTGGGGCGGCATGCCGGCGCAGGAGTTCCGCGCGGCTTTGCGGGAGATCGCGCTCGTCCGTAAACTCCCCGAGTGGCATCGTCAACTGAAGCACTTTCTCGAGGCGCCGAAGAGCACATGAAGTCGGAGACCACGAAGCCGGCTTCCAACCCCGGCTCGCTCACCCCGACGGCCGCCCGTGCGCCGCTCGGCGAGTCCACCGGCCTCGCCGCCGCCCCGAGGCAGCGCACGCTCGCCCGCCCCGTGACCGTGCGGGGCAAGGGCCTGATGCTTGGCGCCGACGCCACCATCACCATCCAGCCCGCTCCGCCCCACAGCGGTGTCGCCTTCGTCCGCACCGACCTCAATCCGCCGGTGCGCATCCCCGCGACCGCCGACCATGTCGCGCCCAGGCCGCGGCGCACCACGCTCAAGTCGGGCGACGTGACCATCGACACCGTCGAGCACTGCCTGTCGGCGATCGCCGGCCTGCGCATCGACAACGCGACCATCGAGATCAACGGCCCCGAGCTGCCCTGCGGCGACGGATCGGCGGCGCTCTTCGCCGAGCCGATGCTCGAGGCCGGCATCGTCGAGCAGGACGCGCCGCGCAAGGTGTTCAAGATCCGCGAGCCGATCGTGATCGAGGAGCCCGACGGCATGATCGCCGCGATGCCCTACGACGCCGAGGGCATGCGCGTGGTCTACGACCTCGACTACGGCCAGCGCGGCCACCGGATCCGCCACCAGACCTTCTCGTACAACGTGGCCGAGGGCAACTACATCGGCGAGATCGCCCCGGCCCGCACCTACAGCCTGCGCGAGGAGGCCGAGGCGCTCCAGGCCGCCGGCCTGTGCAAGCACCTCACGCCGCGCGACATCCTGGTGATCGGCGACAACGGCGACCCGATCGACAACGCCTACCGCTTCGACGACGAGCCGGTGCGCCACAAGGTGCTCGACGTCATCGGCGACCTGTCGCTCATCGGCGCCCCGATCCAGGGGCGCATCCTCGCCGTGCGCTCGGGCCACGGGCTCAACCGCAAGCTCGCCCTGCGCGTGCGCGAGCAGATGCTCGCGGCCGACCTCCGCAAGACGGTCGTCGACGGCAAGGTGATGGACATCCGCGCCATCCAGAAGCTGATGCCCCACCGCTACCCGATGCTGCTCGTCGACCGCGTGGTGGAGGTCGATGGCGCGCGCCGCGCCGTCGGCATCAAGAACGTGACCATCAACGAGCCGTTCTTCCAGGGCCACTATCCCGGCACGCCGATCATGCCGGGCGTGCTGCTGGTCGAGGCGATGGCGCAGCTCGGCGGGCTCCTGCTCTCGAACGTGCTCGAGCACACCGGCAAGATCGCGATCCTGCTCTCGATCGACCGGGTCAAGCTCCGCAAGCCGGTCGTGCCCGGCGACCAGGTCGTGCTCGAGGCGGAGAACATCCGCGCGACCGCCCGCACCGGCCACCTCAAGTGCCGCGCGCTCGTGGGCGACAAGGTCGCCGCCGAGGCCGAGCTCCGCTTCATGATGGTCGACCCCGAGATCGAGTGACCCCGACGAGACTGCACCGCGAATGGCCTCGATCCACCCCACCGCCGTCATCGACAGCACCGCGCAGGTCGCGGACGATGCCGTCGTGGGCCCGTGGTGCGTGGTGGGTCCCAAGGTGACGGTCGGCCCGCGCACGATCCTCCGCAACCACGTGGTGATCGAGAGCCACACCAGGCTCGGCGCCGACAACGTGCTGTATCCGTTCTCCTCGATCGGCGGCACGCCGCAGGACCGCAAGTACCGCGGCGAGGAGACCTGGCTCGAGATCGGCGACCGCAACCACATCCGCGAGCAGGTCACGATCCACCGCGGCACCACCACCGGCGGCGGCGCGACCCGGATCGGCGACGGGAACCTGCTCATGGTCGGGGCGCATGTCGCGCACGACTGCCGGCTGGGGAACGACATCACCGTCGCCAACGCGGTGCTCTTCGCGGGGCATGTGCATGTCGGCGACGGTGCGACCATCGGTGGCAACGCCGCCTTCCACCACTTCGTCACCGTCGGCGCGTGCGCGCTCGTGGGCGGCCTCGCGCGCGTCGCGAAGGACGTCCCGCCGTACCTCATCGTCGAGGGTTCGCCGGCCCGCATCCGCGGCCACAACCACATCCAGATGACCCGCCGCGGCGCCTCCGAGCGCGCCATCGACGCGGTCCGCACCGCCTACCGCCGGCTGTTCTGCGAGGCCGGGGCGACCATGACCACCCGCATCGAGGAGCTCCGCGCCGAGTTCACCGACATCGCGCAGGTGCACGAGCTGTGCGATGCGCTGGTGGCGAGCGCCGGGGGCGTCCACGGACGCGCGCTCGAGCGGCTGCGGTCGGACGACAAGCGCTCGGTGCCCGCCATGTGGCAGCCCCAGAGCGCCGCCGCCGCCGCCCAGCCCGGTCCCCAGGCCTGACGGCCGGCGGGTTCTCGGCCGGCCCCGCGCAATTCGAACGATTCGCTCATTCGGCCCTCCCCGGAGGCCGATAGCACCCCTCTCGGCGCACCTATCGTGCCGACGAAAGGCCCCCTCCATGCGCATCCTGCTCGACGATCGTGAAACCACCCTCCGCGCCGACACCGTGGGCGTCGCGCTCCAGGAGGCCGCCACGCTCGCCGGACAGACCGGCCGCATGATCGTGGAGATCGAGGTCGACGGCATCGCCTGGTGCGAGGAGGACCTCTCCCGACCCGAGCACACCGCGCGCGGCGCCAGCGAGATCCGCCTCTCCACCGCACATCCCGCGGAGCTGCTCCGCGACACCTTCGCCCACGCGACCGAGGCCGTGCTCAACGCCGAGGAGATCCAGCGCGCCGCCGCCCGGCTCATGCAGTCGAACCGCGAGGGCGAGGGCATGCAGAAGCTGCTCGAGGCGCTCGCCATCTGGGGTTCGGTGCAGACCGCGGTCTCGCGCGGCCTCGAGCTCGGCGTGCTCTCGCGCGACGACGCGAAGGCCGCCGGCATCGATCTCGACGGAGCGATCGCCGCGCTCGACGCCCAGCTGCGCGCGCTGCGCACCGCCATGCAGTCGCAGGACACCACCGCCGTCTCCGACTGCCTCATGTACGAATTCCCCGCGACCACCAGGCGCTTCGCCGAGACGCTCGCCGCGCTGGCCGGCGCGGCCGCGAAGGTCGCGGCCCGGCACACGAACCCGCAGAAGTGAACGCAGGATCCATCATGGCGACCGTCAAGAGCACCTCCGTCAACAGCCTGATGACCAAGGCCCAGCAGGCCCTCTCCCGCAACCACTGGTTCGAGGCGGAGCGCCTGTGCGCCCGCGCGCTCGACATGGCGCGCGCCGAGTGCGACTTCAACCTCATGGCGCGCGTGCTGCTGCCGCTGCAGGAGGCGCGGCGCCAGCGCATGCAGATCGCGTTCGACTCGAAGAAGATCGTGATCGTCGAGGAGCCGCTCACCGAGGAGCGCCAGCTCGAGGCGAAGTGCTACCTCGTGCAGCCCCCGCTGGTCGGCGCCGACGCGCGCCGCCTGCGCCTGCTCGCGCTGGAGCGCGAGATCCCCGCCGTGTTCCTCTGCCGCGAGCCGAAGACGCAGCTCGGGCTCTGCCCCGTGGTCGCGATCGGCCAGGTCACGGTGCGCACCCGCATCGACCCGCCGCGCAAGTGGGACAAGCCCGAACTCGCGTGGTTCATCGAGGCCACCGAGCAGCTCGGCGACGCCGCGATCGAGACCCTCGACCGGACCGCCGAACCCGCCCGCCAGGTCGACGCGCTGCTCGAGCGGCTCGACGCCGTGCCCGACCACGAGAAGCTCCACCAGGCGCTCGCCGAGGTCTGCAAGGAGGCGGCACGCCACTATGCCGACGGCCACGCCCCGGCGCGTGCCGCCGTCAAGATCCGCACCGGCGAGCAGGCCGCGACCTACGACGACGACGGCGACGAGTGAGCCACGCGGGGCGGCGCGTCCGCGTCAAGCCCCGACTTCAAGCCGCGACTTCAAGCCCCGACGTCAAGCCCCGTCGTCAAGCCCAGACAAGCGACTCCTGCAGGGTGTTGAAGTTCTCGCATCCCGAGGCGGTCACGGCCACCATGTCCTCGACGCGGATGCCGCCGATCCCGAGCGCGTACAGCCCCGGCTCGACCGTGAGCACGTCGCCCACCACCAGTTCGGGGCCCTTCATCGCCAGCAGCGGCGGCTCGTGCACCTCGAGTCCGATTCCGTGACCCGTGCCGTGCGAGATCACGGGCACGCGGGGCTGCGACGGCTGGCCCGCCGCGAATCCGTGGCGGGCGAGCGCGGCAAGGGTGGCCTCGTGCACCGACTGCCCCGTCGCTCCCGGACGGACCGCCGCGACCGCGTCGCGCTTGGCCTCGACGACGGCCGCGTGCATGCGCGCCAGCTCGGGTGCGATCGCGCCGTGCACCACGGTGCGGGTCATGTCGCCGTTGTAGAGCGTCTTGCGGTTGCGCGGGAAGATGTCGACGATCACCGGCTGTCCCGTGTGGAGCGCGCCGTGGCCGTGGTCGTGGCAGTCGGCGCCCTGCGGTCCGCACGCCACGATCGACTCCGGGTTCTCGTATCCGTGCTCGAGGAGGTGGATGTCGATCAGCGCGCGAAGGCGCTCCGCGGTGAGCGGCGCGCCGTCGTGCACGAGCGTTCCGTCGGCGGCGGCGCGGGCGCGGGCGACGGTCTCGCACGCCATGCGCATCGCGCCCTCGGTCGCGCGCTGCGCCTCGCGCAGCCATTCGAGTTCCTGGGCATCCTTGGCGCGGCGCCCGAGCACGCCCAGCTCGGTGTCGCACTCGAGCGCGATGCCGGCCTTCCCGATGAAGTGCGCGTAGATGAGCGGCAGCGAGCGGTCGGAGCGCACGCGCGTGATCCCGCGCGAGACGAGGCACTGCGCGACCGACTGCGCGGTCGCCGTCTCGCGGTCGCCGGACAGTCCGCCGACGGGCTCGAAGTCGGCCGGGCAGCGCACCGCATCGGCCTTGGCGTTCCGCTTGGCGCGCTCCATCTCGATGTCGCGGATGATGAGCAGCCGCTCGGCGCCGCCGGACGCCGTCGGCAGCGTGATCAACGCCGCCGGGTCGCCGACCTTGAAGCGGATCGCATGGAAGAGCGAGAGGTTGGTGGCGGGAATGCCCGCCATGACGGTCGCGGTCGTCGTCGACATGGTCCGCGCAGTCTACTTCGGCCGCCGCGCCTGTCCGACGAGCTCGCGCTGCTCGGGATGCTCGCCGAGCCAGTGCACGCGGCCGTCGACCTCGTCGACGATCGCCGCGACCATGCGCAGCCGACCCGCCCCGATCGCCCCGGTGAGGCGCGCCGAGGGGCCGAGCAGCCGCCGGACCACCGCGAACGCACGCTGCTCCGATCGGGCGAACGCCGCCTCCAGCGCCGACCCGCGCGGGCTCAGCCTCGCGAGGACGACCACCAGCACGAACCCAAGCGGCTCCAGCGAGCCTTCGACGACGCGGACGAGCTCGTCCTCGCCGGGCACAACCATTTCGAACCGCCCCGACCTCATGCCGGCGCCGTCCGGCGAGAGCACGAACGCGTGCAGCTGCTCGGGCGAGACATCGAAGAGCTCGCCGAGCGTCTCCGGAAGAGGCTCGACCTCGATCGCCGCGGCGAAGGGCCGCACCGCGCCCAAGGCCACCGCCGGCGACGACGCGCGCCGCCCCTCGGAGCGTCGGTCGATGTGCCGCTGGTTGCCAGCGATCAGCGCGGCGAGCGCCGCGGTTGGTTCCGTGGGTGTGTGCATGGACTTCCACCCCGGTGACCAGCGGGGTGCGAAATCATGCCGCGGATTCACCGCCGTGCGGGAGGGGCGAGCACCCC